>JAAAPE010000119.1 GCA_009908385.1 Gammaproteobacteria bacterium
GAAGACGAGGCCCGCCACGCCCAGATGGCCCTCGACAGCGGCGCGACGATCCTGCCCGCGCCGGTGCAGCGCCTGATGTCGCTCAGCGCCGGCATCATGAAAGCCGTCGCCTACCGCCTCTAGGGCCCGTGTAGGTCGGGGGCGCGGCCCCGACCTACGGGGGCGTCGAAAAGTTGCCTCTCGAGGTCAGCCTCCGAGGTCAGCCCCTGATAATCCGCCGGCGGATCTCGCCGGAGACCATGTCGATGGCCAGCACGATCAGGATGGTCAGGACCAGTACGGCCGCCGCCTTGTCGAAGTGACGGTAGCGCAGTGTGTTGAGCAGCACGCCCCCCACGCCGCCGGCGCCGACGACTCCGAGCACCGCCGAGGCGCGGATGTTGAGCTCGAAGCGGAACAGCCAGTGCGCGATGATCTCGGGCAGCACCTGCGGCAGCACGGCATAGCGCAAAGCCAGGATTCGCGAGCCGCCGGCAGCCTCCACCGCCTCCACCGGCCCGAAATCGATCGAGTCGACCACTTCGGACCCCAGCTTCGTGAGCATGCCGATCGAGGAAATACCGATGGCCAGGGCCCCTGCGAATGCCCCCAGGCCGACGATGGGCACGAAGTAGATCGCCAGCAGGATTTCGGGAAAAGCACGCGTGGTCGCCGAGATCAGCTTCACCACCCGCGCGAACTTCGGGAACAGGGTGCGCGCGCCCAGCAGGGCCAGAGGCAGCGAGAAGATGGCGCCGATGATCGTCCCGATCCAGGCGATCTGGATCGACTCGGCGATGGCCGGCAGCACCTTGTCCCAGCCGTAGGCCATGTCGGCCGGCCAGAAGAAGCCCAGCACCTCGACCATCTGCGCGGGCAGCTTGCCGAGGCGTTCCGGGGAGAAGCCGATCGCCCACATCGACCAGACGAACAGGGCGGCGATAATGAAGGTCGCCCAGGTGGCGCCCCCGATCCTCTGCTGCCCCCGGAGTCTCCGCTCGCTCATGCCAGCCGACTCCGGATCGCCTCCGAAATCTCCTCGATGATGAGAACGGCCACGAGAACCACGAGCACGATGAGCGCCACGCGCTCGTACTCGAAATTGGCGCGCTGGGTCTCGAGAATCATGCCGATGCCCCCTGCGCCGACCAGGCCCAGCACCATGGACGCGCGAACATTCAACTCGAAGGCATAGAGTGCGTAGGAGACGTAAGTCTGCATGGCCTGGGGGACGGCGCCGAAACGCAGCATCTGCAGCCAGGTGCCACCGACCGCGCGAACCGCCTCGGGCAGGCCCATGTCGATGGACTCCAGCGACTCCGACCAGAGCTTCGAGATCACCGCGATGGTGAAGACCGAAAGCGCCAGGGCGCCGGCGACCGGCCCGAAGCCCACGGCCGTGGCGAACAGCATTGCCCAGAACAAGTCCGGCAGGGTGCGCAGCACGTTCATGAAGTTGCGGTCGGTGAACCAGACGACCCGGCCGAGCGTGAGGTTGCGGGCGGCCAGCACGGCCACCGGCACCGACAGGATGCCGCCGATCACCGTGCCGATAACCGCGATGTTGAGCGTCTCCAGGAACGGATCGGCCAGGCGCGGCAGGAAGCTGAAATCGGGCGGCCAGGATTCGCTGATCAGGCGACCGCCGCCGGTGATGTTGCACAACAATTCGATCAGGGAGAAACCGATACCGTTGGCCGACCACCAGGTCATGGCGGCGAGGAAGCCGGCCGTGGCGATGATCAGTGGCCAGTTGCGGGCTGGGCGTTCAGGGAACATCGGGTGACTCCGCGCCCGGAAAATTCGAAATCCGAAGCACCAAATCCGAAACAAATTCGAAATTCGAAAACCCAAATACCAAACACGACCGGCACCCGTTTCGTGCTTCGTATTTCGTGCTTGTTTCGGATTTGGTGCTTCGGATTTCGAATTTCATTCTTTCTCTTCCAACAAATCATCCTCCGTAAAGTCCCTCCCGTAGATCTCCCGGAAGTCCCCGTCCGTCACCGTCTTGGCCGAACCGTCGTAGACCAGTTCGCCGTCGCGCAGGCCGATGATGCGCCGGCCGTATTGGCGTGCCAGGTCGAGGAAATGCAGGTTGACCAGGGTGGTGATGCCCAGCTCGCGGTTGATGCGCACCAGGTCGCGCATGATCTGGTGGGTCGTCACCGGGTCGAGCGAGGCGACCGGCTCGTCGGCCAGGATGATGGCCGGCTCCTGCGCGAGCGCGCGGGCGATGCCGACACGCTGCTGCTGGCCGCCGGAGAGCGAACTCGCGCGCACCCAGGCCTTTTCGGGAATGCCGACGCGCTCGAGGGCCTTCACCGCGAGATCTCGATCGCGCTGCGGCCAGAGCTTGAGCATGGCGCGCCAGCCCGGCACGTGCGCCAGGCGGCCGATCAGGACGTTGGTCAACACGCTCTCGCGCTTGACCAGCCGAAAGTCCTGGAAAATCATCCCGATGCGCTTGCGAAGTTCCCGCAGCTGCCGCCCCTCGCGCTGGGGCACCGCCCGGCCGTCGATCTCCACCGCGCCGGAGGTCAGCGGATTGAGCCCGTTGACCGCACGCAACAGGGTGGACTTGCCGGCCCCGGAGGAGCCGACGATCACGATGAACTCGCCCGGCTCGATCTCGAGGTCGAGGTTCTTCATCCCCACCGTGCCGTTGGGGTAAGTCACGCCGGCCCGGCTGAAGCGGATGCGGCCGCGCTGCTCAGTCATGCTTCCTCCCTCTGTCCCTCGCCCGCGTCACTCGCGCAGCAGCTCATAGGCATCGCGCACCGGATCGTAGAGACCCGGGGTATAGGGCACGAACCCGTCGATTTCGTAGAGTATCCACAACACCTTCTCCTCGCGCGGCAGGTGCGCCTGCGATTCGGCCAGTTCGATGAAGGCCTCGCGGATGGCGAGCTGCAGATCCTCGGGCAGGTCCGGGCGCACCTGGACACCGTCGTTGGGAATCATCTCGGTGTGCGCGAAAGTGATCACCTTCTGCCCGATGTCGGGATACTGCTCCTCGATGAACATCCGCACGTCGTCATAGGCGACGGCGAATCGCACGTCGCCGGCGTAGACGGCCAGCGCGGCCGAATCGTGGCCGCCCACGAACAGTCCCTCGACGTCCTTCTGGGGATCGATGCCGCGCTGCATCAGGTAGACCGACGGGAACAGGAAACCCGAGGTGCTGTTGGGGTCGGTAAACGCCACGGTCTCGCCTTCGAGCACGCCGACGTCGCCCTCGCAGGTCTTGTAACCGAGTTCGTTGTCGATCACGGGCGTATCGCACACCGAGGGATCGTTGGTCATGAATTGCGAGCGATACCCCGTCTCGCCGTTCCGCACGGAAATGAGGATCGTCTCGATGTCGTAACGGCGCTGGCCCAGCATGGCGGCAAAGGGCGGCAGCATGCCGATATCGGCCCGACCGGTGCCCAGCGCTTCGACCAGGCCGGTGTAGTCCTGCGGCACGAAGCTGGTCACGGGCATGCCCAACTCCGCGCTGAGGAAGTCGGCCAGGGGTTCGAGGTTGTCGACCATGGCTTCGGCTTCGAGCGACGGCACGAGGCCGAGCACCAGTTCGTTGGGCCAGCCGCGCTCGTCGACCTGCTCGCCGGGACAACAGGCCACGAGAAACAAGGCGAACAGACTCGACAGGGCAATCCGCAAGACGGGCAACCGCGGTGGAATGCCGCCCATGCTACCGGAACTGCCCGCCCGCCTCATGACGAAACCGTGACCGTCGGACTCAGGCGGGCGCGTCGGCGAACAGGCCGGGGTAATGTCGCCAGTGGCCTTCGGGCCGAACGGCATCGGCGCGACCGGAGAGCGCGGCGTGCAGCGGCGCGTCGTCGGGCAGGTCCAGCGCCTTGCGCAACCGACGAGGCACGGCTTCCGCCCGACCGGCAAGCTCCGATCGCGTGACCGTGACGAAGCAAAGCGGCAGACGCTCACGCAGCTGCGCCAGCAGCGCCCGGTCGCGGTTCGCGAGGGTCCGCAGGCGCTCGATATCGCGAAAGCCCGCCAGGCGCCAGTCGACTTCCAGGTCACGCGGGTCGGCCTCCGTAAGGACCACGGTCGCGCCCGGAAAGTAACGGGCCAGCGCGGCGAGTGCGGTCGCCGGCAGCCAGGCCGGTTCGAGAACGCGTCCGCCGTCAGCGCGCGAGCCGCGGAGATAGCGCTTGCGAATCAGCCGGATGGCGCCCTCGTCGAGCGTCTCGAGCGTTCGCGGCCAGGCCGGCAGGTCGAGCGCGGCCAAACGGCGCTCGGTTTCGCGCGGGTCGAGCAGGCTCGCACCGCCGGCCACCGAGATCGCCTCGATCAGCGCTTCCCGGCCGCTGCCGGGCCAGCCCAGCACGAACACGGGCTCGGGCCGCCCGTCGTCGATCGGCCGCCGCGGCCAGTCGCTGAAGTCCATCGCCCCGATACCCGACGGCAGATCGCCGGGGATCAGCCTGACCGCTTCGGCCAGCAACGGCGCCGGTCGCCAGCCGCAATCTTCGAGGTGCACGGCAGCCGCATCGTGTTCGCCGGCCCGGTCCAGGCAGTCGGCCAGCATCCAGCGAACCATCGGTTGCCCGCCGCCAGCCTCGAGCAGGGGCTCGAGCGCCTTCCGGCAGGCCGGCGCGTCGCCGGCGGCCAGCGCCCGGCGCCCCTTGACGAGGCGGGCCTGGTGGCGCAGGTAAGCGTCGTCGTGATCCAGGAGACCTTCGACCAGTGCCGATGCTCGCTTGTCCTCGCCCTTGGCTTCGGCCAGCTGGGCGCCGAGCAGGCTGGCGCCGGCCGGCCATTCCTGCTCGAGGCCGTCGAGCAGCTGGCGGGCGCTTGCCTCGTCCCCGTCGGCCAGGCGCAACTCCCCGAGCAGGAGCGTGGCGCGCGCGTCCAGGGTGACCTGCCCGGCCAGCTGCTCGAGCAGGCGACGCGCCTCGCCCGGACGGCCGAGCTGGCGAAGGGCCCGGATTTCCATCAGGATCGACGCCGGTCCGGCGTTTCGAACCGCCCGCGCCAGCTCAAGGGCCTCCGCGGGCTGACCGCCGGCGAGCAGCAGGTCCGCGAGGGCGAGATTGAGCCGCGGATGCCCGGGCACGCGCTCGAGCGCATTGCGCAGGCAACGCTCGGCGAAATCGCCGTGACCCTGCCGGCGAAAAACCTGGGCCATGACCAGCTGGGCGCCGACATCGGCCGGCTTGATCTTCACGGCCTTGGAAGCCAGCTCATGCGCTCGTGCCGTGTCGCCGGCCTCGAGCACCATGCCGGCCAGCGAGACGAGCGCCGGCACGCAGGCCGGATCGGCGCGCAGCGCCGTCCGGAAATTCTGCTCGGCGCGCTGTCGGTCGCCTTCGTCGAGCGCCAGGAAACCGCGTTCGGCCCAGGCCAGGCCGTGGTTGGGCCGCAGCTGCGTCGCCTGGTCCAGCGCTTCGCGCGAGCGCTCGCGCTGGCCGTTGAGCCGGCAGATCCGGCCCAGGTGGAACCAGCATTCACCGTTGCCGGCGTCGATCTCGACGGCCCGCTCCATGGCCTGCATGGCCGCGGCACCGTCTCCCCGCGCCTGCCGGCAGGCACCCAGCATGACGTGGTGCTGGGCCTTTTCGGGTTCGGCTTCGGTCAGGGCGCGGTAGCCCTGCTCCGCCTGTTCGAGATCGCCGGCTTCGAAAGCGCGGCGTGAGCGCTCGGTCAATTGGCCGTCAGTCTGCATAGTTCGTTCTTCACTCTCTGTTCGATCCAGCTTTCCAGGCGCCAGTTGGCCAGGAAGCCGCAGTGGCCGCCGTGATCGTGCACCTCGATATCCAGCGCCGCGGGTTTCGGCAGCGCCCGGATGTCGTCGATCGGGATGATCGGGTCGTCCGCGGCGGTGATGATCAGGGTCGATGTTTCCAGCCCGGCCAGATAATCACCGGAGATCGAGTATCCCTCAAGATAGGCGTCGAGATTCTCGAACTCGGTCAGGCGCTCCACCAACCATTCGGTTTGGGCTCGAACCCGGCCCAGCCGGAACCAGGGATGCAGATTGTACCGCTCGGGGAAGAGCGATTGCTTGTGCTTGAGCGATTGACGCCACTTGTGCACGAAGTACCGTTCGTAGATGGGGAGGCCTCGCTCCATGGCGTCGAGCACGTTGTGCGGCCGAACCACCGGGCTGACGGCGATGGCGCGCCGGATGTCGAGCCCGCGCTCGGGCGCATGGCGGGCAATGCGGAGGGTGAAATTGCCGCCCAGAGAGAAACCGGCCAGGAAGACCGGCCCGTCGTACTCTTCGGCAATGATCGACACCGCGTCGAGTACCTCTTCGAGCAGGCAGGAATGGAACAGGCCCTCGTTGAGGTGATGGGAATCGCCGTGGTCCCGGAAATTGAGCCGGAACGTGTCGAAGCCCGCGTCGTCGAGGGTGACCGCCGTCGACAGCAGGTAGTTGGAGTCGACACTGCCCTCCCAGCCGTGGAGCATGATCGCCAGCGCGTCGCGCCGGTTGGCCCGGGCGCGGTTGGCGAAACCCAGCAGACGCGTACCGTCCCGAGCGGTGACGATGCGCTCGGTACGGCGGGCCAGGTATTCGGCCGCGCGCTTTCTCACCTTACGGCGCCGCCACGGACCGGAGGTAAGAATCGACTGCACGTGCGGGCTGGCCAGCAGCCCGCGGGGTGCGAATTCCGGCGGAGGCGATTCAGGCATTGTCGTAGTAATCCTTGACCACGGCGCCGGCTCTCTCGGCGAGGCGGCGCCGGCCGTTATCGTAATCCAGGATCGGCTCACCGATCATGATCCGTCCGGTCAGTGGCGGCTCGGCCATCAGCCGGAAGAAATTGCGCGGGAAGCTCTCGTTGGGGCCGAACACGAATTCCTCGTGCAGGTCCCGCTCGCGCTCGTAGCGAATGGCCACCGGCACCACGGGCATGCGCGTGCGGATGGCCGGGGCGAACAGCGGCGCGTGGAACCGGCCGACGCCGGCGTCGTGACGGATGCCGCCTTCGGGGAAGATGCCCACGCGGTCGCCGCGTCGCATCAGCGCGGCCATGCGACGCGAGATCTTCTGGCGCGATTCCAGCTTGCCGCGCACGATGAACAGGGTGCCGCCCACCTGGGCCAGCCAGCCGATCAGCGGCCAGGCGCGAATCTCGGACTTGGCCACCAGCCACATCGGCCACAGCGACTGGAGCAGCACGATATCGAGCCAGCTGATGTGGTTGGCCACGATCAGCGCCGGCCCGTCGGGCAGCCTGCCCTCCACGAGCAAGCGCACGCCGAACAGGCGCAGGGTGACGCGCTGCCAGGCGCGGTGCGCCCGCTTGCGAAGCGGCATGCCGGCGACGGGGATTCGATTGATCCCGGGCAGGAAACAGAGCAGGGTCAGCGGCAGGCCGACCAGGGCGTGCAGCCCGAAGAGCGGAACGCGCCAGGCCAGCCGCCAGGGTGAGCGGAAGGGCGGCCGTTCACGGATCGGATCCATCACCCGCCCCCTTCCCGAACGCGGCCGCACTGCCAGCAGCTGGTGAACTGCGCCTCGAGACGCTCGCCGCAGTCCGGGCAGGTCCAGGGCGCGCCTTCGCCGTGCTCGTCGCGCCGCTCCAGAACGCGCCTGGCGCCCTCCAGGTCGCGCTTCCTGACCCAGATCGAGGGGCGCGCGCCCTCCGAGAAGTAGATTTCCACCGCCGCGGTCCACAGTTCCATGCTGCGCACCTGCACGGCGATGCCCGCCGACTCCAGAAGTCCGCGCAGAAAGCCCGCTTCGATGGGGTCGTCGGCCGTGATCAGCTTGGTCCAGTCGCTCACTCGAAGGGCCTCTGCGGGGCGGGTTCGATGCGGGCGAAGGTTAGCACAGGGGCGCCACGGAGCCCCCGAGGAATCTCTGAACGACTCTGCGCCGTCGCGCCCGCCCAGAGTGGTTCAGAGGTCCCTAACGATTCACCCGCAATCTGGCATGATGTAGAGCTTGTTGCCAACCGATCCTGTTCGCGAGTGTCCTCTTCCCGGAACGCCCATATCCGCATCGCCTCGACCGGACGCGAGTTCAGCGCACGTCCGGACGAAACGATACTGACGGCCGCCCTGCGCCAGGGCATCGTGCTGCCGTATTCCTGCCGCAACGGCACCTGCGCGAGCTGCAAGTGCCGCCTGGTCGAGGGCGAGATCCACTACCCGTTCAACCCGCCGGCCGCGCTCGAGCAGACCGAGCTTCACGACGGCCAGATGCTGAGCTGCCAGGCCGTCGCCGAGGGCGACGTGGTGATCGAGGCACGCGAGATCGAGCAGGTCGAGGACATTCCCGTGCGCCTGCTGCCGGCGCGGGTCGAGACGATGGACCGGTTCACCGAGGACACCATGCGCCTGCGCCTGAAGCTGCCTGCCGCGGCGCGCCTGCAGTTCCTGGCCGGGCAGTACATCGACATCCTCCTGCCCGACGGCAAGCGCCGCGCCTTTTCGCTCGCCTCGCCGCCGTCGGAGAGGGAATTCATCGAGCTGCACGTCAAGCACGTCGACGGCGGCGGCTTCACCGGTCACGTCTTCAACGGCATGCAGGCAAAGGAAATCGTGCGCTTCGAGGGCCCGCTGGGCACCTTCTTCTTCCGCCGCAGCTCCGAGCGTCCCGCCGTGCTGGTCGGCGGCGGCACCGGCTTCGCTCCACTCAAGGCCATGGTCGAGGAGCTGATGCATGCCCGGGACGATCGCCCGTTGGAGTTGTTCTGGGGCACGCGCACTGCCGAGGATCTCTACGCCGCCGAGCTGATCAGGACCTGGCAGGACGAACACCCCGCGCTGAATTTCGTCCCGGTGGTCAGCGAGCCCGCCGAGGACTGGCGCGGTGAGACGGGCTTCGTTCACGAAGCGGTCCTGCGCCACCATCCCGATCTTTCCGGCTGGGACGTCTACATGTCCGGCCCGCCGGCCATGATCCACGCGGCCCGCCCGGCTTTCATCAAGGCGGGTGTTCCCGAGGAGCGGCTGTTCTACGATTCCTTCGACTTCGCGCCGGACGTGCCGCCGGCGGCCGATTGAGGAGAAGCGTCGGGGCGTCGGGTCGGAGTCCACCGCAGGGACGCTTCTTCGGATCAGCAAACGAATCCGTCTCGCAGCGCCCTACCCGCATTTCGCTAGATGGGGGCCGGAGCCACCGAGGCGCCTTCGGCCGGTAGCCGGACGTCGAACTCGATGGCTTCGAGCTGCTCAGGCGCCTTGTTCACGCGCTCGAGCAACTCGTTCCAGCGCGCATCGTCGCTCAGCGCCTCGAAACCCGGATCGATCGGATTGATCTGGCCGCCGTTGCCGGATTCGACCATCTTCTCGAGCCACTCGAAGGCCGGGTCGATCTGGCCGGTCGTCGCGTACACGCGTGCGACCGCGCTTGCGGCATCCACCCCCCAACGATCGATCAGCGTCTGCAGGCTGCTTTCGTATTCGTCGATTCGTCCTAGCGCATGAAACGCCATCGCCTTGCCGGCCACCGACAGCGGCTCGAAGGATTCCCCCTGGAACTCGACCAGCGCGGCATCGGGCTCCCCCTTGTACAGACGAACCAGCCCCAGGAAATAATGGGTGCCGACGTGATCCGGCTGCAATTCCAGCAACCTTCCCCAGGACTCCAGCGCCTCGTCGAAGCGTTCGAGCCTGAACAGGACGGCGCCGGTGTTGTGCAGGACGGCTGAGTTCAGCGGGTCGCGGCTGAGGGTGTACCGGTTGATCGCCAGCGCCTCGGGCAGACGGGCGAGGTTGTTGAGCAGGACGGCCGTCACCCCGAGCGTCGACGTATTGTCGGGGTCGAGCTGCTGGGCGCGCTCGAGATGCCGGGCGGCCGCCGCGAGGTCATTGTCGTACTGCATCGCGATCCAGGCCAGCTCGGTGTAGGCCGGCGCGTAGTCGGGGTCGAGCTCGAGTGCCCGCTCGGTCGCCCGCCGCGCCAGCAGGGCGCCTTCCTCGACGGGCAGCAATCCCATGGCCACCCGGTTGTCGTAGGCCACCGCCAGATGATCCCAGGCAGCCACGTAGTCGGGGTCGATCACGAGCGTCTGGTGATACAGGTCGATGGCCGTTTCCAGTCCTTCGTCGCTGCCCGACCTCGCGAGGTGCCGTGCCTGAAGGAACAACTCGTAGGCATCGGGATCGACCGGCCTGGAGACCGGCTCCTCGCCCAGGATCTCGAGCTTGAGCCGCTCGACCACCACGGCGGCGATGTCGTCCTGGATGGCGAAGACGTCGCCCATCGTCCGGTCGTAGGTCTGCGACCACATGTGCGTGTCGGTCCCCGACTCGATCAACTGGGCCGTGATGCGAATCCGGTCGCCGGACTTGCGTACCGATCCCTCCAGGACGTGCGCCACGTTGAGCTGCCTGCCGACATCGACGATGTTGATGTCCTTGCCCTTGAAAGCGAAGGCCGAGGAACGCGAGATCACCCGCAACTCGGGAATCTGGGCGAGGAGATTGAGCAGTTCTTCGGAGATGCCGTCGGAGAAGTACTCCTGCTCGGGATCGGCACTCATGTTGACGAAGGGAAGCACCGCAATCGAGTTATCGCCGAACGACTCGATGAGGGCATCGCTGCGACCTTCCCGCCGGGCTTCGTCGATTTGCTCGGCTACCTGGCTTGCGCGCGCGTCGTCTCGCGCCGGCGCCAGCACGAACTTGTCGAAACCGAAGTAGGCGAGCCCGAGCGCAAGCACCACGATAATCATGCGATCAAGCAAACGGCCTGTCCGCGGCGCGATGGAATCGCCCGGTTCGACATCGGCATCCCTTCTGAGACCTTCCGGAGTCCACTCGAACACCCAGGACAGCACCACGACGGGCACGATGCCGATCATCAGCGTGATGGTCACGTAGCGAACGGCAGAATCGCCGAAGCCGAAGGCGGGCAGGATGGTCTCGACCACCTGGATGACCAGCCACGCGGTAACGATGTAGGCGGCACCCGCGCGCAGGACGTTGCGGCGCTTGAGTTCGGAAAGCAGTTTCATGCCGGCCTGCCAGACCCCCGTGCAGTCACCAAGCGAGCCACCCCCGCATGGCGCAGGCTCGTTTTTCTACTGTAGTGCGTCCGGCAGTGGCTGTCCAATCCCCTGGAAAGCGGAACGCTCCGGTCAAGAATCCGGCGAATTCAGTGGCCGCCTCGGTGCTCCAGCGGAACTCGATCCGGGAACGCGTCGAATTCACGGGCCAGGAGCGGTTTCGCGAACAGGTAGCCCTGGACGAGATCGCAGCCGTGCTGGCGCAGCAGGTCGAGCTGAGACTCGGTTTCGACGCCCTCGGCGAGCACCTTGAGCTTCAGGCTGTGGGCGAGCGACAGCGAGGCGATCACCAGTTCCGCGTCCTTGGGGTCCTCGGTAATGTCACCTACGAAACTGCGGTCGATCTTGAGCGTGTCGAAGGGAAAGTGGCGCAGGTAACTGAGGGACGCATAGCCGGTGCCGAAGTCATCCATTGCGATGCTGACGCCGCGCTGCTTGAGCTCGGCCAGCGCGGTAGCGGCCTGGCCGCGTTCGTCGAGCAACACGCTCTCGGTGATCTCCACCTGCAATGCCTGCCCGGGCAGCCCGACCCTGGACAGGGCTTCGTCGACGACGTGGACCAGGCGCGGATCGCGGAATTGCTGCGGCGATACGTTGACCGAAATCCAGAAGTCGGGGTCGCGATCGCTGCGCCAGCAAGCGACCTGCTCGAGCGCCCGCTCGAGGACGTGCTTGCCGATCGCATCGATCTGGCCGGTCTGTTCGGCAATCGGGATGAACTCGTCGGGCGTCACCTGGCCCAGCTTCGGATTGCGCCAGCGTACGAGCGCTTCAGCGCCCACCACCCGTCCGCTCTCGAGATCGGCGATGGGCTGGAACACGAGCGACAGTTCGTCGCGCGCCAGGGCCCCGCGCAGCTGTTCTTCCACGCTCTGGCGACGCTCAACGTCCCGGTTCATCGCCGGGGTGAAATAGTGATAGGTGTTCCGCCCCTCGCCCTTGGACTGGTACATGGCGATGTCGGCATTGCGCAGCAGATCCTGCGACGTGGTGCCGTCTTCGGGCGCCACGGCGATGCCCAGGCTGGCGGTGAGCATGAACTCCCGTCCCTGGATGGTGAACGGGTCGCGGAAACTCTCGAGCAGCTTCTCGGCCACCGGCAGGGTTTCGGCGGCGTGTCGCAGCCCGCCGACGACGATCAGGAACTCGTCGCCCCCGAATCGAGCGACGGTGTCCTGGTCGCGAACATCGGTCAGCAGGCGGCGGGCGGCCTCGCGCAGGAGCTGATCGCCGGCCTCGTGGCCCAGCGTGTCGTTGGCCTTCTTGAAGTGGTCGAGGTCGAGGAAGAGCACGGCGACGTGCTCGTCGGTCCGATGGGAGGCCTTGAGCAACTGGTCGAGCCGGTCCAGTGCGAGGATGCGATTGGGCAACTCGGTCACGGGATCGTAGTGCGCCAGGTGGCGCATCTTCTGCTCGGCTTCGCGCTGCTGCGTGATGTCGCGCAGCGTCCCGGCGCAGCCGACGATCCGACCCGCCTCGTCACTGGTCGTGCGGACGTTGACCTCGAACCAGCGGAAGTCGTCCTCGTGCGTCACGTAGCGCACCTCGGATCGCGCGACGTGCTTCCTGCCGGCCATCAGTTCCCGAAACTCCCGTTCGCTGCCGCCGCGATCGCCGGCGTGAACGAATTCGGTATAGCGCCGCCCCAGGCTGTCCCGCAGGGGAAAGCCGGTGATTTCTTCCCAGGCGGGATTGAGAAACGTCCAGCGGCCGTCGGCGTCGGCCTGGAAGACGACTTCACGGATATTGTCGACGACGGATCGGTACTGCGCCTCGCTTTCGGCGATGGCCGCCTCGATCCGCTTGCGCTCCGTGATGTCCTGGACGAAACCGTGCATGCGCCGCGCCTGCTCGGGCGGACCGTCGATCTCGGCGTGAACCTTGATCCAGCGCAGCTGGTCATCATCCTGACGGTGAATCCGGTGCTCGACGTCATAGGGGACACCGCTTTCCCGCGTCCGTCGCAGCTGATGCCTGATGCCCTCGAGGTCATCCGGGTGCACCATTTCCAGCACTTCCTGAAGATGGATCGTCGCGCTGTGGCAACCGGTCACCCGGCGCCATTCGTCGGACGGGAAGAACACGTCGCGCTCGAAGTCCCACTCCCAGCTACCCAGGTGCGCGAGACGCTCGGCGTGCGTGCGAAGGGTCTCGCTGTCGCGCAATGCCCGGGCGGCGGACTCGCGCTGGATGACGGCACCCAACAGATCGGCCAGTACCTCGAGTAGCCGGATCTCTTCCTCGCCCCAGGCGCGCTCGCGGCGCACGGAATCGAATCCGACGAATCCATGCAGTTCGCCGCCCACGACGATGGGCACGACCACGAGCGACTGGATGTCCTCCTCCTCGAACACCGCCCGGTCGTTGTCCCATTCCCGCGGCAGGTCGGCGACGCGCGGCACATGCATCACCTCGCGCCGCTCCATCAACTCGACGACCCGCGGCACTGCCTGGCGGGGCAGGTTCTGGAGATTGTCGATCTCGGGCGTGATTCCCGGTGCGCACCACTCGTGGGTGTTGTCCATCAGCGCCCGACCGTCCCTGAAGCAGAAAAGGTAGCTGCGGTCCACGTCGCAGTAACGTCCCACCCGGCCGAGCACATCGGTGATGACGTCGTCCAGGTCGGCCGATCCCAGCGCGATGAATCGCTTGGAGGCCTCCACCAGGGTGCGCTGCAGGCCGGAAAGGTAATCGAGCGCGGCCTCGGTGCGATAGACATCGGTCATGTCGATGCCCAGGCCCGTGAGGAATTCCTCACCGCCCAGGCTGATGCTCCGACCCTGGAAGTGGTAGTCGCGCGTGGTGCCGTCCTTGAGCAGCAGCGGCGCCTTCAACAGCGCCCTGCCCTCCTCGAAGACCATGCGCATGGCCTCGTCGGCCTTCTGATGTTCGGACGGTTCGAAAAAGTCCCACACCGTCATGGCGCCCAGCTCCTCGGCGGAGTAACCGGTGACGGTTTCCAGGTTGGCGTTCCACTGGCGCATGCGGCCGGACTTCTCCACCAGGTAGAAGATCCCGGGCAGGCTGTTGACGATGCCCCTGGAGAAATCCGCCTGCCAGCGCTGCTCGGCCTCGATCCGGCGGCGCTCGGTCACGTCGCGAATTGAGGCGACCGCCAGCATGCCCTCCTCGGACTCCAGCGGGCTCAGGCTGATCTCGACCGGAAACTCCCTGCCGTCGCGACAGCGCCCCTGCAGCGCCATGCGCGCCCCCATGGGACGCACTTCGGGATCATCGAAATAGCTGCGCCGTTGCGCGGCATGGCCGCCCGCGAAGCGCTCGGGCACCAGCGCTTCCACCGACCGACCCGCGAGCTCCTGCCGCTCGTAGCCGAACATCGTTTCGGCCTGGCAATTGGCCAGCCGGATCCTGCCCTTGCGATCGACGACCACCATGGCGTCGGGGACCGCGTCCAGCAGTTCCTGCAGATCGCGGTCCGCAAGGCTGTCGATACGCTCGATGGCACCGGCTTTCTTGGAGCCCATCGC
Organism: Gammaproteobacteria bacterium; assembly: GCA_009908385.1. Classification (GTDB taxonomy): domain Bacteria; phylum Pseudomonadota; class Gammaproteobacteria; order Xanthomonadales; family Wenzhouxiangellaceae; genus Wenzhouxiangella. Next base: position 14,462 of record JAAAPE010000119.1, read on the forward strand.
GGAATCCGGGTAGAAGTGAGACGTCAACGGCACCCCCTGCCGACGCTGTGCCTTTAACCTTTCGAAGGTAGCGCATTTCAATACCCGCGGCAAACGATACCTCGGCGCCGGATTCAGCCGGGCGGGCGCCTGCGGAGAAGCCGGAGTCGCGCTACCGTTTGCCGGTCGGCTCCGGTCAACGATATGTCGACAGGCCGCAGGGAGATCGATTGCCGCTGGCGATTCAGGGGGCGAGAGCACCCCACCAGTAGGCCGCCGTCACACCGCCGTCCATCAGGAAGTCGCTGCCGGAAATGAACTGGCCTTCCGGCCCCATCAGCAAGGCGCCCAGGGATGCGATCTCGTCCGGGGTGGCCGCCCGGCCGGCCGCACAGACCTCGATCATGCGCCGATAGCCCTCGCTGTTGGGCCCGCTCAACTCCTTCCTGGAAAGCGGCGTCACGACGATGCCGGGGCTGATCGCGTTGACCCGGGCGCCGCGCCGGGCCCAGCGAACCGATTCGGCCTGGACCCGCAGCGAGCTCCCCCGCTTGGCGATCTGGTAGGCCTCGAGCGGGTCGCTCACGCGATCGGCCCGGAGCATCTCGAGGTCCAGCAAGTCGTCCGTCGGGGTTGTCGCCAGCGCCCGGGTTTCCTCGGGCGCCAGTGCCCCCAGACGATGACCGGCCTGGGAGGAAACGACCAGACCGGACCCGTTGCGCGCGATGATGTTGCCGAAGGCTTCCAGGACCACGGCCGTTCCGTAGAGATCGACCTTGAAGATCGTGGCCGGGGCGGCACTGGAGGGTGACACGCCTGCGGAATGAATCACTCCGGTCACATCGCCGAGTCCGGTGGCTTCCTTGGCCAGTGCGTCAACGGAAGGCTTCGAGCTGACGTCCACCGTTGCCGGCCGGACGTCGAAACCGGCATCGGTCATCCCCTGCGCGACCGCCTCGGCGTTGTCTCGCTGCAGGTCGGCCAGCAAGACCCGCTTGCCGGCGCTCACGCGGCGGGCGATCGCCTGCCCGATCGATCCGGATCCGATGACGACGATGACCTCTGGCATGACCACTCCTTTCGGCGCTGGCGAGTACGGAACATCAATCTAACAGCCAGCCGCCGGGCATGGAAATCAACGAGCCGCGCGATCCGCTCCTCGAGGGAACCGGCAATGGCTCAGGGGCATCGGAGTACACTGAGCGGCCAAACACGATTGCCACTGCGCGCATGCGCCAGGAGATCCCATGAAGCGAACGAGCTTTCTTTTCTGCGCTTTGCTGCTCATGCTGACGATGCCCCATCCCGCCGCCGGGAGCGATGATGCCCAGGACGTGGACGACCGGATCGGCGTCGTCGAGGGCCTGGCCGGCCCGGAAGCCGTCCACTGGGACGCGCAGCAGGGCGTCTGGTTCGTCTCGAATTTCAACGGCGATGCCTCCGGGGACGCGAACGGCTTCGTCTCCAGGGTGTCGTCCGACGGCACGATCGTCGAACGCGAGTTCATGACCGGCACCGAGCAGTCGCCCCTCCACGGCCCGCGCGGCATGCGCATCGACGGCGAGCGCTTGTGGGTCGCCGATGCCGACGGCCTCCACGCCTTCGACCGTCGATCCGGCGCGCATCTCGAATTCATCGATTTCTCCCGCTTCGATCCGGGTTTCCTCAATGACGTCGAGATCGGACCGGACGGGTCGACCTACCTCACCGATACCGGCAATGCGCGGCTCTTCCGGATCACCGACGGCGAGATCTCGGTCGTCGCCGAGGCGGGACTCGCCTCTCCGCCCAATGGCGTGGTCTGGCATCCGGGGCGCGAGGCGCTCATGCTCGCTCCCTGGGGCGGCGGCCGGACGCTCGTCGGCTACGATCCGGCGCGGAGCGAGGTGGTAGACGGTCCGACCCTGCCGGCCGGCGGCAACATGGACGGCATCGAACACTGGCGGGGCGGACTGCTGGTCGCCTCGCAGGCCGACCAGGCGATCTGGTTCGTCCGCGATGGCGAAGCCGAGATCCTGATCCGAACGCCCGGCCGCCCCGCCGATATCGGGCTCGACGCCAGCGGCCGCATCGCCGTCCCTTACATCGCCCTCGATCGGGTCGATCTCTGGCAGCTCCCCGAGCGGCCTTGAAGAGCGGAGCTTCCAAGATGACGAGGGCCAAGGAACGACCGCGCAAGGTGCTGGCCGTCATGGATGACAGCGACACCCAGGTCGCGCTTCGAACCGCCGCGGCGCTGGCCGATCGGCATGGCGCCTCGCTCGAGGCCTTCGTCTGCGTGGAGCCGCCCCACGACCTCGCCGTAGTCGCGCAACTGGCGGGTCGCGATGCCGAGGGCTTGCTCGCGGACTTGCGCGAGCGCACGCTCCAGGACATGCAGGAACGGATCGCCGGGGTGCTGCCCGATCGCCGGATCGACCTGCGGCTCGCGGTCGGCAAGACCTTCGTCGAGGTCATTCGTCATGTCATCGAATCCGGTTGCAATTTCGTCGTCAAGGCGGCCGAACCGCTTTCGGGCAAGCACAGGTTCTTCTTCGCCAGCACCGACCAGCACCTCTTGCGCAAATGCCCCTGCCCGGTCTGGCTGCAGACGCCGGAGGCGCGTCCCATTCCCCGCTGCGTGCTCGCGGCCGTGGACGTGGACGACTGGGACGCTGCCGAACCCGATACCCTGTTCTCCCTGAACCGCCGAGTCATCGAAACGGCTCGGGAGATCGCTGCGCCGAGCGGTGCCGAGGTGATCGTCCTGCATGCATGGGATGCCGTCGCCGACGGCATGGTCTGGGCCTTCTCCTCCGAGGCCGATACCCGGACCACGGCGGACGCTTACGTCAACGAGGTGTTCGACGCGAGGCACAAGGCCATGGAACGCCTGATTTCCCGGGTCAAGCAGGACGGCGCGGGGAGCGACGGTGCGCCGGTGTTTCCGAGCCTGGTGCGCGGCACCCCCGAGCGGGTGATCGAAGAACAGAGCCGGGAACTGGGCGCGGATGTCGTCGTGATGGGTACCGTGGCGCGGACCGGTCTGAGCGGGCTGTTCATCGGCAACACCGCCGAGAACATCATCAACAGTCTGCAGTGCCCGATACTCGCCGTGAAGCCCGACGGTTTCGTCAGCCCGCTCGCTAGCCGGCCGTGAATACCCAGATCAGCAGGACAGCGGTGGCCGCCAGTATCCCGCCGATGAGCAGCCAGGCCGTCGGGCGCGCGAAGTTCAGGGTATAGCCCACGCCAAAACGCTTCTCCACCCACACGGTCGGATCCTCCGGATTGAAGTAGATCAGGCCCGGCTTCCAGGCCGCGTCCGGCGCCCGGCGCGTCCCTGAGCCTGTCGAGTCATAGCGGCGCCGTGGAGCTACACCTGCGCACCGACGGCACGCCGCGGATCCGGGCCGAAACCTATTCGGGCCGCATCGACAGCGACTTCGGCGGGGTCGAGGAGTCCGGCTTCGGGCCCGGCGAGACGCTGCGCGTCGACGACGGCGCCAACGCGGTCGAGATCGAAGCGAAGACCTTCAGCGGCAGCCTGACCCTCCGGCGCGTCGACTGAACACCCGACCGTCCTCCCTGACTCAGGCGGAATCGGCTGGTCCCGAAAACGGGGCCGGCCTGATTCCAACCCCCGCCGCCCTCCTCGCATCCCGTCCCGGGTCGCGAAGCACTCAGGAAGCGGAGCCGTCCCGATTGGCTTCCGACGCCTCCCAGACGCTTTCGAGCTCGGACTCCGCTTCCTCGGCCGCCGCGCCGAAGCTGTAGGGTTCGCCTTCCTCGTTCTGCAGCTGGTAGTCGTAGGCTGCCTGCAGGCCGGTATCGCTTTCCGCTTCCTCCGCCTCGGGCTCGTGCTCGATCTGGCGCGGGTAAAGCGGGGAGAGGATCGCAACCAGGATGCCGATCGCCGAAAACATGGCGAATGCATCGGCGTAGCCGAAATCATTCACCAGGGCGCCGGCCACCGGCGACCCGGCCGCCTGTCCGAGCGCGCAGGCCATGAACGGCAGGACCGGCCCCATCGACAGTCGACCCGGCAACAAGCGGATGCCGGTCATCAGGTAAAGCCCCGTCAAGCTCATGTAGGCCAGGCCGAAGACCAGCGCGGAAAACGTCGCCAGGCCGATCTGACCGGGACTGGCCGCCAGCAAGGCCAGGCTTGCCGACAGCATCATCAGCATCAGCGCGTGGGTGATGGGCGGATTGTTGCGGTCGGCCAGATCCGCGACGACGGCCCCGCCGAGGCCGGCAAGGCCGACGGCAAGCCAGAGCCAGCCGGTGTCGCCGGGCCGAAGCTCGCCGAGGTTGACCACCAGGTCCGGCGCGAAGATCCAGTACGCCGCGGAAACGAAGCCCATCACGAAAGCGAAGAGCGAGAGCTGAAACAGACGCGACCACTGCAGCTTGCTGATCGGGGGCGCGGGCGCGGCGCCCGCCGGCAGCACACGCGACACCGAGGGAATCAGGACGAACGCGGCCACCACGCCGATGCCGGCAAGGACGGCAAAGGAGGCATAAGCGAAGCGCCAGGCACCGGCCATGAACAGAACCGCGGGAACGGCAACGACCACGCCGATGCTCGTGCCGGCGTTCATGACCGAACTGACGCGCCCGTGCAGGGAACGCTTCACCAGCGCCTGCATCGCTGCCGTGAGCGCGGGCATCATGAGACCGGTGCAGATGCCGCAGGCGAACACGCCGATACCGAGCGAGACGGCACCGCCGGCCAGGCTGATCAGCAGCAGACCGCCGGTACCGAAGAGACCGGACAACACGGCGGTGTAGCGCGCCCCCAGGCGCTCGGCGGCCAGGGGCGCGACCAGCGTGGCCAGAAGAAAGCTGATCAGCGGCAACGCGCCGATGATGCCGATGACGTAAGGGGTCAGGCCCAGATCGGCGCGTATCGGCGGCACGAACAAGCCGAAGGCGAAGCGTGCCAGTCCGTAGCTGATGGCGACCAGGGAGGCGCCGAACAGGGCAAAGCCCGTACTCGAGAGCGACTTCACGCCCGATCCTCTCGCCGGTACTGACGCGCGGGGAACCCCTTCGTGTGCCTTGGCTGTCGCTTGGCCCGGATCATCTTGCAGCCCTCGCTCGGACCAGGCGCGGCGGCCTGGTGGCCCTTGGGTCAGTTCACGATGCTACATCCGCACGGTGAACGTCAAATCCGGTCCGGCTACCCGCTCAGAAATCTAAGGAACCTCTGAACAACTCTGCGCGGAGCGCGTTTTGTCGGAGAAGCCGCAGATCGTGTGCTGCGACGCGAGTGACAGTAGCCGTAGCTACGGCCGAGCGGCGCAACGCGCGAGATGCGGCTTCTCCGGCAAAACCCTTCGGGACGGGCCTTTGCGCGGTCTCCGCCCCGTTTCGACTCGCTCATTTGGAACAACCAAACCACGCTCGCCGAAGCCGGACCGGAGCCTCGCGCAAAGACCCGTCGCGCCCGCGCAGAGTTGTTCAGAGGTTCCCTAAGGTCCTCGAAAGCGTGAGCGCGACGTTGTTGTCCGATGAGCCGCCAAGCAGCGTCGAGTCGCTGTGGATGAACGCGATGGCGTAGTCGAAGAGATCGGTTTCCCGCACCGAAAGCGTATTGCCATAACCGGCTTCGTAGTAGGTGCCGTCGAAGTCCTTCGAGAAGGCACCGATCTTTCCGTAGAGGCCGTTGCGTTCGGCTGTCAGCGAATAGAAGCGATAGTCCAGCGTCGGACCGTCGAAATTGGCGTAGTCACCGATGGCGGCATCGAGCGTGAACCATTTCCAGCCCGCGCCGATGTTGACCTCCCTGTAGGTATCGTCGAAGTCTCCAGTGTAGTCGTAGTAGGTGCCACCAAGGCTGAAGCTGAATTCACCGACGTCCAAGCCGTAGCCGCCGTAGTAGTCGATTTCGATCCCGTCGCCGACATCCGCGCCCCAGGTACCGAGGTAGATACCGCCGGACGTCAGGTCCAGGCCCCCGAAAGCCGATGAAGTCTTCTGCGGGATGCCCCGGTAGATGTATTTCGAGTTGAATCCGATATTGGCCGAGAGGTCGACCGCGAGAGCGGACGTGGAAGCGAGTGCCAGGGTGGCGGCAAGGCTGGTGAGTGAGCGTGCTCGTTTCATTGGCATGATCTCCTGCGAATCGTCGCTATTGACGGTCATCGTCCGGCCCGAAAGCCTCGACCCTGTTGAGCACGATCCATGCCAGAACGGAAAAGGCCATGGAAACCAGACACATGAAGGCAGGGCCGGGTTGGATCGGGAAAACAGTCTGCTCCACGGTCGCGCAGAAAGCGCCATCGGTGCTTCAAGTATGGGCAGCGCCGGCAGACGGATCGGGCGATCGCATCGTTTCTCGCCGGCGACCACGTTGGACCGCTTCGACGATTCCGCTCCAGCGACAAAGCTTCTAGAATCGGGTCATGCAGGATTACAGCGGAAACGAACAGGTGCTGGAGGCCACGCGCCGGTGGCTGGAGAAAGTCGTCATCGAACTGAACCTCTGCCCCTTCGCCGTTTCGCCATGGCGCCAGGGCCGGATACGGTTCCGCGTGAGCGACGCCAGCCACCCTCAACAGCTGGCCCAGGACCTGGCCGACGAACTGCAGGGGCTGGCGGCATCCGATCGGGCCGAGTGCGAGACGACCCTACTGATCCATCCCCGGGTGCTGAAGGACTTTCTCGACTACAACGACTTTCTCGAAGTCGCCGACCGGCTGCTCGAAGCGCTCGGGCTGGAAGGAACGATCCAGGTTGCCAGCTTCCACCCGCATTACCAGTTCGCCGACAGCCAGGCGGACGACCCGGCCAATTGCACCAATCGATCGCCCTATCCCATGCTGCACCTGTTGCGCGAATCGAGCATCGAGGCGGCCACGGCCACCATGGCCCATCCGGAAGCGATTTACGAGCGCAACATCGAAACCATGCGGAACCTGGGCATGGCGGGCTGGAGGGATCTGTTCTGATACGCCTTGAGCGAACGATCGCGGTAATCCGTGACAGGTTGCATGCTTGTCCTTGAGCACGCCTGCCTCGCTCTGCCCCCTCGTGGGAAGAGGTAGAGTTGGCGAAGTCTGCGAGGCACTTCC
>JAAAPE010000121.1 GCA_009908385.1 Gammaproteobacteria bacterium
CCTGCTGCGCGCCTTCCGCGACGAGCAGCGCCAGCAGGAGCTGCACGAGGCCCTGCTGCGCGAGCGCATCCAGCGCCTGCTGGAAGAACACGACGCTCGGGCCGGTTCGGACGACGCCGGCGGCGGCCAGGGGGGCGATGCGCCGCACGAGCGATGAGCGGTGCGGCTGAGCGCGCTCGCGTTGCTGATCGGGTGGCTCGGCCGGAGGCCTCGCCACGGAGGTGGTCAGGGCAGGCGCCGGCACTCGCCGAGCGACCGCCCGTCGACCACGCCCCGGGCGCGGTCGCCGTCGATGACGAAGCTCAGGTCGATCGAGGCGAAGCGGCCTTCGCCGCGGCGGTCGAGGACGTGGATGAACTCGCCGACGTGCAGCGCCATGTGCTCCGGCGCGATGCGCGCCTCGACCGGACCGGCCTCGCAATCGAAGCGTTCGACCCGGTAATCGAGGGCCCGGCGCGCCTCGAGGTAGGGCTCGAACACCGCCAGCCGGCCCTCGTTCTCGGCGGGCTCGAGGCCGAGCAGTTCGCTCATCAGCGGGTAGAGATCCACGCTGCGCACGGCCGGGCTGCGCGAGCCGGCGGCGAAGGCCGGTCCGCGGGCAATGAAGAACCCGTGCATCACCGCCAGGGCCGGGTCCCAGCCGTGCATGCCCCGGGGTGGATCCGGGTTGGCCATGTAGGGCTTGCTCGAGATCAGCCAGCCCGGGTCGGCCTCGACCAGCACGTCGGGCACGCGGTAGTGGCTGCCGAATCGATAGCGGTCGGGGATGTTCTCGCGTGTCCAGGCGCGCAGGTGCGGCGCTCCCTCGAGCGCGGCGACGATCTCGCCGGCGCTCATCTCGCCTTCCCAGATCTGCGCGGCCGGACCCCAGTCGGACACGCGCAACTTCGAGAGGTCGAGATACTCGTCGAGCGCGATGGTCCTTTCGCGGCTGACCGCGTCCATGCCGTGATCGGAGACGAGCAGGATGTTGATCCGGTCGAGCATCCCCATGGCCTCGAGTCCGGCGAGGAGGTCGCCGAGCCGCGCATCGACCTCTTCGGCGGCGGCGAGGGTCTCCGGCGCGGCCGGTCCGGCGCCGTGGCCGCGGGAGTCGACGCGGCTGAAATACAGGGTCAGGAAGTCCGGGCGTCGTTCGCTCGGCATGGCCAGCCAGTCGAGGACCTGGTCGATGCGCTCTTCGTGCGGCACGCGGCCGTCGTAGGGCTTGAAGTGGGTGGGCCGGGTGCGCTGGATGACGGCTTCCGAGCCCGGCCAGAAATAGGTGGCCGCGGTCAGGCCCTGCTGCTCGGCGGTGACCCAGATCGGCTCGCCCCCCTGGTACCAGAAACCGTCGTTGACCGCCTCGCGATCGCCGAGCGAGAAACTCGCCTCCCGGCGCGGGTCCCACATGTTGTTGGCGACCACGCCGTGGGTGCCCGGGTAGCGGCCCGTCACCATCGTGTAGTGGGTGGCGAAGGTCTTGGTCGGAAAGGCGTGGTGCATGCTGTCGGCATGGAGGCCCTCCCGGATCAACCGGTCGATCGTCGGACTGTCGAAGCGCTCGATGTAGTCGTGGCGGAAGCCGTCGATCGAGATCAGCAGCAGCGGTGTCGGCGACTCGGCCGGTCGATCGCGGTCGGTCTGGCAGGCCGCGGCGAGCAGCAGGACCGCCAGCGAAACGGCGGCCGCGGAAAGTGCGCGGGTCAGGCGGGTCATGGCGGAGTTAGCGTGACGGATAACGTCGGCGATTTTACTGCCTGGAAGCCGCAGAATGGATGAAGGCGGGTCGACCTGACCGGTTCCGGCGGCCGATTCCGTTTCTTAAGGCAGATCGAATCAGTCAAGAAGGAACCGCAGATGCGCAAGTTTGCAATCGGCTGCCTGATCGTCGTCGCCGTCCTGGTGGTCGCCGGCGGCACGGCCGGCTATTTTTTCGTCGTCAAGCCGGCCTGGGAGTTCGCCGGCGGCGTTCAGGAGTTCGTCCAGGAATTCGCCGAGCTCAACGACCAGATCGAACGCCAGGACGGTTTCGAGCCGCCCGCCGGGGGCGGGGTCTCGAACGAGCGTTTCCAGCGTTTCCTGGTGGCCCAGCGCGACATGCGCCAGGCCATGGAAGGCGAGCTCGCGGCACTCGAGGAACGCCTCGACAGCATGAAGCAGGAGCTGGAGGCCGAAAACCGCGAGGCCGGCATCGGCGAGATGTTCACCGCCTACCAGGGTCTCGGGGACCTCCTGCTCAAGGCCAAGCGGGTCCAGGTCGAGGCACTCAATCGCTACAATTTCTCGCTGCAGGAGTACCACTACGTGCGCAACCAGGTCTACCGTGCCCTGGGCCAGGAAGTGGCGGTTGCCTCCTTCGGCGGCCAGGCGCCGCAGATGCAGAACCGGCAGGTGCCCGACGAACTGGTGGAGATGGTCTCGCCGCATCGGGAGGAGTTGATGGAAGGTTACGCGTTTGCCTGGTTTGGCATATGACGCCCGGGCCGAACGCGGCCTGCATGCTGCTCGCTCTCGGGCCAAGGGCAGGCGTTGAAATTCCAAAATCCGAAGCACCAAGGACCAAACAAATTCGAATGACCTAAATTCGAATGTTCCAAACGTCCGAGTTGACTCTGCGCATTGCGGTTTGCGAGGCAGAGCAACGGTGTCCGTGGACAAGGGTGCGCATGCGGAGCATTTGGTAAGCTCTCGGCTACTGAATCCGCCCGGAGGCATCGACGATGCTGCGCAAGATCATCCTGTCCGTTTTCATCCTGCTTGCCCTGCTCGTGGTCGTGGTGATCGGCGCCGCGCTGCTGATCGATCCCGACGACTACCGCGACGAGCTGGCCGCGCGCGCCAGTGAGCAGCTCGGGCGCGAGGTCCGGCTCGAGGGCCCGATGGAGTTGAAGTTCTTTCCCTGGCTGGCGCTCGACATCCGGGACGTCACGGTGGGCAATCCGCCCGGCTTCGAGCAGGCCCCGGCGCTGGCGGGCATCGAGCGCGCGACGGCCTCGGTGCGCGTGCTGCCCCTGCTTCGCGGCGAGATCGAAGTCGGCACCGTCACGATCGAGCGCGCCGGCCTGCACGTGGTGACCGCGCGCAGCGGCGCGAGCAACCTGGAAGGCCTGTTCGCGGCGAATCAGACTCAGACGGAGCCCGGCGAGCCCACCGATCTGTCGCAGATCCAGACCGGGGCGGTGCGTTTCGATACGGTCGTGCTCAGCCTGATCGACCTGGCGGCCGGCACCCGCACCGAGCTGCATCTCGACGAACTCGACCTGGGCGCCTTCGCCGCCGGTCGGGACGTGCCGCTGTCGCTCGAAGGCCGCCTGGTGCAGGACGGCGAGACGGCCGTCGGCATGGTCCTCGACGGCACCTTGCGCGTCGCCGCCGATCTGGGCGAAGTGGCGCTCGGCGATTGGTCCCTGTCGTACTCGCTTCCGGCGGCGGGCGCCGAAGGCGAAGCCTCCGGCAGCCTGACCGTGAACCCGAACGCCCAGCCCCTGCGCATCGAGCTGACCGGTTTCGAGAACCGGATCGAAGCAGGCGGCCTGTCCGCCGGGCTGTCGGCCGAACAGGCGATCACCGCGACCATCGGCGACGTGATCCGGGTCGGCCTGCCCGCCGCCCGGCTCGAACTGAACGGCCAGTCACTGGCGCTCGACGGCGAAGCGAGCCTGGGCGAAACCATCGGCGGCCGGCTGGCGGTCAGCGGCGAGCGGCTCGACCTGACCGAACTCGTGCCCGAGGGCGACGGGACGGCCGCGGCGGAAGGCGACGAGGAAGCCGGCGCCCCCGCCGACGATTTCAGCGCCCTGGAGATGTTCGACCTGTCCTTCTCACTCGATCTCGACGAACTCGTGCTGACCGAAGGGGCCGTCCTGACGGGGGTGAGCGCGCGCAGCAGCCTCAGCGGCGGCGAGCTGGTGCTCGATCCGCTCTCGGCGAGCCTGTTCGGCGGGCGCTTCGACGGCGCCGCGCGCGTCGATTTCCGGCAGCAGCCGCCAGCGGTGGTGCTCAGCCCCGAGCTGTCGGGCGTGCGCGTGGCCGAGCTGGTCACCCTGGTCACCGGCCGGTCGCCGGTCGACGGACAGGGCGCCTTCCGCATGGACCTGCGCTTCAACGGCTTCAGCCCGCAGCAGATGCTCGGCTCGCTCGACGGCAGCGGTGATTTCTCGATCGCCGAGGGCGTCCTGCAGGGGGTCGATCTCGAAGCCCTGATCGAGCAGGAGCTGACCACCGACAACCTGGCCGCCATCTCGCGCAGCTTCGGCGGCGAAACCCGGTTCCGGACGCTCGAGGGCGGCCTGCGGATCGAGGACGGCGTGGTCGAGCTGCCCAACCTGAACCTCGCTGCCGCGGGCTACGGAGCGACCGGACAGGGCCGCATCGACCTGGGCGCCGGCCGCGTCGACTACGCGCTGGCGCTCGATCTGGGCGAGGAACTGACGCAGAAGCTGCCCGGGGCGCTGCGCCGTGCCACCGGCGGCCGCATTCCGCTGAGCATCAGCGGCGACATTGCCAGTCCGACGGTCAACGTCGACCTGGCCGCGATCGCCCAGGGCGCGGTGCGCGAGGAGCTCGGTCGCCGCTTGCTCGAGGCGCTCGGCGACGAGGAAGAGGAGCCGCCCGCGGCGCAGGAAGGCGAGCCTGAGGGCGGCGGCGAAGCCTCCGGGGAAGCGGCCGACGAGGACGACCGTCGCCGCGACGCCGCCCGCAACCTCCTGCGCGGCCTGATCGAATCCCGGGAAGAAGAGCCGGAGTCCGCACAGGAAAGCGAGCCCTCCGAGGCTGCCGAGGAGGAATCCGAAAGCGAACCCCCACCGACGCCATAGGCCATTCATTAGGTCGAATAAGGAAGGATCGCCGGGAGAACGTAGCGAGCGGGCGGCTGAGGGCAGCCGCCGGACCGCAGGAACCGGAGTGTATGTGTGAATACATGAGGATTCCGAGGACCGCCGGATGCCCTCAGCCGCCCGCGCAATAGTTCTCCCGGCGATCCTTAGCCGGGGGCCATGGCGCCGTCCACGCCGATCACCTGCCCGTTGATGTAGCCGGCCCGGTCGGAACACAGGAAGGCGGCGAGCGCGCCGACGTCCCCGGGCGACCCGAAACGGCCGGCGGGGATGGCGGCGAGCAGCCCGTCGCGGTCGACGTCGCCGAGCATGCCGGTATCGATCACGCCGGGGGCGATGGCGTTGGCGCTGATGCCCCGGCTGGCCATTTCCCGCGCCAGGGAGGCGACCGCGCCGTGCAGCCCGGCCTTGGCCGCCGAGTAGTTGACCTGGCCGCGGTTGCCGATGCGCGCGGCCACGCTCGAGACCGCGACCACGCGGCCCCAGCGCAGGCGGGCCATGGCCAGCAGCGCCGGCTGCACGACGTTGTAGAACCCGTTCAGATTGATCTCGATGACGCGCCGCCACTGCTCCGGCGACATGCCGGCCAGCGGGGCGTCGTCGTGGACGCCGGCATTGTGCACCACCACGCCCAGCGCTCCGGCATTCACCTGGGCGGACACGGCCGCGCGCGTGGCCTCGCCGTCGGCCAGGTCGAACTGCAGCGGATCGGCCCGCCCGCCTTCGCCGCGGATGGCCTCGACCACCGCCTCGGCCCGGTCGAGGCCGCGCCCGGCGTGGACCAGCACGTGATGGCCGTCGGCGGCGAGGGCCCGGCAGATGGCCGCGCCGATCTCGCCGGATCCGCCGGTCACCAGGGCGCGGCAGGGATCCGGCCGGCCGGCGCTTCGCGCTCGGCTCACGCCGCCGCTCCGGTTTCGGGAAACATCACGGTCGCGCGACCGCGCGCGAGTTGCGTGGCGAGGCCGAGGACGCGAAATTCGTAGACTTCGCCGACCGCGCTGCCGCCGATGCGCTCGGCGTGGACGGTCAGTTCGGCCGGCTCTTCGAGGGCGGCTACGGCCAGCTGCAGTTCGCCCAGGGCCACCAGGCGGCCCGCGCGGGGCGGGGCGCCGGCGCCGGCCAGCAGGCTGCCGTGAACGGCCATGGCCTGGGCGCCGTATTCGGCCAGCGCGGTGGCCGGCAGCCGGCCCTTTCGGCCCAGGGGATGCGCGTCGAGCCGGCCGGTCTCGGCGCGGCAGGTGATGCGCGTTTCGTCGTGGTCGACCACTTCGCCGAGCAGCACCATGTCGCCGGCGTGGGGCACGAGGCTTTCGATGTCGGTCAGGCGTTCGCTCACCCGGGCTGTCCGATGCGGGAAAACAGCCAAGATAGCAAAATGCCCAGTGCCACGGTCAAGCCGAGCATCTGCAGCATGCCGATGCTGGACTGGCCGAGCAGGAAGAACACGCCGCCGGTGCTCACCGCGCAGGTGTTGATCGCCCGGCGACTGCGCGCGGCGGCTGGCGGGTCGCGGTGGAAGGACCGCGAAAAGAGCGCATAGTCCAGCCCGATGCCGGCGGTCAGCAGCAGGCCGATCAGGTGGACGATCGTCAGGCCGTTGTCGAGCAGGCTCATCACGGCGGCGGTCACGAGCACGGCGGCGACCGGCGGCAGGAGCACGGCCAGGGTCTCGGCCGGCTTGCGCAGGCGCAGCCACAGCAGCAGGACGATCAGCGCGGCGGCGATGCCCAGGCTGAGCCCGGCCTCCTGTCGCCAGGCCGCCACCATGGCCTGGGAGCCTTCGACCAGGTCGACCAGGCGGGCGCCGGCGTCGCGCTCGGCGAGAAATTGGTCCAGTTCCCCGGGCGCATCCAGGCCGACGGGCTGGATCAGGGCGCGCCAGCCCGATCCGGTTTGCATGAGCTGCGAGTCGACGCGCGCGGCCAGCGGCGTGCCGTTCCAGAACGCGCGGTCGATCGGTCCGCGAGCGCGGGCGCGGGCGAGATCCTCGAGAAAGGGTTCGAAGGCGTCCGCGCGAAACGCCGTACCCGCCTCGACCAGGCGCTGGCGCATCACCCCGGCCTCGGGCCAGTCGGCCAGGCGGCGATTCTGGGTGGCGTCGGAGGGCAGCAGCTCGCTGACCGCCTGCCAGCCTTCGATCAGGCCGCGTTCGCGCGCGACTTCGAGCAGCTCGACCGTCCGTTCGTCGGCGCGCAGGACGGATTCCAGGTCATCGCCCCGGTTGGCGAGGAGGTAGCGGACATCGCCGCCGCCCACGGCGGCTCTCAGCGAACGGTCGGCGGCGACCTGGCCGCGGTCTACGGGGCTGAGCCGCGACAGGTCGTTGGACCAGCGCGCCTCGCCCTGCCAGACGAGTACGCCGAGGGCGGCAATCGCGAGCAGCAGGGGAACCGCGGGCCAGTTGACCGGTTTGACGCGGGTCGGCTGCGCGCGCCGGGGAAGCGCCGGATCGAGCGCCGGGAGCATCAGGGTGGCCAGCGCCGCTCCGGCCAGGCCCGCCGCGGAAAAGGCACCGAGCTGGGCGAGCCCGGGGCTGTCGGACAGCCAGATCGCGACGTAGGCGATCAGCGTGCTGGCCACGCCCAGCAGCAGCGGCGCGCGGATGTTGCGCGCGGTGGCGGCCAGCGCGCGGCGGTCGGCGTGACAGAACAGGTGCACCGGATAGTCCAGCGCCACGCCGAGCAGCGTGAAACCGAAGGCCAGCGTCAGGCCGTGAACCCGGTCGAACGCAAGCACCGTCACCGCCAGTCCGCACACGATCGCGACCAGCAGCGGCACGGCGCCGGCGAGCATGGCGCTGGCCGAACGCCAGGCGAAGGCCAGCACCAGGACGACCAGGGCGCTTCCCCACAGGCTCAGCCGCAGGGCATCCGCGCGCGAGGCGTCCGCGCTGGCCACCCCGATGACCGGCGCGCCGGCGAGCACCAGGTCCTGCCCGGCCGGTGCGACGCGCGCGAAGTTCGCCCTGAGCGCGTCGAGCAGCCCGTCCTGCTGCTCCACCGCGTAGGGTGGATGCGCCGATTGCACCACGAGCAGGGCGCGCTGGCCCGCCGCGTCGAACCAGGCGCCGTCGATGCGCCTGGCCTGCCGGCCGCCCGCCAGCCGTTCGGCCAGTCCCTCGACCAGCCCGAGCGGATCGCGGGCGACCATGGGTTCGATTCGGCCCCCGCCCAGGGCCAGGTCGGCCAGGCGCTGGTCGAGGGTTTCGGCCAGGGCGCCGGGTTCGATACGGGCCGGGATCGCTTCGCTGAGCACGAAGCGGGCCTGCATCAGCTTTTCGAGCACGGCCGCTTCGTCCGACCAGTCGCCGTTGTCGACGCGCGCGACGCCGGGCAGCTCGCGCCAGGCCCGGGTCAGCGCCCGGCTGGTCTCCGCCAGCGCCGTGGTCGGGCCGCCCTCGACGCCCGCGATGATCAGCCGGCCGGCGGCGCCGCTGGCGAGCTGGTCGACCACGATCCGCTGCTGGTCGGTGCCGGCCTGCGGCAGGAAGGCGTCCAGGCGGTAGTCGAGTTCGAGCTGCGAGAGGGCCAGTCCGCCGGCGCCGGCCAGGAGCAGGAGCGCCAGCAGTGGACGCCAGACGTGCCTCACGGCTGCCGGCTCAGTTCGGTGGTGATGGTCTCGCCGCTGTCCAGCGAGAGCTCGAAGCGCTCGAGGACATCGCCCCGACCGCTGAGGGCGAGCGTTTCGACCTCCGCGGAGAGGCGTTCGTCGCGGGGCTGGAGTACGAGGCGCCAGCCTTCTTCGTCGCTTGTCAGCCGGTGTTCGAAATGTCGCCTGAGCGCCTCGGTGTCGCCGGCCAGCAGGGCGGTCAGGCCGTGGTAGAGCACTTCGAGTTCCGGGACGTGATCGAGGCTGTAGTTGCGCGGCGAGCGGCCCGGCTGGTCGATGACGATCATGCCGGCGCCGAGCGTGTGCGTTTCCTCGCGCGGCGAGTCGGTCTGGCGCACCAGGCGGCCCTGCCGGTCGCGCCAGAGCTCGCCGGTGACCACGAGCGGTTCCCTGAGCAGCGGCGAGTCACGCTGTTCCGAGAAGTGCAGGCGGGCGTCGCCGTCGCCGGGCGCGATCGCGGTGACGAGCGCATCCAGGTCGCCCGGTGCTTCAGCGACCGGAGCGGCGGCGATCAGAATCAGTGTCAGCAGTCCAGAAATCATAGAAGTTGAACCAATTGTAGGGATATCGACGCGCGTAGTGACCGAGACGGTCGGCATATCGCTGTACCCGCTGTTCGAGCAGCGCGCGTCTTTCGCTTCGGCTGCCCGCTCGCTGCGCCGGGCCGGGCAGCGGCTCGAACACCAGCCGGTAGCGCCTGCGGCCCTCGTAGAGCCCGAACACCAGGATCGTCGGCACCTCCAGGGTATCGGCGATCGCCAGCGGCGCGGCCGGCAGGCGCGCGGGGCGGCCGAGGAAGGAGACGTTCATGGCCGTCTCGCCGCTGCGGGAACGGTCGGCGAGCATGGCGACCATGCCGCCGGCTTCCACCACGCTGCCGGCCGACAGCACGATCGCCGGTCCGGGCTGGCGAGCGTCGATGACGGTCTCGCGGATGCTCGGCTCGATGTCCTCGAGCATGCGCGTCATGAGCGAATTCTGGTCGCGGTCCATGACCACCTTGAGATGGCGGTACTGCGGCGGTGCCTGCCGGCTGAAGACCCGGATGGCCTCGAAGCTGCCCAGGTGCGATCCCAGAAGCAGGCAGCCCCGGCCCCGGTCGAGGGCCTCGTGCAGGTGTTCGACGCCCTCGGGGCGGATATCGAGCTCCTCGCCGCGGCCGGCCAGCAGGAGCACCCGGTCGACGATGGTGATGGCGAAGGTGTAGATGTGGATCAGCACGCCGATCCAGCCCCGGTGCGGCGCTTCGACGTGTTCGAGCCACTGCCTGGAGGCGCGCCGTTCCGGACCGCGAACGGCGAAGAAGTAGAGCGTGGTCGGAAACATGCACAGCTGGGCGAAGGGCCGCCCGACGTGCAGGATGCACCAGCGGATCAGCGCCAGCCAGAAACGGTTGCCGCCTTCCGGGCGTTCACGCCAATGGGCCATGGCGGCACTGACCGCGAGCGACGGCGTCGCCGTCTTCGGTGCGGATGGTGAAGGAGAACCGGTCGGCCGTTCCCTCGATGTGGAGGCGGATGGGCTGCTCGGGTCGGACCGGGCGCAGGAACTTGATCCGCTGCCAGTGCGTCGGGCCGTCGTGGAAGCCGGCCAGGACGCGCGCCTGGCGCTGAACCAGCTCCAGCAGCACCACGCCGGGCACGACCGGCTCGCCGGGGAAATGCCCGGGCAGGGCCGGGTGGTCGGCCGGAATGCGGCAGATGACGTCGACGGGATTCATCCGGGTTGCCTGCAGGTCCGAGCGAAGAACTGGAGCAGCGATTGGCGCGGCAGCTTGCCGGTCTCGGCTCGCGGCAGGCTTTCGACCAGCTTGAGCGGTCGCGGCATGAAAGCCGGATCGATGCGGCGCCCGAGCGCCTGGCGTATGTCGGCCGGGGCCAGGTTGGGTGCGACCACCAGGGCCGCCAGGCGTGGCGCCGGCCCGGCGTCGGTTTCCGGCGGCTGGAAGATTACGCCGTCGATCACGCCGGGGATGTCGAGCAGGATGCCGGTGAGTTCGGCCAGGGAGGCACGCTTGCCGGCGATGTTGATCAGGTCGCTGTGACGGCCGAGCAGACGGAAACTGTCGCGCGACCGGAATTCCAGGTGATCCATCAGGCGCACCGGCCCGTCGAGGTGGTCGGCGCGGGCGACGACGCCGCGCGCGTCGGGCGTGAGTTCGAAGGCATCGAACAGCTGCCAGTCCGATACGCGCGCGGTCTGGCGGCGCGCCAGGCAGCCGGTTTCCGAACAGCCGTAGACTTCGACCACCTGCGCGCCGGTCTGCTGTTCGAGGTGGCGCGCCAGCGACCGGCTCAGGGGCGCGGTGGCGGAATAGATGCGCTCGATGGTGGGCAGTTCCAGGTTCGACTCCGCGAGGGCGCGCAGGTGAACGGGGGTGGAAACCAGCACCCGCGGTTCCTCGAGGTCTTCCAGCGCGCGGCAGATGTCGGCCACGAAGAAGGGCCGGGCCGAGGATACCGTCACGGTGCCGAACCACGGCATGAGCACCGAGGTCTCCAGGCCCCACATGTGCTGCGGCGGCACGGTTGCGAGGATCCGCGCGCCCGCCGGCGGGTCGAGCTGGGCGAGGTTGATCAGGCTGCTGTCGTGCAGGGTGCGCCAGGACTTGTCGATTCTCGAAGCCTGGCCGGTGCTGCCCGAAGTGAACACCACGGCTGCGAGCTGGTCGGCGGCAATGGCCGGAACGCCGGAGGGGGTTCCGGGCCGGGCCATTGCGGCGGTCGGATCGACCACCCGGCCGCTGAAGCCTGCCAACGGGCGGTCCGAAATCACGATCGAAGCGGGGAACGCGTTGCGCAGCGCGTCGATCGTGGCCTCGAGGCGGTTGGCCGGGAGCAGGTTGTAGCCGCCGGACAGGATGGCCGCGGCGAAGCCCGCGCTGAAGGCCAGGCGGTCCTGGCAGAGATTGAGGACCGGGGCGCCCTCGGGCAGCTCGCGCGCCAGCGCCTCGGCGCGGGCGAGGAAGCCGCCGGCGCTGATCGGTTCGCGGCCGTGCAGCATGACGAGCTCGGCGAACGAGCGCCTGATGAGGGGAAGCGAAGTCATCGGGCGAAATGATGGGGCTGAATGCGCACGACGTCCAGCAGGAAACGAATCAGGCCGGGATGATCGTCGTTCGGAAAGGCCCGGCGACGCAGCAGCAATTCCAGCCATAGCGTGGCCAGCATGGTCAGCGGGGCGCCGGCCACGACCCAGACCAGCCAGGGCTGGACCCGATCGAGGGCGGCCAGCCACAGCGCCACCGCGCCGATGCCGACGAGTACGGCGGCCCAGGCCAGGGTCCAGGCGCGGAGCCAGCGGCCGGCGTGAGCGGGGGGTCGTGTGCCGTTGCCGGCGTGGACCAGCTCGGCGAAGCGCTGGATCACGGGCGTCCTGCCGGTTCTCAAGGTGCCGGTGAACCAGAGCCCCAGGGCCACGAAGATCATCCCCGGCGGCCAGAGCGCCAGGGCGGGCGCGAACAGCGCGATGCCCGCCAGCGCAACGGCGGCGCCGACCAGGAAGATCCGCCCGGTCCGGCCCGGCAGCAGAGGGGCGAACAGCATCGCGAGCAAGGGCAGACAAAGCGAACGCAGCTCGGGCCGTCCCAACTGGAGCGAGGCGAAAACGAGGCCGGGGTAGAGGGCCAGGGCGACCAGGCGCCAGCGGGGCATGCCGCTTGCGTGCCGGTCGTGCCGGCTCATTCCTGCTCGCGCAGTGACTGGACGTGCTGGTTGAGCGAGCGCAGGTTGGCGAAGGCGTGGCGGTTACGCTCGTCGTCGGCCTTGAGTTGCACGCCGTACTGCTTCGAAACGGCCACGGCGAGCTCGAGCGCGTCGATCGAGTCGAGGCCGTATTCGCCCCCGAACAGCTGCTTTTCGGGCTCGATCTCTTCGGGCGAGAGATCATCGAGGTTGAGCGAGCTGACGATCAGCTCGGCCAGTTCGCGTTCCTGCGGCGACTGTTCTGTGCTCATGTCTTCTCCTCCCGGCGACGGTCGAGTGCGCGTCCCGCCCGGGTCGATCATTCTGTCTGGATGGGCTGTTCCGAGCGCGCCGCGGTGCTGCGGCGGCGGTCAGGATCGTTAACGACATTATAATACGGAAGATGCCACATACGCCCCCACTCAACGAGGCTTCGTCGGCCGACGGCCGGACGGCCAGGGCCGCCTTCGCCGACCGCGACGGCCGCTCTCCGCGCCCCGCGATGGCCGCACGGGTCGAACCGGGCACCCCGCGCGGCCCGATCCGCGGCGGTCGCCGGCAACTGCACGGTGCCGAAACGGAGCCGGCTCATGCTGGATGAGGCGGTGCGGGTCGATCGTTGCGGCCTGAAGGTCGAGCCGGGGCGCAGGCCCGACGAGCGGGCCCTGCTGCGCTTCGCCCTGGACGCGCCGCGCGCGGGCGCCGCCGGCTGCGGCCTCGAATGGCTCGGCGGCGACCTGGGCGAGGAATCCTGGATCGTCGAAACCGACGTCCGCTCCGGGCGCAGCGGCGACATCGACTGGCGCCGGGCCGGCGACCTGCTCTTCCTCGCGCTGGAACGAACGGACGACCCGGCCGCGGATCCGAGACAGGCGGTCGAGTCCGCCTACGAGCACCTGCTGGCGATGGCCGACGAAGCCGGATGCCGCCAGCTGCTGCGCGCCTGGAACTACCTGCCGGCGATCAACGCCGGCGAGGGTGACGGCGAGCGCTATCGACGGTTCTGCCTGGGACGCGCCGCGGCGCTCGAGCAGGCCGGCTACGGCGCGGGCGAGCTGTGCGCCGGAACGGCGATCGGCAGCGACGAGCCGCGCCTGCGGATCTACCTGCTGTGCGCGCCGAGCGCGGGGGTCAATATCGAGAATCCCCGCCAGGTCAGCGCCTACCACTATCCGCGCCGTTACGGTCCGCGAAGCCCGTCGTTTGCACGGGCCACGGCTCTGGCCGGTCCGGACGGCTCGGCGCTGCTGATGATTTCCGGGACCGCCAGCGTGGTCGGGCACCGCACTGTCCACGCGGGTGACGCGGCCGCGCAGCTCGAGGAGCTCATCCGCAACCTCGAGAGCCTGCTCGCCGAATCGGCGGGCAAGCTCGACCGCCCCGGCCTGGCGACCTTCGACGAGACGAGCCTGCTGCGCGTCTACGTGCGCCGCGCGGCCGACTGGCCGGCGGTCGAGCGCCGGCTGGCCGAGCGCTGGCCGGGCGTGCGCCTGGCCGGCCTGCGCGGCGACGTGTGCCGCTCGGACTTGCTGGTGGAAATCGAGGCGGTCAGCCGGAGCTGACGGACAGGCCGGTGGCGGCTTCGGGGCGCCGGGTCAGGGCCGCGGGCAGGCCCGCAAGCAGATCCTCGTCGACAGCGCGCGCGAACTCCGCCGAGCGCAGCGCCTCGCGCGCCTCCGCGGGCGCGATCGCGCCCAGCTGAAGCGCCAGCGCGTGCAGCCTGTCGGCGTTGCGCCCGAGACGTTCGCCCAGCGCCTGCTCCGACTCGCCGTCCAGCTCGGTCAGCTCGCGATTGAGCCGAGCCAGCAGCGGCGAGGCGGACTGGTCGACCAGCACGCCCGGCGCTTCGTGGTTCGGTTCCGTCTCGGCCCAGCGCCGGAACATCGCCTGGATCTCGACGTTGATCGCGCGCAGTCGCTCGAGTTCGGGCCCGTGCCGGGCGATGAACGCCATGTCGGTCGTGCGCCGCGCGAAGAAAAGGAATGCGAGCACCCCCCAGTAGTACGCGTAGTCCCACACGGTCTTGGCGCTCATGGCGCGGAAATGGCCGAACAGCGGGTACTGGCCGCGGTAGAGGGCGAGCGAGGATTCGTAGAACGACAAGTAGGTGCGTTCGTAGAGTTTCGCGCGGCGCGCGATGTTCTCCCCGGCCAGGTCGCGCACGATCAGGTCGGTGAGATAGGTGTTGGAAATGGCGATGAAGTCGCTGCCGGGCGAGTAGAAGGGGTCGAGGAAGACGCCCGCTTCCCCGGTCAGCGCCCAGCGCTGGCCCGAGAAGACCGCGCGCGAGCCGTGGGAGAAGTGGCGCAGGTAGCGGAAGTCCTGCAGCGTCCCGCCGGCCTCGACGACGGCGCGCTGGCAGCGGGGCTGGTGCTCGGCCAGCCAGGCCATGGCGCCGTCGAAGGACTTGAGTGCCTCGAAGTCGTGCAACGCGTTGTCGAACACGATGCCCACGCTGGTCGAGCCCGAGGCCAGGGGGATCAGCCAAACCCAGTAGCCGGTGCCCATCAGGTGGTTGGTCGACAGCCAGCGCGGCAGGTCGCTGCAGCGATCCCGCCATTCGGGGTCGCCGCTCCAATCGCCCAGGTCGATGCGCCGGTCGATGCGGAACCACACCGCCGAACAGTGGTGCCCGTTGTCCTCGACCAGGTCGAACTTGCGCCGGATGCGCGAGGCGCGGCTCATGGCGTCGACGACCCAGCGCGCCTCGATCACGGCGGACTCGCCGTCGCGTTCGAGGTGGACCCGGTGCGGCGCATCGCCGGCGCCGGCCAGCTCCGTGCCGGTGACCCGGGCACCGTCGACGAAGTCGACGCCGAGTTCGCGGACGCGCTCGCCAAGGTGATTCTCGAAGATGCCGCGGTCGAGCTGGTAGCTCGGGACGGTCAGCAGCTTCGAGGCGCCCAGCTCGGCCGCCTCGGAGAGATCCTCGTGGCCGCCGGCGTGAAAGAAGAAGCGCAGGCCGTACTTGCGCAGCTGGTCGCGCTCGATGTGCCCGGCCAGGCCGAGGACGTTGGCGAAGTAGTCGGCGGCGATCTCGACGGTCGACTCGCCCACCTTGTGAGCGGCCTCGGGCACCGGGTGGCGGTTGCGTTCGATCACCGTCACGCGCGTGTCGGGGCGCTCCCGGCGCAGCTGCATGGCCAGGGTCAGGCCGGCCAGGCCGCCCCCGACGATGGCGACGTCGGTGTCGGCGGGGAAGGAGGTGTGTGTGCTGGTCATGGGGTGATTATAAGGCGCGCACGCCGCTGCGAATTCTCACAAGGCATCGGGCAGGATTCCCACGGCGTCATGGCGCGCGACGCTGCTAGGGTGGCCGCAGGCTTCACTGAGGTGTCGGAGGGGACGCATGAAGTACGGATTGCTGTTTGCACTGGCCTGCCTGCTCGGCCCGTCTTTCGCGGGCGCGCAGACGGTCTATCGCTGCACGCTGTCGGACGGCAGCATCGTGTTCTCCGACCTGCCGTGCCGGTCTGATATCGGCGAGGTCGACCGGGTCGATGCGACGCCGCACCAGGGGCACCG
This sequence comes from Gammaproteobacteria bacterium, assembly GCA_009908385.1. GTDB lineage: Bacteria > Pseudomonadota > Gammaproteobacteria > Xanthomonadales > Wenzhouxiangellaceae > Wenzhouxiangella. The sequence continues at coordinate 15,641 of JAAAPE010000121.1, forward strand.
CGAGCCCGACGACCCCGGTGCCCCGGCCTACCGGGCACCCCAGCAGGCCGGGGACGGTGATGGTGGCGGTCAGCGCGGCAGGCACGACGCCGGCCGTCCGGGCGAAGACCGCGCCGGGGAGGCTTTGCCGCGTCGCCAGAGGATGACGCTGGAGCGGGAGCGCAAGTCGCTGCTGTCGGCGCTTAAGCGTCGTCATGTCCCCGAAAGCGACCGGCGGGCGATGATCGGCGACCTGCGCGAACTCGATGCCCGGCTCGGCCTGGGCCCGGGCGACGTGCCCGACATGCCGCTGCACGACCGCGATGTCTACGAAGCGCACAACGTCTACCCGGGCGCGTTCGAAGTGATCGACGTGCCGCACGGCGAGGCCGCCGGCCGGCCGTGATCAGGCGCGGCGAGCCGGCCGCGTGGCCATGCGCCACAGCCCCTGCGGATAGAGGCCGCGCAGCAGGATCCGCCAGAACACGAAGCAGAAGATCTCCCATACGTCCTTTCCGGGCCGGAAGTAGCTCGGGCGTGCGTCATCTCGGTAGATGCTGTCGATCGGGACGGCCAGCGCCGGGAAGCCGGCGCGCGCGCCGTCGATGAGCATGGCCGTCTCGAACACGAATCCGTGGCGGCGTTCGGTCGAAGGCCGAACGCGTTCGAGCAGCTCGCGCGGGTAGACGCGGTAGCCGCTCTGGCTGTCGGGCAGTCGCTGGCCGCTGGCCCAGGAAATCCAGAAATCCGCGAAGCGGTTGGCGAAGCGGCGGATGCCGGGCTGGCGATGGCGCTGGCGTATGCGCGCACCCACGACGAGCGCGCCGGGGTGACGCCGCGCCGCCTCGAGCAGGCGGCCCAGCTCGGCGGGGTCGTGCTGGCCGTCACCGTCGAGCGTCGCCACGCGCCCGGCGCCGAGTTCGAGCGCGGCGGCGAAGCCGGTGGCCAGCGCGGCGGCCTTGCCGCCGGCCGTCTCGTGCCGGATCAGCTGCGCGTCGAGATCGCGCACTGCCTCGGCCGTGCCGTCGGTCGAGCCGTCGTCGACGACGACGAGGTGGTCGACCTGCGGGCCGACGGCTTCGACCAGCTGCCGGATGGTGCGGCTTTCGTTGTGGGCGGGGATGACCGCGGCCGTAATCATGTCCTGCGCGCGATTCGCAGGCCGGGGCCCTGGGCGGCGGCCAGACGGAGCGGCGCGTCGTGGTGTCCCGAGACCAGGGCCAGCAGGTGCAGCGCGCGGGCGGCCGGGTTGTCGGCCACGCGTTCGGCCAGGGCGCTGGGCAGGGGCGGGCAGTCGTCTTCGCGAACGCCGTCCTCGGGGGAGAGCTCGAGGTTCGCCGAGCCGGGCGCGGCGGGCCCCAGGAGAAAGGCGCAGGCGAAGGGGTGACGGGCCTGCCAGACGGCCCGCATCGGCCCGTCGGCGAGCATGTCGTAGACCACCAGCAGCACCGGTCTCCGGTCGCAATGGACGCGGGCGGCGGCCTCGATCAGGCCCGTGACGAGGCTGTCGGTCGCGCCGCTGAGCGCGGTGACGTCGCCGCGCGCGCCGGCGCCGATCGACCAGTAGCCGGCCGCCGCGTTGTGCACCGAGTTGTGGAAGCGCATGGGCGAGAGCAGGTCGGGGGTCTCGGCCAGGGTCCGGCACATGTAGTCGCTGATGGCCAGGTCGCCCATGCCGGACGTGAACACCGCATCGGGCCGGTCGGGTTCGACGCCAGCCGCCCGGCAGGCCTGTTCGGCCGCGGCCATGGACAGCTTCACGGTCGCCGGGCAGCGACGCCGCTCGCGCGGCGAGAGCAGGGAGATGCCGGCGGCGCCGGGCATCTCGGTGCCCGGATCCTTGCCGGCCAGGGCATGCGAGAGGGATTCGAGGTCGGGCAGGCCGGGGGCGCTCACGCCGCAGCCGAGCGTTCGAAGCGTGATCTTCATGCCGCTCCCAGCACCAGGGTGCAGTTGGATCCACCGAAACCGAAGGAGTTGGACATCACCGCACCGACGCGCTCGCGGCGACCGTCGCGCAGGATGAAGTCGGCGGCGCCCGGCTCGGGCACGCTGCAGTTGAGGCTCGCCGGCAGGTAGCCGTCGGCGAGGGCCATCAGGCTGAAGACCGCCTCGGTGATGCCGGCCGCCCCGAGCGTGTGCCCGGTCCAGGCCTTGGTGGAGCTCGCCGGGGGCGGATCGCCGAAGACGGTTCTGAGCGCTGCCGTCTCGATGCGGTCGTTCATCGGCGTGGCCGTGCCGTGGCAGTTGACGTAGCCGATCGCCTCCGGGGGTAAGCCAGCCCGATCGAGCGCCTGGCGCATCGCCGTGATCGCGCCCTCGCCTTCGGGGTGGGGAGAGGCCATGTGGTGGGCGTCCGAGGTTTCGCCCCAGCCGAGCAGGCGGCCCAGGGCGTGCTTCGATTCGCGTTCGAGGATGGCGAAGCCGGCCGCCTCGCCGAGGTTCAGGCCGGTCCGGCTTCGATCGAAGGGCCGGCACGGATCGGGTGAGACCAGTTCGAGGGAATGGAAGCCGTACAGCACCGACAGGCAGAGGCTGTCGACGCCGCCGACCACGGCCGCGTCGGCGAAGCCCGTCTCGATCAGTCGTGCGGCGGTGGCGAAGACCTTGGCCGACGAGGAACAGGCCGTCGATACCGTCTGGACCGGGCCGGCCAGGCCCAGCGCCGCGGCCACGAAGGCGGCGGAGGTGTGCGGCGTATGGACCCAGGGCATGACGTGCTCGGGCCGAAAGGCGCCTTGGGCGTCGAGCTCGCGAAAGGCGCGTTCGGTGCTGCTGATGCCGGCGGTGGAGGTGCCGACGACGCAGGCGATGCGTTCGGGTCGGTGGCGCTCGAGCAGTTCGGCGGCCGACTCCCGGAAGCCGTCGAGGTCCAGCGCGATCGCCGCCAGCTGGTTGTTTCGGCACTGGAAACGGGCCAGGTCGTCCTCGAGGACGATGTCCTCGACGCCGTCGACGCGGCCGATCCAGGTCTCGAGCTCGCAGCCCGGGTAGTCGTTGGCACGCAGGCCGCTGCGGCCCTCGGCAAGCGCCGGGCGCAGCGCCCCGATGCCTTTGCCGGCGGCGCAGGCCAGGGTCATGGCGGAAATCTGCAGGGCTTCCATCGGAATGCGTCGGGACAGTCGGGCGTTGAATCAGGCGACATTATAGAACCGCCCCGACCCGACACGGCCCGAAGCGGTCGCAATCGTTGCAGGCGGCGGCGTATGATTCGAGCGGATTTCCCCTGCGGGCGCGCAACTCCCGATGAACACCGCCTCCGAACTGACCCTGCGCGGCGCCCTGGCCGATCCGGCCCTGCGCGAATCCCTGCTGGTCAGCGCGCTGCTGCTGCTGCTCTCCGGCGGGCTGACCTACGCCTTGAGCTGGATGTGGGTGCTGCGCCGGGCGATCGAGACGCCGCCGCTCGCCGACCTGGACGCCGTGCTGGTGTGCGGACACGTCCTGCGCGACGGACGGCCCTCGGTGGTGTTCTTGCAGCGTCTGCAACGGGCCGCCCGCTTGGCGGAGCGGTTCCCGCGCCTGCCGATCATCGTCGCCGGTGGTGGGGCGCCCTCGGAGGCCAGCGTCGGTCGCGACTGGCTGCTCGACCACGGCGTCATCGACGCCGACCGGATCCGGCTCGAGACGACCTCGCTCGACACCTTCGAGAACCTGCGGCACACCCGCAGCATGCTCGCGGGGGGCGAGCGCATCGGGCTGGTCAGCAGCCGTTTCCATCTCGCGCGCGTGCTGGCCTACGCCAGGCAGCTGGGCCTGGCGGCGGTGGCCGTTCCGGCCGAGTCGCGCTGGCACCCGACCCGGGCGAACCTGGCCGCCAGCCTGCGCGAGGCCGCCCTGCTGTGCTGGTTCCTCAGCGGGCGGTTCTGGGCCCGCCTGGCGCGCCGTCGCCGGCTGCTTGCGCGCATCCGCTGAGGCCCACGACCGGCAGCGGTGACGGAATTCGGCAGACGGCGACGGGCTTCGCGCCCGGCCGACTGCAGGCGCCCGCGCAGCGATCGCCCGGATCAGTGAACCCGATCACTCTTGGCGCGTGCCTTGTTCCGGCGCGGGACGGCTTTGCGCTTGATTGGCACGGTTCATGCTTATTCATTCCTGAACAGGCACGTTTCTTCCATTCAATCAGGGGATCGACCATGACCGGAATCGACAGCAAGGCACTGAGCAGCGCCCGACTCGACGACTATCTCGCCGTTCTCGACGTGGGCATCCGCTTCGCTTTCCAGCCCCTGGTCGACGAGACCACCGGTCGCAGCTTCGGTCACGAAGCCCTGGTGCGCGGTTGCAGCGGCGAGTCGCCGGCGCAGATCATCGCCTCGGTGCGGCCGGAGAACCTGTTCTACTTCGACCAGGCCTGCCGCCTGGGGGCGATCCGCGAGGCCAGCCGCATCGGCCTGGAAGGCGACCTGCACATCAACTGCACGGAAGTCGATCCCGACAATCTCGAAGCGGCGCTGGAGTCGACCGCGCTGGCGGTGGACGAAAGCCGCTTCCGCCCCGAGCAGATCGTGCTCGAGTTCGGCTCGCTCGAGCGCCTGGGCAATCCCCGCCAGTTGGCCGAGGTGCGCGGTCGCGCCAACGCCTACGGCTTCCGCGTGGCGGCCGACAACTTCGGTGCGGGAGAGGCCGGGCTCAAGCGCCTGGCGGTGTTCCGGCCGGAATACGTCAAGCTCGACCACGAGCTGATCACCGGGATCCACGGCAGCCTTCGCCGACAGGCCATCGTGCTGGGCGTGCTGGCCAGCTGCCGCGTGCTGGGCATCGAGGCGATCGCGGCCGGCGTCGAGCGCGAGGCCGAGATCGACTGGCTGCGCCAGGCCGGCGTCGAACGCTTCCAGGGTTACTACTTCGGCCGGCCGGAGCTGACCGAAGAGGTCGAGGAGGACATGGAGTTCTTCCGCGGCCTGATGGAGGAAAGCGCCGAACTCAGGGCTTCTGTCGGCTGATCAGGACCCGCAGGACCGAATCGAGGTCGCTGCCGGCCGCGTGCAGGCAGACGATCAGGTGGTAGAGCAGGTCGGCCGTCTCCGATTCGAGTTCCTCGCGCTCACCGGCCGCGGCCGCGAGCGCCACTTCCACGCCTTCTTCGCCGACCTTCTGCGCGCAGCGCTTGGGGCCCTCGGCCATCAGCCGGGCGGTGTAACTTTCTGCGGGATCGTCTTCGGCGCGTTTCCGGACGGTCGTCTCCAGCGCGCGCAGGAAACCGACCGGCGGCCAGCGCGTGTCGCCGAAGCAGGTGTCGGTGCCGGTATGGCAGGTCGGGCCCTTCGGCCGCGCCAGCACGAGCAGGGTGTCGCGGTCGCAGTCGGCCAGCAGGTCGACCAGCTCGAGGTGGTTGCCCGAGGTCTCGCCCTTGGTCCACAGGCGCTGCTTGCTGCGCGAGTGGAAGGTCACCAGCCCGCTCGAGCGCGTCTTCTCCAGCGCTTCGGCGTTCATGTAGCCGAGCATCAGCACCCGCCCGTCGTCGGCGTCCTGCACGATGGCGGGAAGCAGGCCGTCTGTTTTTGACCAGTCCAGATCTTCGATACGGTCTTGCTGGCTCATGGGATTGGGGCTCCGATACGCTTATTCAGGGTTCAGGGTTC
>JAAAPE010000047.1 GCA_009908385.1 Gammaproteobacteria bacterium
CGTGACCCTGGCCACCAACGCCAACCGCACCCTGCCCGACTTCTTCGGCGGCGAGGAATTCGATCCGCGCGAGTCGGTCGCCACCCTGGCCAACGCCATGGACGTGGGCGAGCCGAGCAATTTCGAGCGCCTGGCCTGGCTGTTCCGCGACCGCGACCTGAGGGAGGCCGACATCGATGCCGTCGGCATCGACGACGAGCGCATCCGCCAGACCATCGTCGAGACCGACCGCGACCGCGGCCTGGCCGTCTGCCCGCACACCGCCTGCGCGATGGCCGCGCTGGAGGACCGGCGCGAGACCGGCAACGACCGACCCGCTCTGGTCGTGGCCACGGCGCACCCGGCCAAGTTCGAGTCGGTGGTCGAGCCCCTCCTCGGCCGCCGAATCCCGCCCCCGCCGGCCCTGGCCGAGCTCCTGGAAAAGACCAGCCACGCCGAGCCGATGGCGGCGGAGTACGACGCGTTGCTTGCGGTGCTGAGGGACGAAGATCAAAATCTTTGAAACGCAAAGACGCGAAGCAGCAAAGAACGCGAAGAAAAGCAAAAGAAGAAAACCCGGGAACCACGGACGGCACGGAGTCCACTGAATTTAGGAATATTATCTTTCCATAAGAATCGTCTCTTGGGTTTTCCGTCGCCTTCCGTGTTTTCCGTGGATATTGGGTGTGCTTTTCTGGCTTCGGTCTTTTCCTTTGCGTTCTTTGCTGCTTCGCGGCTTTGCGTTCTAGAGGTCTTTCTCTTGACTTCCCCGCACCGAGTTCCGCCTAAAGATCCGCCGCCAGGCGGGTGCCTTCGGCGATGGCGCGTTTGGCGTCGAGTTCGGCCGCGATGTGGGCGCCGCCGACGATGTGGACGCTGAGGCCGGCTTCCCGTAGCGGCTCGACCAGTTCGGTGCGCGAGAGCTGGCCGGCGCAGATGACGATGTTGTCGACTTCGAGCAGCCGCGGCTCATCGTCGACGCGGATATGCAGCCCGTCGTCGTCGATCCGCTCGTAGCTGACGCCGCCGAGCATGTTGACGCCGAACTCCTTGAGCGACTTGCGATGGATCCAGCCGGTGGTCTTGCCCAGCCCCTTGCCGTGCTTGGTGGTCTTGCGTTGGAGCAGGTGGACTTCCCGCGCCGGTTCCCGGAACCGCGGCTTCAGACCCTTGACGCCGCCGCGGCGATCGATCGACATGTCGACGCCCCACTGCTCGAAGAAATCCTCCGGCGTGGGTTCGTCCGGATCTGGCTCGGCCGGCACGTCGCCGTGGACCAGGAACTCGGAGACGTCGAAGCCGATGCCGCCGGCGCCGATGACGGCCACACGCCGGCCCACGGGTCGCTTGTGCAGCAGGACGTCGATGTAGCCGAGCACCGAGGGGTGATCCTGGCCCGGAATCTTCGGGTCGCGCGGCAGTACGCCGGTGGCGACGATCACTTCGTCGAAATCCCCGGCATTCAGGGCGCTGGGCTCGACGCCGGTGTTGAGCCGCAGATCGACCTTCTTGAGTTCGATCTCGCGCGCGAAATAGCGCAGCGTCTCGACGAACTCCTCCTTGCCGGGAATGCGCTTGGCCATGTTGAACTGCCCGCCGATTCGATCCATGGCCTCGAACAGCACCACCTCGTGACCGCGCTCGGCCGCACTGGTCGCCGCGGCCAGGCCGGCCGGTCCGGCGCCGATGACGGCCACACGCTTGCGCTGCCGCGCCGGTCGGATGACGAGCTCGGTCTCGTGACCGGCGCGCGGATTGACCAGGCAGCTGGCCTTCTTGTTTTCGAACACGTGGTCGAGGCAGGCCTGGTTGCAGGCGATGCAGGTATTGATCTCGTCGGCGCGGCTGGCGCGGGCCTTGTTGACCCATTCCGGATCGGCCAGGAAAGGCCGCGCCATGGATACCATGTCGGCGTCACCGCGCTCGAGTACTTCCTCGGCGGTGTGCGGCATGTTGATGCGGTTGGTCGTCACCAGGGGGATCGTCACCGCATCGCGAAACTTGCGCGTGACCCAGGTGTAGCCGGCGCGCGGCACCGAGGTGGCGATGGTGGGAATACGCGTCTCGTGCCAGCCGATCCCGGTGTTGATGATGCTCGCGCCGGCCGACTCGATGGCCTTGCCCAGTTCGACCACTTCCTCCCAGGAATTGCCGTCGGCGAGCATGTCGAGCATGGACAGTCGATAGATGAGAATGAAATCGCTGCCCACCGCCTCGCGCGTGCGCCGCACGATCTCGACGGCGATGCGCATGCGGTTCTCGAATGCCCCGCCCCACTCGTCGTCGCGCCGGTTGGTGCGCGGCACCAGGAACTGGTTGATGAAATAGCCTTCCGAGCCCATCACCTCGACGCCGTCGTAGCCGGCGTGCCGGGCCAGCTTCGCCGCGCGCACGAAATGCCGGATCTGCTTTTCGACCCCCGCGCTGGAAAGCGCCCTGGGCTTGAACGGATTGATCGGCGCCTGGATGGCCGAAGGCGCCACCGAGAACGGGTGATAGGCGTAGCGCCCGGCGTGCAGGATCTGCATGCAGATGCGGCCGCCGGCGTCGTGCACGGCGTCGGTCATGCGGCGGTGGCGGCGCGCCTCGAGGCGATTGGTGAGCTTGGAGGCCAGCGGCGCCAGGGAACCGCGGCGATTGGGCGCGATGCCACCGGTCACCATCAGCCCCGCCCCGCCGACGGCCCGCTCGACGAAGTAGGCCGAAAGCTTCGGCCAGTTCCACACCCGGTCCTCCAGCCCGGTGTGCATCGACCCCATCAGGATCCGGTTGGGCAGGGTCACGTGCCCGAGATCGAGCGGACGGAAGATGTTCGGGTAGGCGGGGGCGGCTTCGGTCACGGCATACACTGGCGTATGGAGGTGCCGCCATTATGCCTTCCCGATCGTTCGCTTGTTGGCTGGTTGGCTCGTTGCCTGGTTTCGGCAACTGGGACGATCGGTGGGCGGCTTTGCCGCGAGCGCTGTGATGCTTGCCGAGCCGTGCTTCTCACCGAGCCTGGCGCGGCGCAGCCGCCCCGAGAAGCGATTGCAGCCGAACCAGCCAACAAGCAAACCAGCCAACCAGCCAACGCTGGCATCAGTCCGCAGCATGCGTGGAGCGCAAGCCCAACGCATCGGCTCCCGCCGAGCATGGCACAGACATTGCGGCCAGGCGTCCAGCCTCCCTACGCCCCTTGTTCCCCTGAAACCTGAACCCTGAAACCTGAACCCTATGTCCAAACCTACGTCCGTCCCCGGACGTCCTGCCCACTGACCTCCGCCAATTCCTCGTAAAGCGCCCGCTCGCGGTCGGATTGCGGCTTCGGCACCACGACCTTGAGATTGACGATCTGGTCGCCTGCCGGCTTGCCGGATAGGCCGCGGCCCTTCAGGCGCATCTTCTTGCCGGTGGACGAGCCGGCCGGGACGTTCATGGTGACCTTGCCGCCGAGGGTGGGCACACGCACTTCAGCGCCGAGCGCGGCCTCCCAGGGCGCGACGGGCAGGTCGACGAGCACGTCGCGGCCTTCGAGCCGAAACAGCGGATGCGGCGCGATAGCGACTTCCATGAGCAGGTCGCCGGCCGGCCCGCCGCCGACGCCGGGCTCGCCCTGTCCGGCCAGCCGGATCTTGCGGCCCGGGGTGACGCCGGTGGGGATATTGACCTCGAGGCTCTGGCGCTGGCCACCCCGGTCGAGCGTGATGCGCCGCTTGCCGCCGTTGAACGCGGTGTCGAGATCGATCTCGACGCTGGCGGTGATGTCGCGGCCCCTGGCGCGCTGCTGGCGACGCGCGCCGCCCATGCCGCCGAGCCCGCCGCCGAACAGCGTCTCGAAGAAGTCGCTGAAATCGCCGAAGCCGCCGAAGCCCTGGCCGCCCCCGGCCTGGCTACCGCCCGGGCGGAATCCGCCGGTCCAACCGGGCGGCGGTTCGAAATCATCGCCGCCGCGCCAGCCGCCCGCACGCAGCTGGTCGTATTGCTTGCGCTTTTCCGGATCCTTGAGCACCTCGTAGGCTTCACCGATCTCCTTGAAGCGGTCTTCCGACCCGGTGTCCTTGTTGCGGTCCGGATGATACTGGCGCGCAAGCTTGCGGTACGCCCGCTTGATCTCGTCGGCGGACGCACCCGACTCGACGCCCAGCGTCTTGTAGTAGTCCTTGAATTGCATGCCCGTTCGCGCCTGCCGAAGCTTTCGTTCGCTGTCTCTTGAATAGGGGTGAACGGACGAAACTCAATGGCTCGCCGGAATG
>JAAAPE010000110.1 GCA_009908385.1 Gammaproteobacteria bacterium
AGGGCTGATCAATCCGCACTGGTTGATCAAGCAGTGTGCGTCGTTCAGGGCGTGGTCGAGCAGAAGCACCGTCTGAATGAGTCGCGCGTTCTCCTGCAGTAGAGACGCGACCTGCTTCAGCGCTGCTCGTAGCTGAACTTGAGGGTCAGCGCTTTCCAGGCAGTTGAATTGCTCCGGATGGGTCTTGGGCCGCCACGCCGCCCGCGTCAGGGCCACGAGGCTGTTCCCCCTGACTCGCATCAGAGCATCGGGCTGAACCGCCAGCGGTGAATCCGTGTGGCCGATCATTGTGTAGGTCTTCACTTAGGTGTGACTCCTTGGTTTAGCGCAAGTAACCATGCGACCCGGACAAGACCGCCGAGTGTGCATGCCGTATCCGGAGAAGAAGCGCAGGGGGCGATCGATTCCGCCTTGATTGCCCGAAGCCGTGCCGGATCGACCGTCGAATGGACACCGTGCGATGATTATTCCCGCCGGGTGGCGCGTCTGTGCGTCAGCGAACGGCTTCGCGATTGACCCTCTTCGACCGTGTGCGGACGTCGCGAAAGACTGCGGTATCCAGAATGGCGAAAGGTTAAGGAACCTCTGAACAACTCTGCGCGGGCGCGACGGGCCTTTGCGGGGTCTCCGCCTCGTTTGGGCTCACTCATTTTGAATGACCAAACCGCGCTCGCTCAAGCCAAGCCAGTACAGGCGGGAACGCAAGGGCGGCTTGCGCGAAGCGCAAGAAGCCCTGGAGTGGAGCCGTCGTACGTGCCTCCCGCAAAGGCCTGTCGCGCCCGCGCAGAGTTGTTCAGAGGTTCCTTAAGCAGGCGAACAGACATCTGCGAGCGACCTGGCCCAAGCTGGCTTCATCGCGCAAGCGCGCGTGACGGCCGCGCTGGTCATTACCATCGCCAGCTTCGGCGAGCCGCATGGATCAGCATCAAGACCAGCACCATCGCCACCAGAAGAAAGGACATCAGCCCGGTCTGCGCCGCCATCGCCCATAGCGCATCCGTCAGTTGTCCTTGTTGCAGGACATCGGCCGTGAACCAGGCGATCACGCCGCTGACGACTAGGCCGAGCAAGGCGAGGTCGAACGGTTTGTGGCTTTCCACCATCGCGATGGTCGCCAGCACCAGTATGAGACCCAGCGGCATGTACCAGATCGAACCGGCCAGCAGGGCTTGCCAGGTGGCAACGGCCGCTGCCAACAGGCCGAGCACCGGGGAAATGATGATGAGGACGACCGCAAGCCCGTATAAAACAGCGGCAGTGATGGGCGGTCTGGTGTCAGTTGGCGTGAGTTCATTCATGGCTCGCATTGTCGGCACTCCAGCGATTGGATTCCGTACGCCATCGCACGCAGGTGCCGGGTTCGTGCGCACTTCAAGCTTCCCGCAGGAGAGGGCTCGGTCGCAGCCATTGCGATGGTGTCGAACCGCGCCGTGTTCCGTTCGGCAGCGGACCGACGGTGGTTGTGACAGGCGGTATCGTTTGCGGCGAATCAACCGAATCTCCAGTGCTTGAGGGCACCGCATCATGAACATTCGACACAACCGGACCACCCGGCTGCTCGCCTTCCTGGCATCGGCGTTCATCCTGCTCCAGGGCTGTGCCGTCAACCCGGTCAGCGGTGATCGGGAGTTTGTCTTGGTAAGCGAAAGCCAGGAGATCGCCATGGGTGCGCAGGGTGCCGAGAGCGTTCGGCAATCCGTCGGTCTGGTCGACGATGCGCGAATCCAGGATTATGTACAGGCACTCGGAATGAGCCTGGCGGTGGATTCGGAGCGTCCCGAGCTGCCGTGGTCCTTCGCTGTCATCGACGATCCCACGCCCAACGCCTTCGCCTTTCCCGGGGGGTACATCTTCATCACCCGCGGTCTGATGGGCTTGATGGGTAACGAGGCCGAGCTCGCCAGTGTCCTGGGCCACGAGATCGGACACGTCACCGCACGTCACTCGGTGGCCATGATGACCCGTTCCCAGGTGGCCCAGATCGGGCTCGGCCTGGGTAGTATTCTCAGTCCCGAGCTGGCCGAGTTCAGCGAGGCCGCCGCCGGTGGCTTGTCGCTGCTGTTCCTCAGCTATGGGCGCGACGCGGAGCGCCAGGCCGACGATCTGGGTTTCAAGTACGCATTGAGCCACGGCTTCGACGTACGCGAGATGCCCAACGTTTTTGCGTCCCTGCAGGGGGCCGGACGACTGGCCGGGGCCAGCCCGCTGCCGAACTGGCTGGCGAGTCATCCCGACCCGGCCGAAAGAATCCGTCGTATCGAGACCCGGCTGGGCAATCTTGACCAGTCGTTGAGCGGTAAGCGCATCGGCCGCGACGACTATCTGGCGCGGATCGACGGCATGGTATTCGGCGTCAATCCGCGGCAGGGGTATTTCGAGGAAAATCGCTTCATGCATCCCGATCTGGCGTTCCGGATCCGCTTTCCCGAAGGGTGGAAACCCCAGAACCTGGCCCAGGTGGTGCTCGCCGGCAGTCCCGACAAGGACGCCGTGGTGCAGTTGACGCTGAGCTCGGGCTCCCCGCCGGAGGCGGCCGAGAAGTTTTTCTCCCAGGAAGGGCTGTCGGCCGGCAACCTGGAGCGGCGGCCGATCAATGGACTGAGCGCGGTGCTGGGGCGCTTTCAAGCCCAGACGTCGAACGGCCAGCTTGGCGGCATGGCGGCCTTCATCGCGCACGGTGAACGCGTCTATCGCGTTCTCGCGTTCACTCCGGCCGATCGGCTCGACCGCTACGACGCTCTCTTCCGCCAGACCATCAACAGCTTCGCGAGGCTGACCGACCGCAAGGCACTGGCCATGCAGCCGGACCGCATCGCCATCGTTCGGACAACCCGGACCATGACGATGGCGTCTTTCAATGCGCAGTCTCCGTCGGTGATCGACCTGGAGCGTCTGGTGCTGATCAATCAGCTATCGGGCCCCGACGCGAGCATCCCGGCCGGAGCCAGGCTCAAGCGAATCGTTCGAGCGCCCTAGTCCAACACGGATCAGCGGCGTTCACCAACAGACCCATCTCACCCGGGGCTGCCAGCCCGCCGCTCACCCATGAATACAGAGGAATCGAATCATGAACCTGCCTGTAGTGCTCACTCCCCTGATATCGCTCATTGCCGGTATCTTGATCCTGATCATGCCCCGCCTGCTCAGCATGATCGTTGCCATCTACTTGATTGCCGTCGGCCTGATCGGCTTGTTTGGCGCAGTCGATCTCCGGTTTTGATCCCTGGCTTGCTTCGCGGCGGACCTGTGTGCGGTATCGCACGGTCGGGCTTGCGCTTCGGCGCTAGCTTGATGCCTCGAAACCTTGTCGAATGACATGTAGTAGTGAGGAACCGCGATGACAACTAGATGCTGTGACTCTCCCGCGCGGCGCGTCACGCCAATTGCTTCGAGCTTGCAGCGGCCTTCCCGGCGAGTGTCTCGTGCCTTTCGGGTGTGCGCTGCCGTGGTGCTGCTGTTGTTATCCGTACCGGCGTTGACCCAGACGGCCCCGAATCTGGGGCAGACCAGTTCCTTCGCAATCGTGTCCGACACCTTCACCAACACCACACCGGGGACGGTTGTCGAAGGCGATGTCTGCTTTACCACCGGACCGGTTGTGGCCCCCACCGTCAACGGATCACAGCAGACGCCCTGTCCGGCCCAGGTCGGCCTCGACCAGGACTCGGCGCGGTCCGAACTGGACGCGCAATCGTGCACACCGCTTGGTGCGGCCGTGGCGCTCGATACCGTCAGTGTCGGCGGCGGACCGCCGGGGGAATTTCCGCCCGGCTGCTACTCCAGCACCGGCGCAATGAGCATAACCACCGGGGGAACGGTCACCCTGACGGGTGACGGCGTCTACATCTTCAGGCCGGACGGCGCACTGAATTCGGGAGCAAACTCCAGAGTCATGACCGCTAACGGGGCATGCTCGGACTCCGTGTTCTGGACGCCCAGCGGCGGCACGACGATCGGCGCCAATGCCGCGTTTGTCGGTACCGTCTTCCGCGGTACGGCCGCCGGCCTGAGTATCACGCTGGGCGATTCGGCATCGCTCGAAGGGCGGGCGCTGGCGTACGGTTCGACGGTCACGACCGACAACAATGTGATTGCCGTTCCGCAGGCGTGCGCAGAGCCTGGCACCGGGAGCATCATCGTTGAAAAGCGCACGAATCCGCAAGGCAGTCCCCAGAGCTTCAGCTTTACCGGTGATGCCCTCGGCGTCCTGACCGACGGTGAGCAGATCGTCCTGGATAACCTGGCGGCGGGTAACTACAGTTCGACCGAATCCGTCCCGGCGGGGTGGCAGCTGACCAACATTGTTTGCAGTGATGCAGACAGCACCGGCGACCTTGGAACGGCGACTGCCAACTTCGTGCTCGATGCCGGGGAGACGGTCACCTGTGTGTTCCTCAACACGCAGGACGGCGCGACTGATGGAACGATCACCATACTCAAGCAGGCAACGCCATCCGATACGGGCGAGTCGTTCGATTTCAGTGGCGATCTTGGAAACTTCGGCCTGATGCATGGTGAGTTCGTCGTGGAAACCCGACCGCCCGGCACCTATGCAGTGAGTGAAACAGTCCCGGCTGGCTGGCGGCTCGACAGCGCCAGCTGCGACGATGGCTCGCTACCGTCCGCCATCAGCCTCGAGGCGGGCGAGAGCGTGACGTGTACATTCTCCAACTCAAGGGCTGCGCTCGGTGTGCCGATCCTTTCACAGGGCGGTATTGCGCTGTTTGTCTTGATGTTGATGATGGTTGCTGCGGTGGCCCTCCGGCGTTCAACCTGATTCGAAGAAGGCAGGTGCAATACCATGTAGAACCCTGGCCGTTCGCGCGGCCAGGGTTTTTTGTTGGGGCGTATTCGGAACGATGATGAGGGTACGGAACCATTCCCTCGGCTCCACGTCAACGAAACCCTGAACAAAACCTTGTCTGAAGATGAGCGCACGATGCCGTGTTGCCGTTCAGGGAGCGTGAAGCAGCTCAAGCCATCTGCCCATGTGTCACGGAGAAACCTTGACGCCATCACCGGGCTGGTGGACGATGCAATCAGGTGATCAGCCTGGAATGATATGTATCAGGTCGGGAAAAGCGGTGTCAGGCGCCTTCGCCTGCGTTTCGCTGGCGCGCTACTGGCGCTGCTCTGGTTGATTCCAGCGGCTCATGCCGGACCGCGGTTCCCGGCCCACACTTACCTGGCGCACAATCTGCTCCGGGCGGCCGAACAGTTTCCCGACGATGTCGTGAAGCAGCGGTGCTGGGCGGCTGCCCATTCCGTCTGGCAGTACACCCTCGATCATTTCGGTCCGGATCATGCCCGGGCGTGGTTCACGCCGTGGTGGTACGGCGGGCATTGGCGCAAGCTATGCGACGGCGAGGGTTTGCGTTCGGTCGAGGAGTCGAGCCACTGGGGGATTACCTGCCCCTACCGACAGTGTCCGGAAGGAGATGGGCCGTACATCAGCATCAATCATGACCGAATCTACTCTGGTCTATGGCCGGAGTCCTGGCTGCACGGGCGTTACTACTACGTCATGGCCCATGAAATGGCGCATGCCATCGGTCACTATTACGGCGACCCGCGCTGGGCCGACGACCACTGGGCGGATGCCGTGGCGCGCGCCTTCGGTGCGCCGGTTTGTGCGCACTCCCCCTATTGCAGAGCGGACGTGCCGAATCAAGCGTTGGAATCCGGTGCGCCGTCGAACGTTCTGGTCGTTCCACCGTTGGCGCCGGTCGGGGATTGATCGGGCCGGCGCGCCCATGCTGTGGGTCCGCTGAGGCTCGCGCGCTTCAGGTGGAGCCGAACTGGCGGTGATAGGTGGCGAGGGCGGCCGGGTAGCATTCGCAGGCAACCGACTCCAGGCCGGGCCGCGAGAGCACCTGAATATTGCCGCGGCTATAGCTGATCATCTGTTTTTCCTGCATCTGACCGGCCGCGATGGTGACGGCGCTGCGGCGCACGCCAAGCATGTCGGCCAGAAACAGGTGGGTCAGCGCCAGGCGCTCGCCCCGGGCGCGGTCGTCCATCATCAACAGCCAGCGCGCCAGGCGTGCCGCGACCTCGTGAAAGGCGTTGCAGGTAGCGGTCTGGGCCAGTTGCTCGGCCAGCACGAAAAGATAGCCGTGGACAATCTGCTCGAGGGCCGGACTGTGCCTGAGATGCCGCCGGAAGTCCGCGGCCGGTATATCGAAGGCGTGGCCGTTTCCCTGCACGATCGATCGCATGGAATGACGATCGACCCCCAGGGCCAGGGAAGCGCCCAGCATGCCTTCGTGGCCGATCATTCCCATCTCCAGCGGCTTGTGGCCGTCGACTTCGGCCGTGACCGATAGGATGGCCGTGGTCGGGAAGATGACCCGGGAGATTGTTGAGCCCGTTCCGTTGACTTCAGCATTGAAATCGAGATCGATCGAACCGCAATCGCCGAGCAGCGACCGGGCATCATCGGCGGGCAGGCGGTCGATCAGTTGATTGGTGGCGGGTGCGCGAGATGACATGTCAGGATCTCCGGGTCAGTAGCCGTGCTCTGCCGAATGGGCGAGTGTTGCGGCATACTCGGGTCACCCATGCTCGTTTGCGCCGCGCCCCGGGTCTGTTCGCCACGGCACGTACCCGCGAATTCGAGCGAACGGACCCCCAAGGGACCTCTGAACAACGCTGCGCGGGCGCGGCGGTGTCATTGCGGGAGGCACGCACGACGGCTCCACTCCGGGGCTTTTTGCGCTTTGCGCAAGCCGCCCCTGCGTTCCCGCCTGTGCTGGCTTGGCTTGGGCGAGCGTGGTTTGGTCATTCCAAATGAGCGAGTCGAAACGCAGCGGTTCGCCCGCAAAGGCCCGTCCCGAAGGGTTTCGCCGGAAAAGCCGCAGCTCGCGCACGCGTTTGACGCCGCTCCGCAAGCCCTTCTTGCCCTCGGCAAACCGGCCTTGCTTCGCCGGCTACGCTGCGCCCCTCGGGCGCGTAGCTATGGCTACTGTCGCTCGGCGCGCACGACACGATCTGCGGCTTTTCCGACTGAAGCGCGCCGCGCAGCGTTGTTCAGAGGTTTCCTAAAGGTGCTTCGCGTAGGCCGCCAGGCGATCCGTTTCTTCCTTGACCACGGCGTAGCACTCGCAGCTGAGTCTTTCGAGTTGCGGCCGGTCGAGCACCGTGATGCGCCCGCGCTGGTAGCGGATCACACCCAGTTTCTGGAGTTTGCCGGCCGCCTCGGTCACGCCTTCCCGCCGCACGCCCAGCATGTTGGCGATCAACTCCTGGGTCATGGTCAACTCGTTGGTCGGCAGCCGGTCGAGCGACAGTAGCAGCCATCGGGCCAGTTGCTGGTCGATGGAGTGGTGCCGGTTGCACACCGCGGTCTGGGCCATCTGGGTGATCAGGGCCTGCGTGTAGCGCAGCATCAGCATGCGCATGGCAGTATCGTTGTGGAATTCATTCTTGAGGTCGGCGGCCGGCAGCAGGTAGGCGGTGCCGGCACTCTGCACCACGGCTCGGCTGGGGGTGCTGCCTCCGCCCATGAAGACCGCGATGCCGACGATGCCCTCGCGGCCCACGACCGAGATTTCGGCCGAATGCCCGTCGAGCATGACATAGAGCAGGGAAATGATGCAGTCGGCGGGGAAGTAGACGGACTTCATGTCCTGCCCCTCCGCGTAGATCTCCTTGCCCAAGGGCAGTTCAATTTCTCGCAGGCTGGGAAAGATGCGATCCTTCGTCGCTTGCGGCAACAGAGCCAGCAGTTCATTTCTCTCGGGTCCGCCGGTCATGAATCGCCTCCAACGACGCAGGATGGGCTGCAGTATCTCGCAGGCAAAGCCAGCATTGTGTTCGCCACCGAACACAGTATCACAGGCTCGATCACGGACGCCGTTCCGTCCGTTGGTCCATGCGGCCCGAGGACTGGCTCGCCGGCAGTTCCGCGCTTCCCTCGAATCGCTCATCCGGGGGAATTCGCTTTCGTGTGCGATGGGCACTGAAGACAGGCCAAAGCCTTGACAAATCGTTCCGGGGACTCTGATAGCTTTGCGGAACCCTGCATATTCCGGCAATGTCAGGTACAACAAGGCGAAGCGATCGCCGCGACGTTCGCTGCCCCAGACCCGTCGAATAAAGAGCAAGGATCCAAGTGACTTCAGAAACCCGGGCGGTGCACGACGACAGTCGGCCCCGACTCATCAGGACGATCGTGATCTGCGCGGTGCTCATAGCCGCCGGTTCAGCGCTGTTGCTCGTCATCTTCAACACCGAACCGACGGCCCGGCGAGACGGTGCCGTGCGGCAATCGGCCTCGCTGGTGGACGTGACCCGGGCGGAGGCGGGCGACTTCCGCCCCGTGATCGAGGCCATGGGCACGGTCCGCCCGGCGATGGAGATTTCCCTGGGCGCGCGGGTCGAGGGAGAGATCGCGTCGATGGACGAGCGGTTCGTCCCGGGCGGATTCGTCGACGCCGGCGACGTCCTGCTCACGATCGACGACGCCGACTACCAGGTTGCGCTCGACCAGGCGCAGAGCGCGCTCGACCAGGCCATATCCGAGCTGGAGATCGAGCGCGGTGAGCGCTCCGCGGCCGAGTCCGAGTATCGCCAGTTCGATCGGGAACTGCCGCCCGAGCGCGAGGCGCTGGTGCTGCGCGAACCCCAGGGCCGGGCCGCCCGGGCGCGGGTCGATGCCGCACAGGCGGACCTGCGCCAGGCCCAGCTCAACCTGGATCGAACGACGATCGAGGCGCCCTTCGACGCCCATGTGCTGAGCCGGGACGTCAACCTGGGCTCGCAGGTCAGCCCGGGCATGGCGCTCGGACGCCTGGTCGGTCTCGACACCTACTGGATCGAGGTCACGATGCCCGTCGGGCAGCTCCAGTGGCTGACGGTGCCCGACGGCGAGGCGCCGGGTTCGAGCGTTACCGTCCGTAACCGCAACGCCTGGCCCGAGGGCGCCACCCGCCAAGGAGAAGTGTTCCGCCTAATCGGCGCGCTGGAAGGCGACACGCGGCTGGCTCGCGTGCTGGTCTCGGTCGAGGATCCGCTGGTACGGGCGTCCGACGAGTCGCTGCCGCGACTGATGCTGGGTGAGTACGTCACCAGCTTCATCGAGGGCCGGGAGATCAGCGACGTCGTCCGGCTCGATCGCGACTATATTCGCGAGGGCGACTCGGTGTGGCTGATGGTGGACGGTCGACTCGAGATTCGCCCCGTCAGCATCGTGTTCGAAGACGACCGCTACGCCTACATCAGCGAGGGGCTGGGCGCCGACGAGCTGGTGGTGACCACGCGGCTCGCGACCGTGCAGGAGGGCCTGCGGCTTCGCCGCGACGATGGTAACGGCGGCTCCGCCGATGCCGGCGCGGGGAACGGTCCGGAATGAACAGGCCCGCTGCCGGCGACGGTCTCGACGCGCGCGGACCCATTGCATGGATGGTGCGCAATCCCATCGCCGCGAACCTGGCCATGGTCATTCTCCTGGCCGGCGGCGTCTGGACGGCCATCACCATGCAGAAGGAAGTCCAGCCGCGCTACGAGCTGGACTACGTCGACGTGAGCGTGTCCTATCCGGGCGCGGCGCCGTCGGAGGTCGAGGAAGGCATCCTGCTGCCGGTCGAAGAGGCCGTGCGCGGCGTGCAGGGCATCAAGGAAATCACCTCGACCGCGCGCGAGGGATCGGGCTCGATCAGCCTGGAGCTGGTCACCGGCGTAAACCGGATGCGGGTCTACCAGGACGTCGACCAGGCGGTGGCGCAGATTCGCACCTTTCCCATCGACGCCGAGGAACCGGAAGTCCGCCTGCGCTCCTGGCAGCGCGACGTGATGGAGATCGGCGTCTACGGGGATGTCGACATCTGGACGCTGCGTCAGCTCGGCGAGCGCGTGCGCGACCAGCTGCTGGCCCAGCCCAACATCACGCAGGTCGAGATGGGCAACGTGCCGGCCTACCTGACGCATGTCGAAATTCCCCAGGACGTCCTGCGCGAGTACGACATGACCCTGGCTCAGGTCGCCGGCCTGATCGAGCAGTCCAGCCGGGACGTGCCGGCCGGCGCCATCGACACCAGCCAGGGCGAAATCCTGCTGCGCATGAAGGAGCGCAAGGAGTGGGCGCGCGACATCGCCGACATCGTGCTGATCAGTTCCGAGACCGGCGCCCCGGTGCGCCTGGGCGACATCGCCGACGTGCGCGACGGCTTCGAGGAAGTGGGCTTTCATTCGCAGTTCAATCGAACGCCCTCGATCGAGCTCGAGATCTTCCGCGTCGGGACGCAGTCGCCGCTGGAAGTGGCCGAATCGGTGCAGGTCGTGCTCGACGACCTGTCGCAGACCCTGCCGGAGGGCGTGAGCTGGCGCATCGACTCCAACCGCGCCGAGGAATTCAGCGACCGGCTCAACCTGCTGCTCAAGAACGGCGCCCTGGCGGTGATCATCATCATCCTGATCCTCGCCCTGTTCCTGGAGGCCCGGCTGGCGTTCTGGATCATGATGGGCATGACCATCTCCTTCGTCGGCGCGATCAATTTCCTGCCGGGTTTCGGTATCAGCATCAACATGATCTCGATGTTCGGCTTCCTCGTGGCGCTGGGCATCGTCGTCGACGACGCGATCGTGGTCGGCGAGAACGTCTACGAGCACCGCGAGCGCGGCCTGGGCATGACGGAGGCGGCCATTACCGGCGCGCGCGAGATCGCCTGGCCGGTGACCTTCAGCATTCTCACCAACATCGTCGCCTTCCTGCCGGTGATGTTCATTCCCGGCATCATGGGCCAGTACTGGTGGCCGATGCCGGTCGTGGTCGTGACGGTGCTGGCGCTGTCGCTGCTCGAGGCGCTGTTCATCCTTCCCTCGCACCTGGCGAACATCAAGGAACGCTCGCACGCGGCCGTGGGCGAAACGCTGCACACCATCCAGCGCCGCTTCGCGCGCGGCTTCGCCAACTGGATCGACAAGCGCTACCGGCCCTTTCTGGAGACCTGCCTGCGTCATCGCTACGTCAGCCTGACCGGAGCGGTGATGCTGCTTGCGGTCGCCGGCGGCTACGCGCTGAGCGACCACCTGGGCATGGTCATGATGCCCGAGCAGCCGGCCGACGAGATCGAGGCCGGCGTGCGCCTGCCGGTGGGCACGACCCGCGACGTGTCCGCCGACATGGCCTTCCAGATCACCGAGGCCACGCACCGGATGTTCGAGGAGAACAATCTCTACGAGGCGGCCGAGGGCATCAAGACCAACGTGCGCGGCAGCAGTTTCATCGACGTGGAAATCGTGCTCCTGCCGCCGGCGCAGCGCGACATCAGCACGCAGGAAGTCATCGAGCTCTGGCGCGACCAGATCGGCGATATCAAGGGCGTGGACCAGATCACCTTCGAGGCCGAGCGCGGCCCGGGCAGCTGGCGCGACGACATCAGCATCGACCTGAGCCATTCCGACATCGAGGTGCTGGAGCGCGCCGCCACCGAGCTGGTCGAGCGTCTGCAGGAGTTCGGCAGCACGCGCGACGTCAACGACAACTACGAGCGGGGCAAGGCCCAGCTCGACTTCACGCTGCTCGACGAAGGGCGCGCGCTGGGCCTGACGCCGGTCGAAGTCGGCCGACAGCTGCGCGGCGCCTTCTACGGCGACATCGCGCTGCGCTACCTCCGGGGCACCAACGAGATCGAGGTGCGCGTCAAGCTGCCCGAGGACGAGCGCGAGGATATCCGCACGCTCGAGAACTTCATGGTGCGCACGCCCGACGGCGTGGAGGTGCCCCTGACGGACGTCGCGCGCGTCGAGCGGGGACAGGCCTTCACCTCGATCAATCGGCGCGACGGACGGCGCGTGATCAATGTCGGCACCGACGTCGAACCCAAGAGTGCGGTCAGCCGCGTTCTGGCCGCGATCAACACCGAGGTGCTGCCGCAGCTGCGCGCCGACTTCCCGGGCATCACCTGGACTTACGAGGGCAGCCAGGCCGAGCTGCGCGAATCGACGGCCGCGCTCTGGGGCGGATTCGGGCTGGCGCTGTTCGCGGTGTACGCGCTGCTGGCGATCGCCTTCGGCAGCTACGTGCAACCGCTGATCGTGATGATGGCCATTCCCTTCGGCATCGTCGGGGGCATTATCGGGCACATCCTGCTCGGCTATGACCTGTCGCTGGTGAGCATGCTCGGCGTGGTCGCCGTCTCCGGCGTCGTCGTCAACGGGGCGCTGATCATGGTTCACTTCGCCAACTCACGCCGCGACGAGCTGTCGGCCCACGACGCGATCCTTCAGGCCGGCGTGAGGCGCTTCAGGCCGATCGTGCTGACCACGGTCACCACCTTCGGCGGCCTGGCCCCGATCATCCTCGAGACTTCGATCCAGGCCGTTCACCTGATTCCGATGGCGATCTCGCTGGGCTTCGGCATTGTCTTCGCCACTACCATCATGCTGGTGGTCGTGCCCTGCTTCTACATGATGCTCGAAGACATTCACGGCGCCTGGCAGCGTCGACGCTCGGCGGCTGCCTGATTGCGGGGGCGGGCCGCGTCCCCGCGCGCGCCGCCCTGGCCCTGGAGGCGCCATGAAATGCCGGCAAATTTCGGGATCGGCCGCCAAAATCATCGATTTTCCGAAAAATTCAGGGGTCTGTGTTAGGTTGGTGTTCTAAGTCATTCATTCGCTCCTCGAGGAGGCACCACCATGGTCGAGCAAAAGCAGTCCGCACCGTCCGACTCCAGAATCGCCCTGGGTCAGTCCGGAAAGATGGACAAGGATCCCGACAAGGGCTATATCGCTTTGCTCGGCTGGAGCCTCAACGCCATCGATGCCATGGCGCGATTCGACCGGCGCTACGTCGTCGTGGCGCCGTCCTGGGCGGCCGACTACGCCCGGGAAAACGACATCCCCTTCATCGAATGGGACTTCGAACGCCTCAACG
Organism: Gammaproteobacteria bacterium; assembly: GCA_009908385.1. Lineage (GTDB taxonomy): Bacteria > Pseudomonadota > Gammaproteobacteria > Xanthomonadales > Wenzhouxiangellaceae > Wenzhouxiangella. The sequence continues at coordinate 12,875 of JAAAPE010000110.1, forward strand.
AGCGCTCGCTCGAGATCGCCGAAACGTTGAAGAAGGAAGGCGTCGACGTGTCCATTCCGCTGTTCGAGGAGACGGTCGAGTGGGCCGGGGCGATCAACTCGGTTCTGCTGGACAAGCCGCGATTGCACGGTCAGTCCGTCCTCTTCCGCGACAAGGCGCTGATGAAGCGTCGTGCGCACCTGGGTGGCATCCGGGTCGGTGTCTTCGAGGAGGCGCACGAGAAGGACGACGTGCTGCGCTTTCTCAAGCGGGTCAACCAGACGCTGCTCAAGCTCGACGGCGACCCCAACGATCCCATCCACCTCAAGGCCTTCGACCAGGCCGGTTGTCTCGGCCATCGAGTCATCCGCACGCCCGAGGAAATCGACTCCATCCCAGACACCGATTTTCCCCTGCTGATGGAATCCCACCTCGACGGCTGGGAGTTCGCGGTCGAAGCCTGGATTCACGACGGTGAGATCAAGTTCCTCAACATCTCCGAGTACGTCACTCTCGGCTACTCGGTGTTCGTGCCGGCCACGCCAGAACTCGAGTCCTGGCGCGAAGCCATCACCCGGGAGATCGAAAAGCTGATCAAGGCCTTCGATATCAAGTTCGGCCTGATCCATCCGGAGTACTTCGTCACCTCCGACGGCACCATGTACTTCGGCGAAGTGGCCTATCGTCCGCCGGGCTTCAAGGCCTTCGAACTGATCGAGCGCGCCTACGGCTTCAACGCCTACCAGGCCAGCGCGGTGGTGTTCGATCCCAAGTCGACCAAGGAAGAAGTCGATGCCTTCTTCCCCGAGCCCGTCAAGGGCGCGAAGGGTTACGCCGGGTGCTTCGGCGTGTTCCCCCGCCGTCGCGTGGTCAGCCAGCTGGCGTTTCCCGAAGAAACCGCCGATCACCCCTACTTCGAAAGCCACGAGCTCTATCCGCTCCAGGAAGAAGTGGTGGCCGAGCGCGAAGCCTATGGCACCCATTGGGGGCTGGTCCATTTCTTCGGTGACGATGCGCACAAGATGCGCGACTTGCTCAAGCGCCAGGAAGAGCTGGACTTCTACGTCTGACGAGCGAGCCGCGCTGCTGGCTTACAATGAGAGCCGGCCGCTTCGTCGTTCCGTGCCATGATCGCGGCCACCGGTCGCGACTGGTCAGTGCACATCGCCCATGGAGTACCAGCGCTTGCAGGATCTATCCCGCAACAGCACCGAAAATCAGGAACTGAGCCGGGCGCAGGAGCAGTTCGACCACGCCCTGGAAAGCGTTGCCCGGGTTACGGCGTTTGCGCGGCCGGGGCATCTCCCCCGCCTGTTCAATGCCACCGTCAAATTGCTGAAACTGCCGGGCGGCGTCGAGCATGCCTACGCCCTTGCCGGACGCTTCGACGAGGCCGGTGTCTTCGAAGGCAGCGACTGGAATCATCCCCAGCACCTGCAGGCCGGGCTTTCCCGGGGATCCCTGACCGGTACGGTTGAAGCCGTTGCAGTGGAAGCCCTGAGCCAGCTGCGCATGCTCGCCATTGCCGAGGGGGATTATCGGCACCCCGACCTGGGCGCCGGGGACGCGCGCGATTTTCTCGAACGCAGCCTGGTGTTCAATCTGGACCTCTTGCAGGCCGACTACTCCGAAGCAGGCCGAACCGGAGCCAGCCGTCGCCAAGCCGTCCGCCACCTGCTCTCCTATGAACTCGACCGGCTCGGGGGAAGCAGCGTGATTGAGGCCCTGGTGGCCGAGGCCGACCGGATTCTCGAGCAAAGGCCGATCGACGTGTCGACCGTGCGCGGGCTGCTCGACCAGGTGGAGCGGCTGCTCGAACGCGGGGCGCCACCCGACAGCGAGGCGTTGGGGCGCGGCCGCTTGCTGCTGGCCGCCTGTCGCGGGCCGACCACGCTGACCCGGTCTTCGGTGAGCGATTGCCTGGCCGGCTTCGAGGGCATGTCGGACGAGGAGCGCGATGCCGAACTGGCCGCTTTGGGTGAGTTGATGAACGACACCGGACTGGTCTGCCCCGCGCACGGCGCCCTGCTGGCGCTGCTGGCCAGAAACGGCAGCGATCGGCAGCTCGGCCTGGCGCTCGGGCTGGATGCCGTCGGTCTCGACAGTCTCGATGCTTACAGCGAGCTGGTCCGCCAGCTGATCGTCGAGGCCGTGGGCCCGGCCACGGCCCAGTGCGCGACCGGGCTCGGCAACCTGCTCGATCGCGGCGTCCTGTTCTTCCCGCCGGTGCCCCCGGCCCTGTGGCGCCTGACCCGGCTCGAACCCCTGCCCGAGGTCTCGGCCCACCTGCGCGAGGAGTTCGGCCACGCCGAGCCGCCCTCGGGCCGCAGCCTGCTGCTGGCCGGCGTGATCAGTGTGCTGGGACTGCCCCTGGGCGTGAGCCAGGGCAACAATCCCACCTGCCAGTCGGCGCGGGCCATCAGCCTGTGGGCGCAGGTGGATCCCGGCTTCCTGCTCGAGCTCGTGATGTGGGCGGCGCGCGACGGCGAGATCGACCTGCATTTCGAGGGCGACCTGATCCGCTCGAGCGAACTGAGCGAAGGCCTGATCGAGGATTTCCACACCGACCTCGACACCGTCTCGCTGGTTCTCGTGCCGCACCTCGACAAAATCTACTGGGAGATGGGCCGGCGTATCGTCGGTCGCGGCGAGGACGGACATCGCTGGATCAATCCCGAATTCCACGGCTGGTGGGTGCACCGCGGTTTCGCCACGACCTTCGACTACGCAACCGGTTCGGTGGTCGACTTCGCCGGCTTCACGCGGCGCTTTCACGCCGCCTACCATCCCGACTACAACGACGGCGCCGAGTTGATCTACCCGCAGCCGGCCGGCATCGTCGCGACCGACCCCTTCGGCGTGTACGTGGGTCTCCATGCCATCGCCATTCAGCGCGTCGCGCTCGACCCCGACGAGGTCATGCGGGTGTATTTCTACAACCCCAACAACGAGGGCCGCCAGGACTGGGGCCAGGGCATCGTTACCTCCACGCGCGGCCATGGCGAATACGCCGGCGAGTCCTCGCTGCCCTTCGACCAGTTCTGCGCGCGGCTCTACGTGTTCCACTACAACGAGCGCGAACTGGGCGATCCGGAGGCCGTTCCGGACGAGGCCATCGAGGCGATCGCCGGGATGGTGCGCGAGAGCTGGGCCTGCGACCGGGCCTGGCACGAAGTGGTCGCGAGCTGATGCCCGCTCCGCTCGCGATCGTCTACCACGACGAGATGCTCGAGCACCGGCCGCCCGGGCTGGAACCGGAGATGCGCGATTATCATTCGCGCAAGCTGCGGGCCCTCCTTGGCGAACTGGTCATCAGCGGTCCCTGGAAGCATCCGGAACGTCCCGAGCGTCTGTCGTCGCTGGTCGATCACGTCAGGAGCCTCTCGGATTCGCGCATTCTCTGGCCCGATGTGCCCCGTGCCGACGAAGCCGCGCTGGCGCGCGCGCACACTTCCGGCCACCTGAGAAAGCTGGCCGAACTGCGCGGCCGCACCCGGATGTTGTCGCTGGATACCACGGCTGTCTCGCCGGGCAGCATCGATGCGGCGTTTCGAGCCGCCGGCGCCGCGATGACCGTCGTCGATACGGTTCTCGAAGGGGCGGCCACCTCGGCATTCGCGCTGGTGCGTCCACCCGGGCATCACGCCCACGCCGCCAACTTCCGGGGTTTCTGCCTGATCAACAACGTGGCCGTGGCCGCACGCCATGCCCAGGCCGTCCACGGCCTGGAACGCGTGCTGATCATCGACTGGGACGTGCATCACGGCGACGGCACCGAGTCGATCTTCCAGTCGGACCCGAGCGTCCTGTTCTTCGACCTGCACCGCGCCGCTCCCTACTATCCGGGAACGGGCGCGGTGGAGAACGTCGGACGCGGCCGGGGGCGCGGTACGACCCTGAACATCCCATTGCCTGAAGACACTTCGGATCTCGCGGCGCTGGAAGCCTTCGATCGCATCCTTGCGCCGGCGGCGCGCCGGTTCCGGCCCCAGCTCATCCTGGTTTCCGCCGGCTTCGACGGCACCCGCGAGCACCTGGGCTGCAACTACAGCCGCGCCCTCTTCGCCCATCTGACCGATCGCCTGCAGCGCCTGGCCGAGGAACTCTGCGACAGGCGCCTGGGGTTTGTGCTCGAAGGCGGCTACCACGTCGAACCGATGCGGTCCTCGCTCGACCACTGTCTCCGGGTCCTGCTCGATCCCGATCGGCCCTTGCCGCCGACCGGAACCAGTCGCATCGGGCTGCCGGCGGTACGCGAAGCGACCGATACCCTCCGCTCCCTCTGCCCGCTGCTGCGGGAGTCGGCCGGCGGCGCGGTGTGACGAATCGAAGCGCGCAGCGTCGCGGGCCGGCCTGCTGCTTGGGTTCGCCCACGCCAGCCGATAAGATGCATTCCCAGAACCCTTCGTCGAATCCGCAGGGGAAGAGCGACATGCAATGGATCACCGATCCGGCGGCCTGGATGGGGTCGGGCACCGTCAGGCCCGAGCGCGAAGCGCCGGTTCTTCTGGAACGCTCAATGTCTAACGGCCGGGCAAGGGAGGCTCGCGCCTGATGGCCGAGAACGGAGGCGAGCGGCTGCGTCGCAGTCGCGCCGTGACCCGACTGGACACGTTCACCGATGCGGCATTCGCCTTCGCGGTCACTATGCTGGCCATCTCGATCGACGAGATTCCCGGCACCTACGCGGAGCTGCTCGTGGCGCTCAAGGGCGCCCCGGCCTTCATTCTCAGCTTTGCCATGCTGCTGATCTACTGGCGCGCGCATCAGAACTGGAGCGAACGCTACGGGCTCGACGACCTGCCGTCGGTGCTGCTCACCGCCGCCCTGATCGTGATGGTGATGATCTACGTCTATCCCCTGAAGATCATGTTCGGCGCGGCGATGGGGGCGATCTCGAACGGCTGGCTGCCTTCGAATTTCGATATCGAAACGGTCGGCCAGTTTCGCAGCGTGACCTCGATCTTCAGCGTGGGCTTCGCCAGCCTCAGCGCGATCATCGCGGCACTCTACCTGCACGCCTGGCGGCTCCGGGACGACCTCGGCATGTCGCGTGCCGAGGCCTTCGACACGGCGGCTGAAAGCCTCGCCTGGGCCATCGTGGCCGCATGGGCCGTGCTGTCGATCATCCTGGCCTGGACGCTGAACGCGAACTGGCTGCCGCTGGCGATCTGGATGTACTGTGCCCTGGCGGTGTTCGGACCTGCGTTCGACTATTGCCAGCGCCGGATCGCCCGAAAGCGCTTCGGCTGATCGCTACAGCCAACCCTGGTCGCGGGCAATGCGGTAGGCGTCGATGCGGTTGTCGGCGTGCAGTTTGCCGATGGCTTCCGACAGGTAGTTGCGAACCGTGCCCTCGGCCAGGTGCAGGCGCTGGCCGATCTCGGCGTTGCCCAGACCCTCGCCGGCGAGCTTGAGTACCTGGCGTTCGCGATCGGTCAGCGGGTCGGTGCTGTCGAAAGCGGTCAGGGCGAGCTCCGGGTCGATCACCCGCTGGCCGTCGCGGATGCGGCGGATGGCGTCGGCGAGCTGTTCGACCGGCGTTTCCTTGAGCAGGTAGCCGCGCACCCCCGCTTCGAGCGCGCGCCGGAGGTAACCGGGTCGCGCGAAGGTCGTGAGGATGGCCACGGCCGTATCGGGCGCGTGCTGCCGGACCCACTCGGCCAGGTCCAGGCCGGTGCTGCCGGGCATCTCGATGTCGGTCAGCAGCAGGTCGGGCCGCTCGGATTCGATCATTCGCCTGGCCTCGTCCCCCCCGGCGGCGCGTCCGACCACTTCGATGTCGGACTCGAGGTCGAGCAGGGAAGCGAGCGCCCCGAGCAGCAGGGTCTGGTCCTCGGCCAGTACGAGACGGATCATGCGGCCTCCAGCGGGATCTTCGCGATCAGGCTGGACGGGCCGTTCGAGCCGATCTTCAGCGTTCCGCCCAGGGATTCGATGCGGGCGCGCATGCCCTGGATGCCGTTGCCGTCCATCCGGATGCGGCCGCCGCCGTCGTCCTCGACGGCCAGGCGCAATTCACCGTCGATCGACTCGAGCCTGATCCGGCAGTGTCGTGCCTTCGAGTGCCGGATGATGTTGGTGACGGCCTCGCGAACGACCAGGGCCAGCATGCCCTGCGTGCGCGCCTCCAGGTGGACGCGCTCATCGACCTCGATGATCGGCTCGATGTCCGCCGCGCGCAGGCTCAGGCGCATGTGTTCGAGTGCGTCGTCCAGGGTCTGGCGCTGGTAACCGCTGATCGCCTCGCGCACGTCGGCCAGGGCCTTGCGCGCGCTCTCGCCCATCGACCGGATTTCCTCGCGTGCCTTCTCGCCGTCGCGCTCGACCAGCCGTTCGGCCAGTTCACTCTTGACGGCGATCATCGACAGCGTGTGCCCGAGCACATCGTGCAGGTCGCGCGCGATGCGCTCGCGCTCGGCCACCCGGGCCAGGCGCCTGACCTCGGCCTGGCTGAGCTTGAGTTCGGCATTCTTGCGCTGCTGCTCGGCAAAAAAGATGTTGGCCAGGCCGATGATGATGCTGATGAACACCCCCGGCATCCAGTAAAAGGGCTCGGGACGGGCCAGCGGCGCAATCAGGGCGGCGAAAGCGGCAATGCTCAGAACGATCCACACCGCGCGTCGCGGCGGTCCGACCTGGTTGGCGAAGGCGGCCGCGTAGATGAACAGTACGCTGGCTCCGGCATTGAACCAGCTCCAGGCACCGGCCAGGGCGACGATTGCCAGGATATGACAGAGAGCAGCCCGGCCGCTGCGGCGATAAGCGCTGAAATAAAGCACCAGGAAAACGGCCACGGTGGCGAGGCTCAGGGTCAGCTCGAGCGTGCCGACCGGGCGGAACTGCCACTCGATGAAGAAAAAGCTCAGGTAGATCAGCCAAAGATAAGCCGTCCAGCTCTGACCGCTATCGGGCGGCACCAAAAACCGGTGAATTGCCTTAAGCCGTTGGTAAGCGCTCATTGATTGACCCTTCTCTTCGACTCCCGAACGTGTTCCTGGCTGATCGGATTGTATTGCCGGCAGGGAATGTTCCCGATCATTGTCCTTTATTTCCGGGCGGCAAACCGTTCTTCCAGACCGCATCGATGCGAACCGTGTGCCGGATGTCGACCAGCGGATTGCCATCGATCAAAACCAGGTCGGCCCGGCAGCCCGGCTGCAGGCAGCCGCGGCCCTCGAGCCCGAATGCCCGCGCGGGCAGAGTGGTCGCCGAGCGAAGCGCCTCGATCGGCGTCAGGCCGGCCTCCGCCAGCAAGGCCAACTCGTGGTGCAGGCTGGGCCCGTGGGCGGTGCCGGGATTGCCGGCGTCGCTGCCGGCGAGCAGCGTCACGCCGGCCTCGTGCAGCCGCCGGACGTTCTCGAGCACCAGGGGCCAGCGCGCGCTGCGCATCTGCGAGCCGGGGAAGGTCTGCGAGAGCATCGTCCGCTGCTGCTGGCTGATGCGGGTCTCGGAGTGCGGGCTGCCGGTGAGCCAGTCGGGGACGGACTGGCCGTGACTCGCCGCGAGCACCGGGGTCGTGGGCACGATCCAGACGCCGGCCTCCCGCGCCATCGAGATGAAGGCGTCGTCGACGGGGGTATCGGCGAACACGTGAACCAGCCCGTCCACGCCGGATCGGACGGCCATCTTCGCGGCCGACTGCGTGGAGACATGGGCGACAGCCAGCACGCCTCGTTCGTGGGCGGCCTCGACCAGCGCCTCGACCATCTCCGCATCCAGCGTGGGCAGGCTCCGGCCCCAGCCGCTGCCGTCCTCGATGATGATCTTGATGTAATCGGATCCTTCCTCGAGCCGCTGCGCCACCCATTCGTCGACCGTTTGCTGCGACTCGGGTATCGGTACGGGCAGGCCGTATTGCGTTCCGTGGCCGCCCTCGGCCGTGGCCAGGAACCCCGCCGAGAACAGGTCGGCCCGGTTGGTCGGCTTCAGCGACCGGCGCTGCTCAATGACCATCGGCTGGTCGGCGGGCGAGCGAAACATGTCGAGCAGGGTCGTCACGCCCATGCGCAGTGCGTCGGTTCGGGCGCTGCCGTAGGCGTGGACGTGGGCGTCGATCAGCCCCGGCAACAGCGTCCGGCCCTCGCCATCGATCGTCTCGGCCCCGTCCG
>JAAAPE010000141.1 GCA_009908385.1 Gammaproteobacteria bacterium
CACCGCCTCGAATCCGCCCTGCCCGAACTCAAGGCCATCTTTCAGAGGTTCATCAACGCGGTGGAATGAGTTGGAGCCGGACAATCAAGATCTTTGAAACGCAAAGACGCAAAGCGGCAAGGAACGCAAAGAAATCCTGGAATAATGAAAACCGTTAAGTGCTTAAGACTCAAGAGATAACTAATATTCGAGGGCTCTTTGCTTGATATTTCCCTTTTCAATATTTCATTTTTATTTCTTCTTCTTTGGCTTTCCCTTTGCGTTCTTCGCTGCTTTGCGTCTTTGCGTTATAGAGATTTTGTCCGCCGTGCTTCACCCGCCCGTCACGATTTGAGCGCCTCAAGGTCGCGGTATTCTTCCAGCGCCTCCGGGTTGGCCAGGGCCGAGGTGTTCTTGACTTCGCGGCCGTGGATGACGTCGCGTACGGCCAGTTCGACGATCTTGCCCGAGACGGTTCGCGGGATGTCGTTGACGGCGATGACCTTCGCCGGCACGTGGCGCGGGGTGGCGTTGGCGCGGACGGTCTTGCGGATGCGGTCGCGGAGTCCGTCGTCGAGTTCGACGCCCTCTCGCAGGCGCACGAAGAGCACCACGCGCACGTCGCCCTCCCATTCCTGGCCGACGCAGATCGACTCGAGGACTTCGTCGAGCTTCTCGACCTGGCGGTAGATCTCGGCGGTGCCGATGCGCACGCCGCCGGGATTGAGCGTGGCGTCGGAGCGGCCGTAGATCACCACACCACCACGCGGCGTCAGGCGCGCGTAGTCGCCGTGGGACCACACGCCGTCGAACTTCTCGAAGTAGGCCGAGTGGTAGCGCTCGCCGTCCGGGTCGTTCCAGAACTTCACCGGCATGGACGGGAAAGGCTGTGAGCAGGTCAGCTCGCCCGTTTCGTCTTCCACCACGCGCCCGTCGTCGGCACGAATCTCGACCTTCATGCCCAGGCCCCGGCACTGCAGCTCGCCGCGATGGACGGGCAGCAGCGGATTGCCCAGGGCGAAGCAGGACACGATGTCGGTGCCGCCGGAAATCGAGCTGAGCTGGACGTCCTCGGCAACGTCGCGGTAGACATAGTCGAAGGACTCGGGCAGCAGCGGCGAACCGGTCGACAGGATGGCCTTGAGGTGTTCGAGCCTGTGCGATTCTCGCGGCTTGATGCCGGCCTTGTCGCAGGCGGCAATCCACTTGGCGCTGGTGCCCAGCACCGAAATCCCGACCTCGTCGACGAGGTCCCAGACCACGTTGCCGTCCGGATGGAAGGGCGACCCGTCGTAGAGCACGACGGTCGAGCCCACGGCCAGGCCGGAAACCAGCCAGTTCCACATCATCCAGCCGCAGGTGGTGAAATAGAACAGCGCGTCGTCGCGCCTCAGGTCGGTATGCAGCTGCAGTTCCTTCAGGTGCTGGAGCAGCGTGCCCCCGGCCCCGTGGACGATGCACTTGGGCGCGCCCGTCGTCCCGGAGGAATAGAGGATGTAGACCGGGTGATCGAAGGGAAGCTGCTCAAAATCGACGTTTTCGGCGCCGTTGTCGGCAAATTCTCCCCACATGACCGCACGATCGAGGCCGGCGAGATCGGGGTCCTCGTCCATGTAGCCGGTCACGACGATGCGCTCGACCGAAGGCAGCCTGTCGGCCAGCTCGGCCACCCGGCCCAGGCAGTCGTGCACCTTGCCGTTGTACTGGTAGGCGGCGGCGACGAACAGCACCTTGGGCTCGATCTGGCCGAAGCGGTCCATTACGCCCTGCACGCCGAAATCGGGCGAGCAGGAAGAGAACACCGCACCGATGGAGGTCGCCGCCAGCATGGCGATCACGGTCTCGGGCAGGTTGGGCAGGTAGGCGGCCACGCGGTCGCCCTCTTTCACGCCCAGCTCGCGCAAGGCGGCCGCCACGCGGGCCACCTCGGCGTGCAGCTCGGCGTAGCTGATCCGGCGATCGACGCCGTTCTCGTTGGCGAAGACCAGCGCCGTGCGCTCGTCGCGGTGCCGGAGCAGGTTTTCGGCGAAGTTCAGCTTCGCCTGCGGAAACCAGCGCGTACCCGGCATGGCCGGCCAGTTCTCGACGGTGTCGCGGCCGCGGGTCTCGGCCACCACGTCGCCGAACTCCCACATCGCCTTCCAGAAGTCCTGCGGGTTGACCACCGACCACCGGTACAGCGTGTCCCAGTCGTGCACACGGGGATCGAGCTGCTGGTTGATGAGCTGGATGAAGCGCGACAGATTGGCCCGGGATCGGCGCTCGGCCGAAGGCCGCCAGAGGGGTTCGGTCATGACGGGGCTGCAGTTGGTTGAAATGCCAGCACAAGAGGGTAACCAAATCGATCGGCCGCCGTCACCTGTACTTTGGTGCGCTGCCAAGCACGCCGCCGAAGCCTGGCGTAGAATTCGGGCTTTCCCGATATCCCAGGCTGATCGATCGATGAACAAACTGCTTGCTCTCGTCCTGTGCTCCTTCGTCTTGGCCGCCCAGGCCCAGGATCCACGGGTCTGGCTCGATACCAGCCAGGGTCCGATCATCGTCGAACTCGATCCGGGCGCCGCGCCGGTCACGGTCGAAAATTTTCTGCGCTACGTCGACGACGGCTTCTACGACGGGCTGATCTTCCACCGGGTCGCAGAGGATTTCGTCATCCAGAGCGGAGGCTTCGACACTGACCGTCAATACCGGGAACCGACCTACCCACCGATCGTCAACGAGGCGGGCAACGGCCTGAACAACGTGCCGGGCACGATCGCGATGGCGCGCAACAGTGTTCCGGACTCCGCCACGTCCCAGTTCTTCTTCAACCTCGACGACAACGACTTCCTCAACCCCGGCGAAGACACCGCGGGTTACGCCGTTTTCGGTTCGGTCGTTTTCGGGCACACAACGGTGGATTCGATCGCGGCGCTCGGAGCAATTGACGCTACCAACACGGTGGACCAGCGCTTCGCCCAACTGCAAGACTACCCCTACAACCCGCCCGAAATTCATCGAGCGGTGCGCACGGACGGATTCCCCCTGATGCCCGACCACAGCGGCTCGTGGTTCGACGAGAACAACGGCGGCGTCGGCTTCAATATCGAGATTTCCAACGACGCATCCGGCAACGGCCCCCTGGCCATCGTCTACTGGTACAACTTTGCCGACGGCAAGCAGTTCTGGCTGACCGGACAGGCCGCTTTCGACTGGGGCGCGAGCGAGGTAACCGTCGATCTCTACAGCGCCGAGAGCGGAAGCTTCCTGAACGCCGAATCCGAGTTCGAGATCATCGGTACGCTGACGCTCGAATTCGAGGACTGCAACAGCGGCACCTTCGCCTATGACCTGACCGACTACGGCAGCGGCAGTATCGCGGTCACGCGCCTGAGCCGGCCCGACGGTTTCAAGTGCCCGAGCGAGTGACCCGGGCGGGAGCGATCGGCCGATGAGCGCCCTGCTTCGCGTCGACCGTCTCGACAAGCGCTATGCGGGCGGCCTGCATGCGCTCAAGTCGGTTGACCTCGAGATCGAACGGGGCGAAATCTTCGCCCTGCTCGGCCCCAACGGCGCCGGCAAGACGACGCTGATCAACGTCGTCTGCGGGATCGTCACGCCCACTTCGGGCACCGTCACGGTCGACGGCTTCGACACCTTGCGCGACTTCCGCGTCACCCGCCGGCTTATCGGCCTGGTGCCGCAGGAGCTCTACACCGACATGTTCGAGACGGTGCATGACACGGTCAGCTTCAGCCGCGGCCTGTTCGGGCTCGGCCCGGACCCGGCGCACATCGAGCGGGTGCTGCGCGACCTGTCGCTGTGGGACAAGCGCAACGAGGCCATCATGACGCTCTCCGGCGGCATGAAGCGACGCGTCCTGATCGCCAAGGCGCTCGCCCACGAACCCAGGCTCCTGTTTCTCGACGAGCCCACGGCCGGCGTCGACGTGGAGCTCCGGCGCGACATGTGGCGCCTGATCGACCGCCTGCGCGACACCGGGGTGACGATCGTGCTCACGACCCACTACATCGAGGAAGCCGAGCGCATGGCCGACCGGGTCGGCGTCATTCGCCGCGGTGAAATCGTGCTGGTCGACGAAACGGCCTCGCTGATGAAGCGCCTGGGCCGAAAGCACCTGAGCCTGCACCTGGAAGAACCCATGAACGAACTGCCCGCGGCGCTCGACGACTGGTCGCTGAGCCTGGTCGACAA
>JAAAPE010000043.1 GCA_009908385.1 Gammaproteobacteria bacterium
AGCCGTCTCGCCCTTGATGACGGTCTCCACCGGCGCCCCCGAGGTGTAGCCGCGGACGTTCCCTTGCGTGATGAGGCCAGTGTCGATGAGCTGGGAGGACGCCTCGCGGACGCTGGCGAAGTTGGACCGGGCGAGACGGAAGCCGGCGGGCTCCAGACCCACGCGCCCGAGAGCGGCCATGATCGGCTGCGCGCCCGCGGTGTTGGCCAACAGGCTGTCCTCGGGGGCCGCGCGCGCCACGGCCGCGCCCACGCTCTCAGTGATGTTGCTGGTGTTGAAGGGGCTCTCGGCGTTGGCCTCATAGGTCGCCCGCATGTCGTCGATGGCCGCCTGGGTCGCGGGGTCGTCGAGCGCACCAGCCCGGCCCGAACCTCGCGAGACGACGGCACCCGCCGCCCCGAGGCCCCCGCCAAGGACGCCGCCGACCGTCACGGCCGCCAAGCTCTCGTAGAAGGTCCGCGTCTCCTGGAGGCCCTGGAGGGCCGCCTCACCCACGGCATTCGCAGCCGCGCCGGAGGCCACGCCTCGGGCAGCACCCACGGCGACCGAACGACCGAAGCCGCCACCGAATGGGATGAGGGAGGTGATGTCCGCACCGGCGGCCAGCATGGAAAGGGCGGTGGCCGAGACCGGGCCGCCGGCACCCAAGGTCTCCCGCGCCTTGCGCTCGCGCTCGACACGGGCGCGCGTCTGGTTCATCTCCTGGACGGATTGGTCGTCGGCGAACCGGGACGCGACGATCTCTTCGCCCGGCCGGAGATGGTCGCGCGGATCGAAAGCCGGATCGCGGTCCTCGGGGAGGTCTTCCGTCGCCCGCTGGTAGGCGTTGACAGCCACGTTCTCAAGTTGGAAAGCGGCCAAGGTTTGGTCCAGGAGAGACGGCTTACCGTCGAGCTGCGGCTTCGGGTTCTGCGGCGTGAAGTTGAGGACGGTGTCCTGCTCACGGTCGAAGTCAACGAGCGGCATTACTGGTTCTCCCGTGTGCGTTCTTCCGACCGCTCGCGGATGCCTCGGCCCACGTTCCTGAGCCAATCCACGATCATCTTGCCGGTGACGCCCGGCGGCGCGAAGGGTTGAACGTTGTCTTCGAGCCGTTGCAGCTCGTCTTGGTCCAGCTTCGGCAGTCGCCCAGGGATGTCCCGAAGGACCTCAGTGACGCGCTCGCGGGCGGCTTCGGCATCCCCAACGTCGAGCGCGCGCCGCTCCTGCGCCCTGGCCTCACGGTTCGCAGCGGCCTTTTCGCGCAGATCCGGGGCGCCCGTCTCTTCCCGGTTCAACCGCCGCTCCCGCATCTGTTCGATGCGCTCGCTCTCGCGGTCGACGGCATCCCGCCACGCTTGGCTGCTCGTGACTTCCTGCTTGGTCGACGGCGGGGTGTAGCGCATGGGCTCTATCGCCCCATCCCGGCGGATGACAGTGACCGGGAGCATGGCGCCGCCGGCCGCCTCATCCCGAGCGTACACCCGGTAGGTCGGCACCTCTCCGGCGGCCACCTCCGCTTCCGTCCGTTCGTCCGCTTGCAGCGAGAACCGGGGAAGGTCGTCCGCTTCGACATCCTCTCCGGCCACCCGAATGTTGGCGTCCTCCAGAGATTGCCGAAGGTCATCTTGGATAAGTCGAGTGCGGACTTCGGGGCGCTCTAGCAAGCTATCGAAGTTCGGAACGAAGCGTTCGGGGGGATGGCGCATGGCCTGATCTTGGCCCGTGATCCGCGAGACACCCCACCGCTCTTGGAAATACTTGTCAGTCGCCGCCTGGGCCGCGTCGACGTCTCCGCTCACCAAGTAATTCTGCTTGAACGTGTTGACGTATTCCTGGCGCGCGCCTTCGGGAAGCTGGACCACCTGACGGCCACCGGGTACACGCGTCCCGAGCGGGTTGAGGTTGATCCGGCCGGCGATCTGCGCGTCCGTCAGATCCTCGACCCCCGCCTCTTCCTCGAAGGCGTCCCTTCGTGCTTTCCGCACGTTCTGGTCTCGGGTCGACAGGTTGGCCAGATACGTGGCCGCTTCGGCGTGAGTGTCGAACGTACCGATATCGACGAGTGCGGCCGTCTGCCGGACGGCGGAACCCTTGTCCAGGCCCACGTCCACCTGAGGCGCGACGTTGCGGATCGTCTGGTACTGCTGGGCGGCGAAAGCGAGCTGCTGTTCGCCCAGCATCCGTTCGGCACGCTGAAGGTTTTGCTTGATCGGCGACGGCACGAAACCAGTCTGCTGGGCAAAGTCGGCCACCATGTCGATCGTCTGCTGGGGGTCGAGCTGTTCTCCCTCCCCGGTCGCGTTGGCCGTCACCTCTTCCCACATGGCGTCAGCGTCGCGTTGATCCACGGCGCCGGTGCCGCTCAGATAGCGGTTGTTGCGATCCTCACGGGCCGCAGCCTCTTCGCGGGCGGCCTCTTGCTGCTTGTCGAGCCCGATCGTGAGCTGGGCTCGGGTTCCCTGCCGACCCCGGAAAAGCCCCCGCTCGTTGGCGTCGTTGACCCGTTCCCGCGCCGCGGCGATCTCCTCGGGGGTCTCGGCCCGCGAGACGGCGATGCGGATGTCGGCCAGCTCCCCGGCGGTCGCGCGGGCGAACTCGGCACGCTTGCGGCTCTCGATGCCGCGGATGGTGGCCTTGGCCGACCGCGCCATCGACGGGTCGAGATCACCCGCATTGTCGTCGATGACGGCACGCGCGGTCCGCATGTTGCCCGCCTCGGCGAAGCCCAGCGCCTCTTGCACCAGGGCATTCTCGGCCGTCTCCTTGGCCAGGGTTTCGAGCTGGCTTTGGTCCAGCACGCCCGCGTAGGTCTCCCTGACGTCGGCGGCGAACTCCGCGAGGAAGACGTCAGCCCCCTGGGGGTCGGCCGCAATGTTCGCCATGAGCTGCTGGCGCTGCTCGTCGTAGTCCCGGAGCGCCTGATCGTTGAGCGCCGCTTCCCGCGCCGAGAACGCTTCTCGGACCTGGGCCTGACCCAAATTCTCCAGCCGGGCGGCGAAACGCGACTGGACTTCGCCGGTGCGGAATTCGGTCTCGGCCTTGGTGGCTTCGATAGTCTCGTTGATCGCAGTCTCGACCTGGGCGTCGTAATCATCGGCCAGAGGATCAAGCTCCGCCGTCGCCTGTTGGAGCTGGGTCAAGAACTCCTGCTCGCGCTTGTTCGCCTTCAAGCGATCGGCCTTCACCTGCGACCGGTGGACCGTGTCGGCGAGCTGGGTGAGCTGGTTCCCGGCTTGCTGGAGGCCGCGGCCCACGGCGCCCGTGTCGCCCGCGACGGGATTGACAGCCGCGCCGGCGATGTTGCCGGCCTGCGGATTGACGCGCGGAACCGTGACCATCTCTCTCCCTACCTGAGATTTACCGTACCGCCGCTGAACGAACGACCGAAGCCGGGACTTGTCCGAACCCGGCTAGTGGAGGAGCCCTGCGCTTGGCCACCGCTGCGGGTGAGGAGCGTGTTGGCCACACCGCCCCCGACCTGGGAGCCGGCGGAAATGAAGCTGCCCACGCGCGTGGCCCCGGCGGCGGCATCGAGGTTCGTCCCGCGTGCGCGGAGCGACCTCTGGCGAGCCTCGCTATCCTGACGCAGGCGCGCGGACTGGCGGCCGAACTCCCCGGCCTGCTGGCCCTGGGTCGCCCCTACGTTGATGCCGCCACCCTCGCCGGAAAGCGCCACCCGCGTGAGGGCCAGGGTCCGACGACGTTCACGCTGGAGATCCCGCCGTTCGCGGGCCTGCTGGACTTCCTCCCGGCGCGCTTCGGCTCGCGCAAAGCCCGCTTGCGCCTCCTGCCGAGATGCCGCGGCCCCGCCCTGAGCCAGCGTACCGATGCCACCGGCGACTGCACCACCGATGGCCAGAGCGGTTACGGGGTCAGCAAGAGTGAGACGGAGGCGCATCGTATGTCCAGTGGCGGCCTTCTTTGCGCCGGAACCCGAGGAGCTTGACCCAACGATACGCTTCGGGGTGACCCCTGTCAACATAGGCGAGCGGCGGCCCACATCTTTCCAGATACGGGTCAAGGCCAAATTTCCGAACGGCCCGAGAAAATGACACCATGTAGCGCCGCATGTCCCGGCCAAGAAACGCCCAAGCTTCGTCCGTGGACGGATTGATCCCGGCGCACCCGATAGGCCACCCCGCCGGGTGCCACATGGTCCACGAGAACGGGGTTTCCAA
>JAAAPE010000095.1 GCA_009908385.1 Gammaproteobacteria bacterium
CAGGCCCAGTCCCTCGATGACGGTGCCGGCGACCTTGTCGAGCTTGGC
Organism: Gammaproteobacteria bacterium; assembly: GCA_009908385.1. Lineage (GTDB taxonomy): Bacteria > Pseudomonadota > Gammaproteobacteria > Xanthomonadales > Wenzhouxiangellaceae > Wenzhouxiangella. The sequence goes on from JAAAPE010000095.1 coordinate 49, forward strand.
GTCGTACTCGGCCTGTGAGGGCGTTTCGCGGTCGTTGGCCACGTAGCCGGCGCCACAGGTCGGAATGGGACGCGGACCGTCCTGGACCGGATCGAAAAGGTCCAGCGCGTTGAGCGAGGCGATGCTCACCTGGGCGGGCCCGGCGCCCGGCGCCGCGACGGGCAGCACCGGCTCTTCGGTCAGTTCGTACGCCGTTGGCCAGATCTCGTAGTCGCCGAACTCGTAGCCGATCACGCCGGTGGCCGTTAAGCGCGTACCGCCGGCAACGGTGGCGTTGGGCAGGCCGAGCGCGTCGAAGTCGATCTCGAACATTTCGGGGTTGCCGTCCCAGACCTCGCACTGCGGGCAGATGCCGCCCAGGCCCGGGTACTCGACGCCCGGCTCGCGCAGCGAGCGCTCGCCCGAGACGGTGATCTCGGCTTCGGCCAGCGGATCGCCGCCGAAACTCTGGTTGGGCGCGGTGACGAAGCCGTCGGCGATGCTCACCCGCATACCCTCGAAACACTCGAAGTTGTTGATGCCGCAGCTCGGGGACTCGGGATCGGCCGAGGGCGTCTGCGCGTCGAACACCACCGCCTCGGGCAGCGTCTCCCCGCTGGCGATCAGCGTGAGCCCGGTGGGATTGGTGATCTGGGTGCTGTCGAAGAACTCGGCGACGTTGCCGCTGAGTGTGATTCGCTCGCCCACCGACACGGTCGGTGCCGCCGCGGTGTAGACGAAGATTCCGCGCGAGGCCAGCGGCAGGTCGTCGCTGGGGCGTGCGTCCGGCATCTGCAGGAAGAAGCCGTTGTCGGCCACGGCGGTGACGATGTTGTCGTCGAGGGCGATGAAGTCACCGTCGCCGTTGCCGCTCGCCGGCGCGAAGGGCGAGCGCAGGCCCTCGCCCTGCACCTGGTGAATCGACAGCGGCGCGATGACGCCGGTCACGTGCTGGTCGCTGGCGTCGACCGGATCGGCGCCGAGGCTGCCCGAGGCCTCGACCAGGTTGGTCAGGTCACCGCTGGCGCCCGCATCGACCGCGACGATCAGCGTGAAGTCGAGGTTCGTTCCGGCCGCCAGGCTTCCCAGCGCCCATTCGTAGACGCCGGCCGAAGGGCTGGTCGGCGTCACGCCGCTGGTGTCGGACACGTAGGTCACGCCGGCCGGCAGCGTGTCGGTGACGACCAGGCCGGTGACCGGCTCGGTGGCCGAGGTGTTGCCCAGGGCGATGTCGTAGACCAGCGTGTCCTCCGGCTCGACCGTCGCCGGACCGGTCTTGCTCAGCGTCAGGCCGCCGCCACCGCTGCCCGGCGTGCCCTCGACCAGGATGTTGTCGAACCGGTTGTTGCCGCTGGCCCCCGTCGCTCCGTCGAGCGTGATCCGGAAGACGACCTGGTCGTTGTTCTCGAGGGCGCCGATGGCCGAGAAGTCGTAGCTGACGACCGCCCAGGAACTGCCGAGCGTCCCGCTGTCGGTGGCGAAGGCGGTGAAACTCGACCCGCCGTCGGTGGAATACGACACGACCCGGCTGTCGAATCCCGATCCCGTCCCGCGCTGCGCCCAGCTGACCACCAGGTCCTCGTAGCCGGTGGTGTCGACCGCGAGCTCGACGTGCATGCCGTTGTTGCTCTGGTCCGAACAGCCCTGGGGCGAGAGCGAACCCCCCGAGGCGTAGCCGGGCAGCGCGTTGTCGCTGGTGCCGCTGAAGCTCTGGATGCAGTCGTAGACGCCCTCGGCGTCGGCCGCCTCGTCGAAGTTCGCGAGGCCGAGCTGGCCCGCCCCCTCGTCGGCGGCCTGCGGAAAGCTCGACGTGGTGAACCCGAATCCGCCGCCGGGCAGGTCGTTGTCGTTCTGGGCCCAGTAGGCGATGGTCTCCGGCTGGGCGCTGGCGGAGATCGCGAGGCCGAGCAACAGCGTGGCAATCATGGCTCTCATTGGTTCTTTCCCTCTGTCTGAATCCGTATCTCGACAAGATCGACCCGGCACCGGGCGATCGGGCCGCGGCGACGGACTTGCGGGGCGCAATCATGTCAGGGACGGCTGACAGGCGGGTTGCGCGGGCATGACCGGAATGTTTCACGCAGCGGGCCATTCCGGTTCGAGCGGTGCAGGTTGTAAACTGTCCTCGCGCGCCTGGCAAGTGCGTATTCGAAATTCGCGGCCCACTAACGAAGAAAACACCATGTCGAGAACCGAATCCAGGATGCTGCCGCTCGGCACACCCATCCCCGACTTCAAGCTGCCCGACACCGTCAGCGGCAGGACGCTCACCGCCGACGACATCGCCGGCAAGCACGCAACGCTGGTGATGTTCATCTGCAACCACTGCCCGTTCGTCAAGCACGTGCTCGACGAGCTGGTGCGCCTGGGCAACGACTACGACCTCGGCCGGGTGGGCATGGTCGCCATCAGCAGCAATGATGTCACCGGCTACCCGCAGGACCGTCCCGAGCGCATGGCCGAACTGGCCCGGGAAAGGCACTTCCCCTTTCCCTACCTGTTCGACGAATCCCAGAACGTCGCGCGCGCTTTCAACGCGGCCTGCACGCCGGACTTCTACATCTTCGACGGCGAGCGCCGCCTGGTCTACCGCGGCCAGCTCGACGACTCGCGCCCGGGCAACGGCAAGCCGGTGACCGGCCAGGATCTCCGCGCAGCCATCGACGCCCTGCTCGCCGGCGACGCCGTGTCCGAAGACCAGAAGCCCTCGATCGGCTGCAACATCAAGTGGAGAGAGTGAAGGAGGTTTCAGGTTTCAGGTTTCAGTGTTCAGGAAAACAGGAGGCTCGCAGTCTGGCAAGGCAGAGCGCTCCGCGCGGCTCGTCCGCCCACCGCTCTCCTGAAGCGCCCCGGCGCACCTGAACCCTGAACACTGAAACCTGAACCCTGATTCCATGCTTCCCGTCGAGGCCGTTCTGCCCGAGCTGCTCGAGACGCTCGAGAACGGCCGTACGGCGCTCCTGCAGAGTCCGACCGGCAGCGGCAAGACGACGCGGGTGCCGCCCGCCCTGCTGGAGGCCGGCTGGCGCCGGGGGCGGCGCGTCCTGATGCTCGAGCCGAGGCGCCTGGCGGCCCGCGCGGCGGCCCGTTTCATGGCCTCGCAGCGTAACGAGCCGGTCGGGCGCACGGTCGGCTACCGCACGCGACTCGACAGCCGCGTGTCCGGCGAGACGCGCATCGAGGTGGTCACCGAGGGCATCCTCACGCGCATGATCCAGTCCGACCCCGAGCTGTCGGGCTACGCCGCGGTGGTCTTCGACGAATTCCATGAACGATCGCTGCAGGCCGACCTGGGCCTGGTGCTGGTGCGCGAAGCCCAGCAGGCCCTGCGGCCCGACCTGCGGGTCGTGGTGATGTCGGCCACGCTCGACGCCGAACGGCTGTCCGCGCTGCTCGACGACTGCCCGGTGGTGACCGCCGAGGGTCGCAGCTACCCCGTCGAGCTTCGCTACCGCCCGGCCCCGCGACAGCGCGGGATGGCGGCACAGGCCGCGACGGTCGTCCTCGAGGCGCTCGAGGCGGAACCCGGCTCGGTGCTGGTCTTCCTGCCGGGCATGCGCGAGATTCGCCGGGTCGCCGAGCGGCTTCAGGGCCGCCTGGGCCGCGACACGCAGCTGCACCTGCTCCACGGCCAGCTCGGCTCGGGCGAGCAGGACGATGCCATTCGCCCCGCCGCGACCGGCACCCGCAAGGTCGTGCTCTCTAGCGCCATCGCCGAGTCGAGCCTGACGATCGAGGGGATTCGCGTGGTCGTCGACGCCGGCTGGCAGCGCCGCGCCCGCTTCGACCCCAACAGCGGCATGACCCGCCTGGTCACCGAACGCGTCTCGAAGGCCTCGGCCGAACAACGCCGCGGACGGGCCGGGCGCCTCGAACCGGGCTGCTGCTATCGCCTCTGGTCAGAATCCGAACAGGCGCGACTCCAGCCGCAGACGCCCCCGGAGATCGTCTCCGCCGACCTCGCCCCGCTCGCGCTGGACCTGGCGCAGTGGGGCGTGTCTGAACCGGGCGAACTCGACTGGCTCGATGCACCGCCAAGCGCCGCCCATGACCAGGCGGTCGAGCTGCTTCAGTCGCTCGAGGCCCTCGACGAGGCCGGCCGGATCACCGCCGACGGGCGCAGGATGCTCGCCCTCGGCGTGCATCCCCGCCTGGCCCACATGGTCCTGACCGGCCGCCGGGTCGGCCTGGCCCGGACCGCCGCGGAACTCGCCGCCCTGCTGGGCGAGCGCGACATCGGCGGCTTCGACGAGGCCGACATCTCGCTGCGACTGGCCCGGCTGCGCGAGGCCGGGCCGCGCGCTCGCGGCGTGCTTGGCCGGATCCACAAGGCCGCGGAACGACTGGCCGAGGGCGGCCGCGACGAGGCGGCATCGAGGCGAGCCGCCGGGGCCCTGCTCGCCTCGGCCTGGCCGGATCGCGTCGGGCTCGCGCGCGGCGGGCAGCGCGGCCGCTTCCTGCTGAGCAACGGTCGCGGCGCGTTTCTCGACCCGGCCGATCCGCTGGCCGGCAGCGAATTCATCGTGGCCTGCGACCTGGACGGGCAGGCCCGCGAAGCGCGGGTTCATCTGGCGGCGCCGCTGGATCGCGATGACCTGGAAGCGGTCCTCGAACACCGCATCGAGACGATCGACGCCGCCGAATGGGACGATCACCGGGGGACGGTCGTGGCCCGTCGCCAGAGGCGCCTGGTCGCGCTGGTCCTGGATTCGGTCGAACTCGACCGCCCCGACCCCGAAACGCTCCAGGCCGGCCTGCTCGATGCCGTCAGGCGAAAGGGCCTCGACTCGCTGCCCTGGACCGCGGCCGCCCGGCAGTTCCAGGCGCGCGTCTGCCTGCTGCGCTCGCTGTGGCCCGAGGACTGGCCGCCCGTGGACGACGATACGCTTTCCGAAACCCTCGAAGACTGGCTCGCCCCCTGGCTGGCCGGCAAGACGCGCTGGCGCGAACTCGCGTCCCTGGACCTGGTCGCCCTCCTGTCGGCCCGGATCGGCCACGATCGACGGCGCGAGCTCGATGAACTGGCGCCGACCCACCTCGCCCTGCCCGGCGGCCGGCGCACCCGGCTCGATTACCTTGCCGAAAACCCGCCCTCGCTGCGCGTGAAGCTGCAGGCCATGTTCGGCTGCCACCGCACGCCGACGATCGCCCGGGGACGGGTGGCGGTGCAGCTCCACCTGCTCTCGCCCGCGGACCGGCCGCTGGCGGTCACCGCCGACCTGTCGAGCTTCTGGACCAATGCCTACCCGGAGGTACGCAAGGACATGCGCGGCCGCTACCCCAAGCACGACTGGCCCGAGAAGCCCTGAACCGCCCCTTCACGTCGGAATCATCGACCGGTCCTAGGCTGACCGAATGGATCAAGGAGACTTGGCCAAGCGCTCGTTCACGCCCAGACGCCCGATCCGGCGCGCGATCGGCTGGTTCGGCATCGCCCTGGCGTTGCCGTTCTTCGTGTGGCTGCCGGCCGGGTTCGTGCCCGGCGTTCCCAACCTGATCGAAGTGTTCGGCATTACCGGACTGAGGACACCGGCGGCGGTCACGATCGCCGGGCTCCTGCTGGCCGCGTTCGGCTTTCACGAGGCCTGACCCGATCATCCCCACTCGATCTCGCACCAGGAGGGACATTCATGTTCAAGCTTTCAGACATCTTCATATTGCTGGCGGTCGCGGTGTCTTTCGCGGTCTCGGGCATTCTCTGGTTCAACGGTTTCCACGACCAGGGTCTGTTCACCGCCATCTGGGTGCCGTCGATCCTGGCCTTCGGCATCTACTTCAAGCTGGCGAGCCTGCTCGCGAGGAGGACCCGCGATGAGTAATACCCTGCTGCTCGTCATCGCCGTCGCCGTCTTTTCACTCATGCTCGTCGGTATCGTGCTCACCGTGCTGGAATTCAGCCGGGGCGAACCGGCCCAGCAGGCCGAGGAAAATCGGCAGGATCCCCAGGGGAGCGCGGACCGATGACCCTGCTCGGCACACGCCTCGCAGCCCTGATCGGGACGGCGCTGGGCGCACGGGGCCGGGCCCGGCCAACGCCGGGCGCCAGCCCGTATCCGACCCGGGTCGTCATGCGCCACCTGCCCTGCGTGGACCGCGCGAACCGGGTGCCCGAAGACCGCTGCTGAGCCGCGCCGCGAGGCGGCGGCGCCGGGCTTGAGCGATTGACAGCCAGCGCGCCTCGCGCTAGATTGGGGCCCCAAATACGAAAGAGTTCGTCAATCGCGGACGGACCGCTGCGACGGGAGCGATCATGACCGAAACCCCCAAGCCCACGCCCTCCGAACTCAAGATCCTCAAGTTCCTCTGGCAGAACGGGCCGTCCACGGTTCGCGACGTCCACGAAGGCATCGGCGTCCAGGTGGGTCACAGCTACACCACCACGCTCAAGCAGATGCAGATCATGCGCGACAAGGGCCTGCTCGCCCGGGACGATTCCCAGCGCGCCCACGTCTTCCAGCCCACGGTCGGAGAAGAACCGACGCAGCGGGCCATGCTCGATGACTTCATGCAGCGGGTCTACGAGGGCTCGGCCTCGCAGCTGGTGATGCAGGCACTGGGTATTTCCCGGCCGGCCAGCGCCGCCGAGCTCGAGGAAATCGACCGCCTGGTGCAGCGACTGCGGGAGGAGTCGCGGGGAGGAACCGGCCGGTGAACTGGATCAACCATCCCCTCGTCAACCAGCTCGGCCTCGCGCTGGTGCACTTCATATGGCAGGGCGCCCTCGTCGGGGCGCTCTACGCCCTGAGCCTGCCCCTCACGCGCAAGGCCAGCGCCCACACGCGCTATGCCATCGCGGTGATCACCCTGGCCGTGCTGGCCGCCGCGCCGCCGATCACCTTCGCCCTGCTGATGACGAGCGCCGCCGGCGCAGCGCCGGAGGCCGCCGCGTCGGGTCTTGCGCCGGTAATGCTGACGCTCTCGGCAGGCGGCACGACCACGGCCCCCGCCTGGCCGTGGATGAGCTGGGTGGTGGGCGCCTGGCTGGTGGGCGTCGCTCTGCTGAGCCTGCGCCTGGTCCTCGGCTGGCGATTCCTCAGGCGCCTGCGACGTGAAGCCGACCACGAGGCGGCCGCCCGACTCGCGGGCATGCTCGGGGCCCTGCTCCAGCGTCTCGATATCCGCCGACCCGTCGCGCTGGCGGTCTCCCAAGGCGTTCGTTCGCCCATCGTCATCGGCTGGCTCAAGCCGCTGGTCCTGCTGCCGCCGGCCATCGTCGCCGGTCTCCCGGCCCGCCAGCTGGAGATGGTGCTGGCCCACGAGCTGGCCCACGTGCGGCGCTTCGACCACCTCGTCAACCTGTTCCAGACCGCGGTCGAAACCGCGCTCTTCTACCACCCGGTCGTACGCTGGGTCTCGCGACGCATCCGCGTCGAACGCGAGAACGCCTGCGACGACCTGGCGGTGGCGGTCACGGCCGACCGCCTGGCCTACATCGAAATGCTCGCCGCGCTGGAAAAGCTGCGCTTCGAGGGCCCCCGGCTGGCCCTGGCCATGCACGACGGACAGGTCCTGAGCCGGATTCGCCGCCTGGTCGAGCAGGGCGGACCGGGCCGCCAGATCGGCGTGACCGTGCCGGTCCTGATGGGCGGCATTCTGCTGGCGGCGGCCGTCGGCCTGCAGCTGGTGCCCGAGTCCACCCTCGAAGAGGCCGCGACTCCACCGCCTCAAGCGCGCCACGAAGCGCTGAGCTCGACGAACGCTGACGTGACACCGTCGGCAATCGAGCCCCTCCCCGTCGAACCTGTCCCCTCCGATCCCGTGGCCGCCGACCCCGTACCCGCCGAGGCGACGACGGCCATCGCCGAGGAATCGGAGCCAACGCCGGCTCCGTCGACGGCGGAAGCAGATCGCGCCGCGCAGGGCGAATCGGCGCCGCCGGCCACGCCCCGGCTCGAAACCGACCGGCTGCCGCCGGCCGCCGACCTGCTCACCGACCCCGATTCGGTGCAGCTGGCCCTGGTCGAACGCCCCGCCCTGGCCATTCCGTCGCTGCCCGAGCCCCGGCCGGCGCCCTCGCCGGCCACGCGCGCGCCCGAAATCACCGGCGGCGAGCTGATCGAGCGCATCGAACCCGACTATCCGATCGGTGCACGCCAGCGCGGCGTCGACGGCAGCGTTGAAGTCGAGTTCCTGGTCACCCGTGACGGACGGGTGGGCGAGATCCAGGTCATCGACGAGCAGCCGCGTGGCATGGAATTCGGCGAGGCGGCTTCCGAAGCCATCTCGCGCTGGCGCTTCGAGCCCTTCCGCGAGGACGACGCGCCGATCGAGCGCCTGGTCAGTCTGGAAGTCGCCTTCAACGTCGACCAGGTGCCGGACTGCAAGTCCCAGCTCGGCTCGCGAATTCCACGCTGCTAGGTCGCTGCGCGGAGCTCTGACCCTTCCTGCCCGCCCGGGTACAATGATATGGAGCCGGGACGGGCTGGCACGAGCGCGGCGTCGATTGCGTTATCTAACCCGTCCCTTGACGTTTCGTTATCGGGCCTCAGGCCCGACCGTCCCATATCCAGGAGAACCGACCATGAAAGCACGCCTTCTCACCGCCGCCCTGGCGCTCGGCCTGGTGGCCACCGCCAACGCCGAAACGCCCAACATCGAACCGGGCCTTTGGGAATACAACAACAAGATGAGCTTCGTTGGCGACGTGCCGATCCCCGACCAGGAACAGACCAGCGAGGAATGCGTCACCGCCGAGGACATCGAACAGGGCGACGCCTTCCTCGACGACGTCGACGAGTGCGAGATCACGCACAAGGACCTGCGCCGCGACGGCATGGACTACGCCATGACCTGCACCCAGCCGGACGGCACCCAGATGACGATGGAAGCCGAAATGTCCTTCGCCGGCGATTCGGCGACCGGCAACATCACCGGCAACATGGAAACGCCGATGGGCGCCATGCAGATGAACATCACCATGACCGGACGCCGCATCGGCGACTGCCCGGGCGAATAAGCACGACAGGCGAAGTCCGTGCTGACAACAGGCAGGGCGCCCGTGGCGGTGCTCGCCGCGCTGGGCATCGCCCTTTCGGCCCCGGCCAGCGCCGGGGCCGTTCGATTCAGCGACATCACCGACGAGGCGGGCATCGACTTCCGCCACGACAACGGCCTCAGCGGCGACTGGCACTACCCGGAAATCGTCGGCGGGGGCTGCGCCCTCGTCGACCACGACGGCGACGGCCGGCTGGATATCCTGTTCATCCAGAGCGGCGCGGTACCGCGCCGGCTCGCCGACGCCGAACCGCCGGACAGGGCTCCGAGCCGGCTCTATCGCAACACCACCACCGACGGGCGAATCCGCTTCGCCGACGTCACCGACACCGCCGGCCTGGACGCCCGCGGCTACGGCTTGGGGGTGGCCGTCGGCGATCTCACCGGCAACGGCCATCCCGATCTCTACATCACCAATTACGGACCGAACAGCCTGTGGCGCAACAACGGCGACGGCACCTTCACCGACATCACGGCGGCCTCGGGCACCGGCGACCCCGGCTTCTCGGCCAGCGCCAGCGTGGCCGATCTCGACCGAGACGGTCGCCTCGACCTGTTCGTGAGCAATTACGTCGTCTACGACCCGGCCGACAACCCGACCTGCCTGGCCGAATCGACGCGTCGCGACTACTGCGGCCCGTCGGTATTCGAAGCGGCCGGCGACACGGTCTACCGCAATCTCGGCGACGGTCGCTTCGAGGACGTGACCGAGGCCTGGCTGGGTGATCACCCGCCGCTGCGGGGGCTGGGCACGGTCGTGGCCGATTTCGACGCCGACGGCCTGCCCGACGTGTTCGTCGCCAACGACGGCGACCAGAACCAGTTCTGGCGCAACACGGGTGCGGGGTTTTCCGAGCAGGCCCTGGCCAGCGGCGCGGCGGTCAACCGCCACGGGCGCATGGAGGCCGGCATGGGCATCGGCCTGGCCGACCTGCAGGACGACGCCGACTGGGACCTGCTGCTGACCCACCTGACCGGAGAGAGCAACACCCTCTACCTGAACTTCGGTGACGGCAGCTTCGTCGACGACACCGCCGCCTGGGGCCTGCAGGCCAGCACCCTGCCGTTCACCGGCTTCGGCGCGGCCCTGGCGGACTTCGACCGCGACACCCGGCCCGACCTGATCGTGGCCAACGGCGCCGTGCGCGTCATCGAGGCCAGGCGAGAAGCCGGCGAGGCCTATCCGCTGGCCCAGCGCGACCAGCTGTTTCGCAACACCGGCCGGCGATTCGAGCCGGTGACCGGCAACGAGGCCGCGCTCGCGCCCGCCGTGGGCCGCGGCTTGGCGATCGGCGACGTCGACAACGACGGCCTTCGCGACGTGCTGGTCTGCAACAACCACGGCGCGCCGCGACTGCTGCGCAACCGCACGCGCGTCGACGGCCCCTGGGTCGGCGTTCGCGCCGTCACCGGCGAGCCCCCGCGCGACGCCCTCGGCGCGGTCGCCTCATTAGCCGGCGGCGCGGCCCAGCGCCAGCGCGTCGCCACCGACGGCAGCTATCTGTCCGCCCACGACCCTCGGGCGGTCTTCGCCCTGCCGGCCGGAGCCGGGGAGGCCCGCGTCGTGGTCGAGTGGGCCGACGGCGCCCGCGAACGCTTCGGCCCGCTCGCCGCCGGGCACTACCACGACCTTCGCCGGGGCGAGGGCGAGACGGCATCGCCATGATCGCGCGGGCGCTGCTGGCCGGACTGCTGCTGATGACGGCGCTCGCGGCGGCCGCGGACTTCGAGCATCCCGACACCGCGGGCATGGACCCGGCGCTGGCGGCGCAGATCGAGACCGCGATCGAGCTGATCGACTCGGCGGCCGCGGAATCGCCGAGCGAGCACGCGGCGGCCTGGGGGGAGCTCGCCATGCTCTACCAGGCCACGGGCTTCGCCGAACCGTCCGCCGCGGCGCTGGACCGGGCCATGTCGCTCGACCCCTTCGACGGCCGTTGGCCCTACCTCAAGGCGATCGCGGCGGCCGACGCCGGGCTCGGCGCCGAGGCGCGCTCGCTGTTCCTGCGCGCGATCGCCCTCAACCGCCGGCTCGCGCTGCCCGGCTGGACCCGCATCGGCCGCACCTTCCTCGACAACGGCGAACCGCGGCAGGCGCTGCGGGCCCTCGAGCGCGCGCTCGATATCGACGGGGACGACGCCGCGGCCCTGTCCGGCGCCGGCGAGGCCCAGCTGGCGCTCGAACAGTACGACGCCGCGCGGCAGCGACTCGAACGGGCCCTGGCCATCGAACCGCGGGCGAACCGCCTGCACTATCCGCTGGCGATGGCCTGGCGCGGCCTGGGCGACGAAGCCGCGATGCGCCGCCACCTCGGGCAGGCCGGGCAGGTGGGCGTCTCGCCCGACGACCCCGTGCGCGAATACATCGAGTCCCACGCCGCCGGCAGCCGCATCCACATGCTGCGCGGCCGCAAGGCCTGGAACGCGCGCGACCTGGGAGCCGCCGAGGCGGCCTTCGCGCGCGCCGCCGAAGCCGACCCCGCCAGCGCGGCGGCCTGGACCAACCTGGGCACCACCCGGGCCGAGCTGGGCCGCCTCGAGGAGGCGCGGACCAGCCTCGAGCGGGCGCTCGAGCTCGACCCCGGCGCCGAAATCGCGCGCGAAAACCTGGTGGCGGTGCTGCGCCGCCTGGGCCGGCCGCAGGCGGCGCTCGGGCTGATCGAGGACGCGCCCGGGGAGATCGACGCGGCGCCGTGGCGCCGGGTCGAAAGCGCGCGCATCCTGTTCGACCTGGGCCGGCCCGGCGAGGCCGCCGACCGGCTGCTGGCGGCGCTCGACGAGGCGCGCGATCTCGACCTATGGACCGAAGCCCTCACCGCCCTGGTCGCCGCGGACCGGCTCGAGGAAGCCTGGAACCTGGCGACCGACGGTGAACTGTCGTCCGCCAGCGACCCGGTGCTGGCCGCATGGGTCGGCGAGCTCGCGCGCAGCGCCGAGCCGTCTTCCGAGGCCATGGCGCTGGCCCTTCGGCTGACCGCTCGCCTGTACGACCGCAACCCCGAGGAACGCTACGCGGCCCTGCACGTCAATGTCCTGCTCAAGCGCCACGGGCGATGCCGCGAGGCCCTGGCCTGGCTCGCCGCCCGCGCCGAAGACGAAGACACGTCCGCCGGCCTGGCCGCATTCCTGGAGCAGTGGTCGATGCAGCTGGCCGATTCTCCGGAATGCACGGGGTCCGCTTCGGAAACCAACCCCTGAAGTCATCGGCCCGGCACTCAGGCAGGAGATGGCGAAAGGATCGAATGCTTGAAAAGCTCTTGTCCACAGATGAACACAGATGGAAAACAAGCGGATTCGACAGGCCTTGCAGGCTGGCGGATAGGCTGTAGCCCACGAATAGTTCGTGTTTAAGGACAACGAGATTCGCTGATCAACAGAAACCCTTCAATCCAATGAATGTCCGGCTCGAAGAAGAGGCGATTTCAGCCGGCGAAATGACCGCGACTGCCCCGCATACTCAATCGAGCGATCTGTTTTTGTCCGTGTTTATCTGTGTTCATCTGTGGACAAAAAGGTTTCCAGGGATCACGGCAACTGCGTCGCCAATGCCCCCACGTGCACGCCGGGGTTGAAGTAGCGCGTGACGATACCGCTGGCCGCGAAGCGCTCGGCGCTCACCGGCTCGATCTCGCCGCCCTTGCGCGCCTGGGTCACCGACCACCAGCCCGAGGGATAGCAGGGCTGTGGGAAACCGAGGGTGCGGATGGTGGAAAAGCCCGCCTGCTCCATGTTGTCGCGGATGCCGGCGATCAGCTTGCCGTGCAGCAGCGGCGACTCGCTCTGCTGCAGGAACAGCCCGCCGTCGGCCAGCGCCCGGTAGCAGTCGGCCACGAATTCCGGCCCGAACAGGCCCTCGGCCGGCCCGATCGGGTCGGTGGAGTCGACGATGATGAGATCCATGCTGCCGCTCGCCAGGTGCTTCACGTGCGCCAGGCCGTCGTCGAAGATCAGCTCGGCGCGCGGATCGCCGTTGCGCTCGCACAGCTCGGGGAAGTACTTCTCGGCCAGGCGCGTGACCTGCTCGTCGATCTCGACCTGGGTACAGCGCTCGACGCCGTCGTGCGCGAGCACTTCCCGCAGCGTGCCGCAGTCGCCGCCGCCGATGACCAGCACGCGCTTCGGGTCGGGGTGCGAGAACAGCGCGGGATGGCTCATCATCTCGTGATACAGGAAATTGTCGCGCGTGGTCAGCATGACGAAGCCGTCGATGACCATCAGGTTGCCCCAGTGCGTGGTGCGGTAGACGTCGATGGTCTGGTAGTCGGTCACCTCGCGCGCCAGGTGCGCCTCGATGGACCAGGACACGGCACTGCCGGCCTCCGAACAGGCCTCGCTGAACCACTTTCGATCGGTGGGAAGCGTCATGTAGATAACGAACCGGATGGACCAGCCGTGATCTTAACCCGTCCGCCGCCGAAGGCGCCGGGTGCATGACCGGGACGGCGCGGGCTGGTGGACGTGCCGCGATCGACGTCCGCGCCCCGGTTGCCCGTTACAATCAGCGCCATGACAAACGACGCGATTGACCGCGCCCGACGCCGCTACGCGATCGACCGCTGGTCGGAAGGCTATTTCGATCTCGACGACCAGGGCCGCCTGCTCGCCCGGCCGGACCTGGAACGCCGCCTGGTGATCGGCGACATCGTCGAACGGGCTCGCCGGGAAGGCCTGCGCCTGCCGATGCTGCTGCGCTTTCCCGACATCCTGCGCGCTCGAGTCGGCCAGCTCCGGAAAGCCTTCGAGACGGCCATCGGCGACCACGCCTACGACGGTCGCTACACGCCGGTCTACCCGATCAAGGTCAACCAGCAGGCGAGCGTGGTGCGAACGCTGGCCGATGTCGAGGGCCTCGGCCTGGAAGTCGGCAGCAAGCCCGAGCTGATCACCGCCCTGGCGGTGAGCCGGCCCGGCACCCTGATCATCTGCAACGGCTACAAGGACGCCGCCTACATCCGCCTGGCCCTGAGCGGCCTGAGGCTCGGCCTCGAGCCGGTCATCGTGATCGAGAAGCCCGGCGAATGGCCGCTGATCCGGCGCGAGGCCGAGCGCATGGGCGTGACGCCCGAAGTCGGCGTGCGCCTGCGCCTGGCGTCGCTGGGTACCGGCAACTGGCAGAACACCGGCGGCGAGCGCGCCAAGTTCGGCCTGGCCGCCAGCCAGGTGCTCGGTCTCGCCGATGCCATGCGCGAGGCCGGCTGCCTGGACTGGCTGTCGCTGCTCCACTTCCACATGGGCTCGCAGATCTCCAACCTGCGCGACATCCAGCGCGGCGTGCGCGAGGCCGGCCGCTACTTCACCGAACTCGTCGGCAGCGGCATCGACATCCGCCGCCTCGACATCGGCGGCGGCCTCGGCGTGGACTACGAGGGCGGGGGCACGCGCAGCTTCTGCTCGATGAACTACTCGGTCGGTCAGTACGCCCAGGCCATCGTCGGCGGCATCGCCGAGCTGTGCCGCGAGCACGAGCTGACCATGCCGCACCTGGTGTCGGAGTCCGGGCGTGCGCTCACCGCGCACCACGCGGTGCTGGTCACCAACGTCACGGCGACCGAGACCCTGCCCCGCGACGACGCCGGCAGCGACGAGCACGACCCGGCCGTGATCCGTGGACTGGCCGAAGTGCTGGCCCAGGTCGACCAGCGCGAACCCGAGGAGAGCTTCCTCGAAGCCGAACACCTGCTCGAGGAGGGGCGCAACCTGTTCCTCTACGGCGATCTGCCGCTGGCCGACCGCGCCCGCCTGGAACCCATTTACAACGCCATCCTCGAGCGCGTGGCCGGGCAGCTGGATCCCGAGCACCGCCGCCACCGCGAGCTGGGCGAACGCATCCGCTACCAGCTCTCGGCCAAGTACTTCATCAACCTGTCGATCTTCCAGTCCCTGCCCGACATCTGGGCGATCGACCAGGTCTTCCCGATCCTGCCGCTCTCCCGGCTCGACGAGGAACCGACCGAGCGCGCCGTGCTCGAGGACCTGACCTGCGACTCCGACGGCCGGATCGACCGCTACGTCGAACGCGGACTGCTCGAACCGACCCTGCCCGTCCACCGCATCGCCGAGGGCGAAACCTACCTGCTGGGCATCTTCATGGCCGGCGCCTACCAGGAGACCCTGGGCGACATCCACAACCTGTTCGGCGACACCGACAGCATCGACGTGCAGCTCGACGGGGACGGCTTCCGGCTCGAGCGCTCGCGCGCGGGCGACAGCGCCGACGCCCTGCTGGAGCTGGTCGGCTACAACCCGCGCGACCTGATGACCGCCTGCCGCGCCCGCGTCACCGCCGCCGGCCTCGGCCGGGAAGAAGCCGACGCGCTCGAGCGCCTGCTGGCCGAGGGGCTGTCGGCGTATACCTACCTGGAAACCTGAAGCGCCGCGGTGGGGGCGCAGGGTTCAGGTTTCAGGTTTCAGGTTTCAGGTTTCAGGTTTCAGGTTTCAGGTTTCAGGCAAGAGATTGTGGCGTTCGGTGGGTCGGTTGTCGGTGCGTCCGTGGTCAGTGCGGCAGTGGTCCGTGCGTCAGTGGTCCGTGCGTCAGTGGTCAGTGGCCGTCTCCCGGGGACGTTCCCTGACGACAGCACCGAGTTGCGGAATCGCACCCAACCACGGACGCACCGACAACTGATTACTGACTACTGACCACAGACGCACCGACGCACCGACGCACAGACGCACAGACGCACAGACACCCGAACACAAAGGAGCCAACATCATGAAAACCGCCTGGATCGGACTCGGCGCCATGGGCTGGCCCATGGCCGGCCATCTCCACGAGCGCGGCCATCTGGCGGCCGTGTGGAACCGTTCGGACGAGAAGGCGCGAGCCTTCACGGCCGAACATGAGGGTGTGATCGCGGCCGATTCACCAGCCGCGCTGGCGGCATCGGTCGACGTGGTCTGCCTGTGCGTGTCCGCCGACGACGACCTGCGCGAGGTCGTGGCCGCCCTGCGCGAAGGCCTGCGGCCGGGCCAGGTCGTGGTCGATCACTCCACCGTCGCCCCCGCGACCGCCCGCGAGCTGGCCGAAGACCTGGCCACGCTGGACGTGGCCTTTGTCGACGCGCCGGTCACCGGCGGTGTCGAAGGCGCGAAGAACGGCCAGCTTGCCGTCATGGCCGGCGGTGATGGCCAGGCCGTCGAGCGCGTCCGGCCGGTCATCGACAGCTACGCGCGCCTGCTGCATCACCTGGGTCCTTCGGGCGCCGGCCAGTCGGCCAAGGCGGTCAACCAGCTCATGGTTGCCGGCATCGCCGAGGCGGTGTGCGAGTCGCTCGCCCTGATGGAGCGCCTCGAGCTGCCGCGCGAGCCCATGCTCGAGTTGCTCGGCGGGGGTGCCGCGGGCAACTGGTTCCTCGACAAGCGCGGCCGCACGATGCTGGAAGACTCGTTCGACACCGGCTTCGACCCGAAGCTGCTGGTCAAGGACCTGCGCATCTGCGATCACCTCTGTCGCGAGGCCGGCTTCGATTCGGCCGTGCTGGCGCAGGCCCTGGGCGACTATGAAAGGCTGGTCGAGGCCGGCGAGACCGGCCGCGACATCTCGGCCCTGTTCCGCCACAAGTGAGCGGTCAATCGATCGGCGGATCGATCCGGGCCGTGCCGGACACCGAAGCCGTGCTTCCGTAATTGGCGCGCCGGGGGACGCCGTCCGCACCCGGCAGGACGCCGTTGGTGTATTCCACGAAAGTCGTCACGATCGCCGCGTGGCCCCGGTAGCGCCTGCCCGAGGCGGCCACCAGCGGCTCGCCCGGATCGAAACCCGGCCTCGCGCGACGGGGTGTGTCCGCCGCGCGGATCGGGTACCATCGCTCCACTGCGTGGGGGCGAGCGCGGTGCTGCAGCGGCCGGCTGGCTGTTGCGCACGGACTGCGGCTGCCGTCGCTCCGGAATCGCCGCGCTTGCCCTCCCGGAAACGAGTTCATTCAGCGAGAGGGAATTTCATTCCAAAACGACTGTTACTCATCGTCAGCGCCTGGTGCCTGGCGGCGTCCGCGTGGGCGAGCGAGCCCTTGAGCCTCGAGGGCGAACTGGCCGACCTGTCCAGCGTTCCAGCCACGACACTCGCCGCGCTCGACCGCGAGGCCCTGCTGGCCGAGGACGCCGAACGCGAGGCGCAGCCGGGTGTGGCGCCGCGTTTCGCCATCCCGCAGACGGTCACCGTCACACCGCAAACCCACGGTAGCTGGGAACGCTCCGCCGACGGAGACTGGGTCTGGCGTCAGCGCATCCACGCCACCAAGGCCCGATCGATCAACCTGGCCTTCAGCCGCTTCCGGCTGCCCGAGGGCGCCGAGCTGCACCTGTTCAGCGAGGACGGCGAGTACCGCATCCGGCCGTTCACCGCGGCCGACAACAAGCCGCACGGCGAGCTGTGGACACCGATCGTGAAGGGCGAGCGCCTGGTGCTCGAACTCCAGGTGCCCGACGGCGCGCGCGACCAGGTCGCGCTCGAGATCGGCTCGATCAACTACGGCTACCGCGGCTTCTTCGAACCGGCCGCCATCCGTTCCGGCGCCTGCAACGTCGACGTGGTCTGCCCGGAGGGCGACGACTGGCAGTACGAGATTTCCTCGGTGGCCGTGATCTCGACCGGCGGGGGCACCTTCTGCACCGGCTTCATGGTCAACAACGTCGAGTACGACGGCACGCCGTACTTCATGACCGCCAACCACTGCGGCATCGACGCCGGCAACGCACCGTCGCTGGTGACCTACTGGAACTACGAAAACTCGACCTGCCGCACGCCCGGATCGTCCGAATCCGGCGGCCCCGGCGACGGCACGCTCGATCAGTTCAACACCGGCTCGACCTTCCGCGCCGGCGGCGCGGCGTCCGATTTCGTGCTCGTCGAGATGGACAACCCGCCCGACCCCGCCTGGGAAGTCGGCTTCGCCGGCTGGGACGCGCGCGACCAGGCCACCGATTCGGCCATCGCCATCCACCACCCCAGCACCGACGAGAAGCGCATCAGCTTCGAGAACGACCCCACCTCGATCACCGACTACCTCAGCGACACGCCGGACCCGGCCCAGACCCACGTTCGCGTGGAAGACTGGGATGTCGGCACCACCGAACCCGGTTCGTCGGGCTCGCCCCTGTTCAGCCCCGAGGGCCGCGTGATCGGACAGCTGCACGGCGGCTACGCCGCCTGCGGCAACGACGACCCGGACTGGTACGGCCGCATGGCCTATTCCTGGGACACCGGCGGCTCAGCGAGCGCCCGGCTCAAGGACTGGCTCGACCCCGGCGACACCGGCACCCTGGTCGTCGACGGTCTGGGCGAGGACGGCTTCGGGCTCGAGCCGGTGACCGAGAGCCTCAGCCAGTGCGGCTTCGACGACATCGACCTGGCCGTCGACGTCGCGCAGTTTGCCGACTTCTCCGACCCGGTGACGCTGTCGACCGGCGGCACGCCGATCGGCGTGACCACGGCGTTCTCCACCAACCCGGTGACGCCGCCGGGCAGCAGCACGCTGACCCTCGGCAGCCTCGACGAGGCCGGCACCGGCAGCTTCCAGTTCGACCTGCTGGGCAGCGGGGGCGGCTTCGACGATTCGGTCGCGATCACCGTCTCGCTCAACGACGCCGCGCCGGGCCAGGCCGCCGTGACCGCCCCGGTCGACGGCGCGCTGGGCGTGTCCACCACCCCCACGGTCTCCTGGGACGCCGCCAGCCAGGGCTTCGACTACACCCTGGAGATCGCCACCGACGAGGCGTTCACCAACGTCGTCTACACCGCCGGCATGCAGGACACTAGCCACGAAGTCGCCGACGTGCTCGACACCAGCACGACCTACTACCTGCGGGTGGGCAGCAGCAACGACTGCGGCAGCGGCGACTGGTCCGAGACGGTGTCGTTTACCACCGAGGCCCTGCCCGGCGACTGCCCGTCCGGCACCGAGGCGGTGAGCCTGCTCGACGAGAACTTCAACGGCTCGACCCTGCCGCCGGGCTGGAGCACGGCCGGCTCGAGCGGCGCGGCCAACTGGGTGATGTCGTCGGCGCAGAGCCATAGCGGCAGCCACTCGGCCTTCGCCCAGAACGTCGGCGCCGTCAGCGACCAACGCATGGCCTCGCCGTCGGTGACGCTGCCGAACGATGCGGTCGGCATGTTCCTGACCTTCCAGAACTGGCAGCAGGTGGAGTCGTCCTCCGGCGGCTGCTACGACGGCGGCCTGCTGGAAATTTCCACCGACGGGGGCGGCAGCTGGACCCAGGTCACCGACGCGGCCATCCAGGAGCGCGCCTACGACGGCAACATCGACACCGGCTTCAGCAATCCCCTCGGGGGCAGCCCGGGCTGGTGCGGCGATCCGCGCGATTTCTGGGAACGCTACTCGATCGACCTGTCCGGCTGGGCCGGTGAGGAAGTCAGCTTCCGCTGGCGCTTCGGCACCGATTCGTCGGTGACGCGCTACGGCTGGCACGTCGACAGTGTCGAGGTGAAGTACTGCCGCGAACCGCTGCCGCCGGAGATCTTCGACGATCGCTTCGAGGCGCCCCCGGCGCCCTGAACGACTGCCGATCCGCCCACGAAAAAGGCCGGGAACGCCCCGGCCTTTTTCTTTTTCCGCTCGCTGTTGTGCGGATCAGTCTTCGCGGTCCACCCGGTCCCTGAGCCGGTTGAAGTAGTCGAGCTTCTCCTTCGCCATCACGCCGCCGAGCAGCAGCAGCGCGATCAGGTTGGGCGCGGCCATCAGGCCGTTGAAGGTGTCGGCGATGTCCCAGACCAGGTCGAGCCCGCCGATGGCGCCGACGAATACGAACAGCAGGAAGGCCAGCCGGTAGGGCATGACCACGCGCCGGCCGAACAGGTACTCCCAGCTTTTCTCGCCGTAGAAGTTCCAGGTCAGCATCGTGGTGTAGGCGAAAAACGCGATGGCGATGATGATGACGTAGCCGCCCGGGCCCGGCAGGCCGGTGGAAAACGCCGTGCTGGTCAGGTCGGCGCCGTTCTCGCCGGTCTCGATCGCGCCGGTGACCAGGATCACCAGCGCGGTCATGGTGCACACCACGAGCGTGTCGATGAACACCTCCCACACGCCCCAGAAGCCCTGGCGGAACGGCAGGTTGCGCGCCTGGGCGTGGACGATCGAGGCCGAGCCGAGGCCGGCCTCGTTGGAGAAGATGCCGCGGGCGATGCCGTAGCGCACCGAGGCGGCCACGGTGGCCCCGGCGAAACCGCCGATGGCCGGCGCCGGCTCGAAGGCGTAGGTGAAGATCATGGCGAAGGCCGCGGGAATCTCGCTGGCGTGGACGGCCAGGATGCCGAGCGCGCCGGCGAGGTAGGCCACGGCCATGACCGGCACGATCTTCTCGGCGGTCACGGCAATGCGGCTGATGCCGCCGAGCGTGACGACGCCGACCAGCACCACCAGCACCCCGCCGGTGACCCAGTCGGGCAGGTTGAAGCCGGTGGTCAGCGACTGCGCGACGGTGTTGGACTGCACCATGTTGCCGATGCCGAAGGCGGCCACGCCGGCGAAGAAGGCGTAGAGCATGCCGAGC
>JAAAPE010000007.1 GCA_009908385.1 Gammaproteobacteria bacterium
CAGCAGCAAGTCGGGCTGCTCCAGGCCGAATGCCGCCAGGCGCTCGGCGACGGCGGCCCGGCCGACCAGTTCGTGGAGATGGTCGGTGCTGGTGTTGTCGCTGTTGCCCATCATCAGCACCGCCATGTCGCGCACCGGGAATTCGGTGCCGAGCGGCTCGTCGTTGATGATGCCGGCGGCCGCCCGCTCGGCGGCCACCAGCGGAACGGGATCGTCCGGGGCGCTGAGCTCGTCGTCGATCCGCTCGGCCACCGCGGCCAGCACCCAGATCTTGAAGATCGAACCCAGCGCTCGCGGCGCATCCGCCTCGCGCTCGATCACGCTCGTGCACTGCCCCTGGGGTTCGATCCGGCCCACGAAAATACTGTTGTCGGCGGCGAGACCCTGGTAATGGTCCACCGCTTCGCTCAGGCTGCGATCCTGGTCGGCCGGGAACTGCACGGTTCCACCGAACGGACTGACCTGGAAGAAGGTCACCAGCTCGCTGCCGGTGTAGCGGGCCCAGACGTTGAAGAAGCCGAAATCGACGTCCGGATTGTCGCCCTCGACGACGACCGTGGCCCGTAGCGGGCTGAGTCCGACGACGTCGACTACCCGCGCATCGGGATACTGCACCCGCAGGACGTCGTTGAAGAAATCGACCAGGGCGGGCTGATTGAATCCGGTCGAGAAACGCGCCTGGATCTCGGTCAGGGTCGTGTTCTCACCCACGGCCAACTCGTCGATGATCCACTCGAGCTTGTCCGAGACCGGTCCGGCGGGCAGCACCGCCGCGCCGTCGACGATCGGGAACAGGGGCACGATGTCTTCGACGAACGCCGACTCGAAGATCGAGTCCTCGACAGGGTCGGTTCCGCCGCGGGCCGCGTCCGCGCAAAGGCCGCTGAGCAGCAGCAGGCCGGACAGCACGAGGCCGGGAAGGGATATTCGGTCGGACAGCATGGATCACTCCATCGGACGGATCGGGGGCTTGTCCACCGAAGCGCATTCGGCGCGCCAATCCTGTCAATCCGATTCCGCTCCTCCCCCGGACTTCTTCCCCGGAGTGCTGCCCATGAGGGGAAACAGCGGCCGGTCAACCACCGACCCACTGGCACAGCTGCGCGGTCAGGATCGCCAGGTAGTTGCCCAGGGCGTAGCCGATCAGGGCCATCAGGATGGCCACGGGCACCAGGGCCTCGCGATGGTATGCCGCCACGACCGGCGCCGAGGCGGCCCCGCCGATGTTGGCGGCCGAGGCGATGGCGGCCGAATGTACGTCGACCCGGAACAGCCACGCGCCGAACAGGCAGAACGCGCCGTGGATGAAGATCCAGATGTAGGCGCCGAGCACGAACAGCGGCGCCTGGTCGAAGCCGGCCAGGGATGCGCGCGCCCCCATGCCGGCGACGAACACGTAGATGATGGCCATGGCCAGGGGATGCGCACCGGGGATGCCGCGCACCGGGGTGGCCGACAGCGCCAGCGCGAAGGTCGTCACCAGCAACACCGTCCAGGTCGACGTGGTCAGCACCTCGCCGACTTCGGGCAGCAGCGGCGCGATGAATTTCGCCGCCGCCGAGACCAGCAAGGCCCAGAAAAGCAGGTAGAGGTAGTCCTGCATGCGCGGCACTTCTTCCCTGCGCGCTTCCTGCGCCGCGGCCGTTTCCATGCGCTCGATGCGCTCGGCCGGCACCTTGGCCCAGCGGTTGAATCGATCGGCGAAGGCCTTGGAGCCGAGCAGGATGGGCAGCCAGATCACGTAGACCAGGTTGTCGGCCAGCACGGCCAGGCCCAGCATTTCCGGCGGGGTGTCTAGCGCGCCGGCGACGCCGGCCATGTTGCCGGTGCCACCGATCCAGCTGCCGGCAAGCGCGCCATAACCCTTCCAGGCCAGCGGGTCGAGCCCGCCGTGGACGATGGCGTAGGACACGACCCCGCCGACGACCACGCCGACCGTGCCCAGCAGCATCACCAGTACGCCCTTGCCCATGATGCGCACCGCCGAGGGCACGTTGACGTTGAACAGCATCAGGGCGATGAACACCGGTAGCGCATAGTCGCCCAGGCCCCCGTAGACGGGCGAGTCGGAGGGAATGAAACCGACGTTGTTGAGCACCACCGGCGTGGCGTAGATGAACAGCAGCGGCGGGAAGACGTTGAAGCCCTTCCACCCGGTCTTCTGTTCGAGGTAGAAGAACAGCGCGGCCACCCCGACCAGCACGGTCAGCACCGCCATCGGCGATTCGATCATCGTTCGCTCTCCCGTCCGGACGATCCGCCCAGTCTAACGGCTCGGGGACGGAGGGGCAGGCGGTGCGTCCGTGGTCGGTGCGTCCGTGCGTCCGTGCGTCGGTGCGTCAGTGCGTCAGTGCGTCGGTGCGTCGGCAAGCTCAAGCCCGTCGCCCCGGAGCGAGTCCGGGGCGACGGGCTGGTCGGTCCCTGGTTCGTTGCCGCGACCGCGCTCCGCGGGTCCTCGAGCCGGGTTCCTCACAGCGGCCACAGGTCCCAGACCAGCCCGAACAGCGACAGGCTGATCGTCGCCAGAGCCACCAGGAGCAGGCCCAGGCGACCGGCCACCGCGATGTTCCCGCGGTAGCGCCAGGCCTGCACCAGCCCGGCCAGTCCGAGCAGGCCGGTGAGCGGACCGAACCAGGCGACGAGGCCGGCCCAGGACACCATGCCGAACAGCAGCATGGCCTCGCTGACTTCCGTCGTCGCCTGCACGGCAGCACCCAGTCCGCCGGCGTAGACCGTCGCCGAAACGGTGGCCAGCCAGACGACGAGCCGTGCGCTGCCGGCCGCCTCGAGTCGCCGGCCGTCGATGCGGCGCGCCAGCCAGGCCAGGAGAATCACCAGCAGGCCGGCAACCGACAGCAGGGCGGACAGCCCGCCCCAGAAGGCGTGCGCCTTGAGGCGTTGCTCGTGATCTTCGTAGAGCACCACACCCTCGACGACCGCCCGCGTGGCGTAGTGGGGGGCGATGTACTCGGCCGCTTCCTCGCCTTCCTCGACGCATTCCATGTCGAGCTCGGCCGAGGGGTCGTCATAAAACCCGTTGAGGAAGTCGCCGGCGCAGTCGAGCGAGCGCGTCGGGCCGTGACCGGCGTGCGGGAAGATCACCAGCCGGCCGTTGCTGAAGCCGGGCATGATCGCCTCGGCCAGCGGCACCGGCGTGATCGGGTCCCAGGCCCCGTTGGCCACCACCACCGGCAGGTCGGTCTCGACCAGCTCGAACTGCGCCGGGTCGCGCGGAATCAGGCCGACGTCCCGGCACAGCGCGGGCGCGTCCTCGATCACCTCCAGCGCGCCGAAGGCCCGAGCAAGCGTCGGATAGTCGCGGAAATCGTCGGGCGCGGACTCGGCCCAGCGGTCGACGTAGCCGTCCAGGCAGCGCACCGCTACCGACATGCCCATGCTCACCCCCGGCCCGCCGTCGAACTCGGCCAGCGCCATCGCGCGGAAGAAGGTCTCGTCCTCTTTCTCGACGACGCGCGTGAGGCCCTCGATGATCGCCGGCAGGGCGGGATGGTTCGACTGCTCGTAGAGCAGGCTGAACGGCAGGCCGGCGATGATGTCGGCGAAGAACCAGGTCTCGCCGTCGGGATAGCGTTCGCCTTCCGGCACTTCGACGCGAACCGGGTCCTCGTTCATGTTGGCGATCGCGGCCCGGTAGCGGCGTTCGAGCCCCTCGTAGGCCTCGGCGCAGTCGGGTTGCTCGTTGCACGCCGCGAACAGGCGATCGAGGTTCTGCTCGTGCCAGTGCGGAATGCGCATCAGGTCGCGCAGGTCCAGCGGCACGATCGCGTCGATCACGGCGGCGCGGATTCCCTCGGGATCGACCTTCATGTAGGCCTGTCCGAGCACCGATCCGTAGGAAATGCCCCAGACGTTCCAGTCCTCGAGGCCCAGCGCCATTCTCAGCGCCTTGACGTCGC
>JAAAPE010000087.1 GCA_009908385.1 Gammaproteobacteria bacterium
CTTCTCGCCGTCGCGCTCGACCAGCCGTTCGGCCAGTTCACTCTTGACGGCGATCATCGACAGCGTGTGCCCGAGCACATCGTGCAGGTCGCGCGCGATGCGTTCGCGTTCGGCTACCCGCGCCAGTCGCCTGACCTCGGCCTGGCTCAGCCTGAGTTCGGCGTTCTTGCGCTGCTGCTCGCCGAAGAAGATGTTGGCCAGGCCGATGATGATGCTGACGAACACGCCCGGCATCCAGTAGTAGGGCTCCGGCCGTGCCAGGGGCGAGATCACCGCGGCGCTGGCCGCGATGCCCAGCACCACCCAGACCGCGCGGCGCGGGGGTCCGACCTGGTGAGCGATGGCCGCTGCGTAGATGAACAGCACGCTCGCGCCCGCGTTGACCGTACTCCATGCGGCGCCGAGTGCGAACAGGGCAATGACATGCCCCAGCGCGGCGCGACCGCGCCGGCGGTAGGCACTGAAGTACAGCACCAGGAACGCGGCCAGTGTCAGCAGGCCGAGGACGAGCTCGACCATACCGACCGGTCGGAAGTACCATTCGATGAAGAAGAAACCGAAATAGACCAGCCACAGGTAGGCCGTCCATCCCTGGTCGCTCTCGGGCGGAACCAGGAACTCGTGGAGCTTCTCGAGCCTTCGGACCATCGTCACTGCCTGTCTTTCGTGGCCTTGTTCGTTGCGGGTGGAACGGGAGAATTGTAGCGCCGAACCGGACGCGTCCTCCTCACCGCCGGGTTTTCGTCAGGACGCATCTCCCGCCTCGTCTCTTCGTTCCGTCCTCGCGCCGTTCTTCCACACCGCGTCGATGCGGACGCTCTGGCGAATGTCCTCGAGCGGGTTGCCGTCGACCAGGACCAGGTCGGCCCGGCAGCCCGGCTGCAGGCAGCCGCGGCCCTCGAGCCCGAATGCCCGCGCGGGCAGGGTGGTCGCCGCCCGCAGCGCTTCGACCGGCGTCAGGCCGGCTTCCACCAGCAGGGCCAGCTCGTGGTGCAGGCTGGGCCCGTGCGCGGTGCCGGGGTTGCCGGCGTCGCTGCCGGCGAGCAGGGTCACGCCGGCTTCGTGCAGCCTACGGACGTTTTCGAGCACCAGGGGCCAGCGCGCGCTGCGCATCTGCGAGCCCGGGAAGGACTGCGAGAGCATCGTTCGCTGCTGCTGGCTGATGCGTGTTTCGGCGTGTTCCCCGCCGGTCAGCCAGTCGGGGACGGACTGGCCGTGACTCGCCGCGAGTACCGGGGTCGTGGGCACGATCCAGACGCCGGAATCCCGCGCCATCGCGATGAAGGCGTCATCGACGGGGGCATCTGCGAACAGGTGAACGAGGCCGTCCACGCCGGACCGGACGGCCATCTTCGCGGCCGGCTGCGTCGAGACATGGGCAACGGCCAGCACGCCGCGTTCGTGGGCGGCCTCGACCAGCGCCTCGACCATCGCCGCATCCAGGGTGGGCAGGGTCCGGCCCCAGCCGCTGCCGTCCTCGATGATGATCTTGATGTAGTCCGATCCCTCATCCAGCCGTTGCGCCACCCATTCGTCGGCCGTTTCCGGCGATTCCGGGATCGGTACGGGCAGGCCGTACTGCGTGCCGTGGCCGCCCTCGGCCGTGGCCAGGAAACCGGCCGAGAACAGGTCGGCCTGGTTGGTCGGATCCAGTGACTGGCGCTGCCGGATGACCATCGGCTGGTCGGCGGGCGAGCGGAACATGTCGAGCAAGGTCGTCACGCCCATGCGCAGTGCGTCGGTTCGGGCGCTGCCGTAGGCGTGGACGTGGGCGTCGATCAGCCCCGGCAACAGCGTCCGGCCCTCGCCATCGATCGTCTCGGCCCCGTCCGGGACGGAGAGGTCGGCGCCGACCCCGGTGATCCGGCCTTCGGCGATGAGCACGGTTGCGTCCTCGATCACCCGTTCACCGTCGAACACCCGCACGCCCTCGATGGCCGTCACGCCCCGGTGGCCCTCCAGCGGACCGGGCAGCAGCAGGAGGGTGGCGATCGCGCCCAGCAGAACGAGGGAAATTCCGATCAGGCTCTTCATGACGCGCGCCTCAGGAAACGCCGCTCAGACGCCGCCAGCCAAGCGCGGTCATCACGGCAAAGACCAGGCCGAACAGGCCCAGCACGGTCAGGGAGTGCCCCCAGTCGGCCGACCGGGCGCCGGCGATGTCGAGCGCCAGCGCGGCCAGGTGGTAGGGCGGCAGCCATTCGGCCACCGACTGGAGCCAGCCCGGGAAAACCGTCGAGGGAATCCACAGGCCCGACAGGAAGCCCAGCGGCAGGTAGACGAGATTGAGCACGGCCGGGGCCGCGTTGGGGCTCAGCCACAGGCCCAGCGCGAGCCCCATCAGGCAGAACGGAATCGCGCCGAGCGACAGGATGCCGGCCAGGCCGAACCACTGGGCGGTCTCCAGCCGGACATCGCCGAAGGCGGCGGCCAGGGCGCTCATCATGACGACGATGATGATCGCGAACAGCAGGGCGCCGAAGGCCTTGCCGGCGATGACCGCCCCGACCGGCGCCGGCGAGGCGCGCAGGAGCAGCAGCCAGCCCTGGGCGCGCTCGGTGGCGACGCTCACGCCGAACGAGAACAGCGCCGCGCCCATCACGCCGAAGGTGGCGAAGGTGCAAAGCAGCCAGAGCGCCTGGCCGCGGAGCATCATCAGGCCGAAGAAGACGTAGAACATCACCGGGAAGAGCAGCGTGGGCAGGGTGTAGGCGGGCGTGCGCAGCAGGTTGAGCCACTGGGCGCGCACGAGCTGGATGGACGGGTTGGCGGCGATCATGCGGCCTCCTGTTCGGTCTGGGCGGAATCGGTCAGGGCGAGAAAAGCGGTTTCCAGGTCGGCGCCGGCGACTTCGAGATCCTCGATGGCATCGTCGGCGGCCAGCAGCGCGCGGACGGTGTCGACGCCGCGGCGGCTGAGGATTTCGGTGAACGCCTCGCCGGCTTGAACGGACTGGACGCCCGGCAGGGTTCTGAGTTTCGCGCTCGGGAGCGCCGTGCGGACCCGGATCCGGTCGCTCGGCACGCGGCGGCGAATGGCGTCGGGTGATCCCTGCTCGAGGATGCGTCCGCGGTCGAGCACGACGACGTGGTCGGCGAGCTTCTGCGCCTCGTCCATGAAATGCGTGCACAGCAGGATCGACACGCCGGCCTGGCGGCGCGCCTCGATGGCGCGCCAGAGGATGCGGCGGGCGGCGGGGTCGAGGCCGGTGGTCGGCTCGTCGAGGATCAGCCAGTCCGGGCGACCGACCACGGCCAGCGCGAACAGGACGCGCTGCTTCTGGCCGCCGGAGAGCCGGTCGAAGCGGCGGTCGGCGAGTTCGATCAGCTCGAGTTCGTCGAGCAGTCCGATCTGCGAGTCGGGCTGCGGGTAGAAGCTGGCGAACAGGCCCAGCAGCTCGGCGACGGTCAGGTTGTCCTGGACGCCGCTGGCCTGGAGCATGACGCCGATCCGTTCCTGCGCCTCGCGACTGCCCGGCTTGAGGCCGCCGAACAGTTCGAGCCGGCCGCGCTGCACCGACAGCACGCCGAGCAGCAGGTGGATGAGCGTGGTCTTGCCCGCGCCGTTGGGGCCGAGCAGGGCGGTGACGCGCCCGGCATGAAGATCCAGGTCGATGCCGGCCAGGGCCGCCGTCGATCCGTAGTGGTGTTGCAGCGCCGAGCACTCGGCGACGATTGGCTGATCCATGGTTCATCGCTCCCGATCAATGGACGGGAACAGTCTGGACCAGCGCCGGGAATCGTCCTAGTGACGGCCCTCAGCAATCGGCCATGACATTTGTCACGACCGTTCGGCCCGTTCCATTGCCTCGCGCATGAAGCGATCGGCGGCCAGCCGCGCCGGGCGATCCTTGAGCCCGTTCCAGTAGTCCACGAACTCGGGGCGTTCGTCGATCGTTCCGAACTGCATGCCCCAGCCGATGTGCGAGCCGGCATAGACGTCGGCGGCGCTGAAGCGGTCCCCGGCGATGTAGCGGCGCCCGCGCACTGCCCCGGCCAGGGTGTCGAGCGTGGTTTCCAGGGTACCGAAACCGAGCATGCGCTGGTTCTCCTCGCTGGGCTCGAAACCGCAGGCGCGCGTGCTCACCGCGGCCTCCACCGGGCCGGCCGCGAAGAACAGCCAGCGGTAGTAGTCGGCGCGGTCGGCCGGAGCGGGCGCAAGCCCCGCCTCGGGAAAGGCGTCGGCCAGGTAGGCGCAGATGGCGGCCACCTCGGTGACGATCCGGCCGTCGTGCACGATCGCCGGCACCTTGCCCATCGGGTTGATGGCCCGGTAGTCGTCCGACTTCATCGGCTCGCCGTATTCGACGACCCGGATGTCGTAGGGCTCGCCCACTTCCTCGAGCATCCATTGGGCGATGCCGCCGCGCGACATCGGGTTGGTGTAGAAAACAAGGCTTTGCTCGGACATGCGTTCGTTCCCGCCAGTGGATTCACCCGGCACTGTAATGCACGGCTGATCGCGGCGACAGTGACGACAGTCATGTCCGGCGCGCCCGCGCCGACCTGTTGGGGGGGTCCCTATGGCACGGTTTCGGCGAAGCGGTCGGCAAAGATCGCGTCCAGCGCCAGGTCGACGACCTGAAGGTCCGCGACCACGTCCTCGGTGCCCATCTCGACGAGCCGGCCTTCGGGTACGCCGCCGCGCGCGGCCGGTGCGGGTCCCGTCGAAGCGATCGAGACGGTGCCGTAGGCCGGGGAGACGACCGGCACCACCGTGTACACGCCCGGGGGCAGGGCGGTGGTCCGGTAGGTCGCGTCGAAGAAGCCGAGCTTGTAGCGACCGACCAGGTCGCCGCCGCTGGTGTAGACCTCGACCTGCCCGCGCGGGATCACGAAGCCGGTGGACGCGTCGAGGATCCTGCCCGAGATCACCGGCCCGCTGTCGACGGCCATGTCGGCCAGCGAGACATCCGAACTGCCGTCCAGGACCACGGGCGTGCCGCTGGCCGGACTGCACAGACGCTCGGAGCAGTTGCCGGTTGCCCCGTAGACCTTGTCGAAGTAGCCCAGTTGGACGGCGCCGGTGCCGGGCCCGAGATGGCCCGACATACTGGTGCGGACGTAGTAGCTGCCCGCGGGGAAGCCGCCCATCAGGTATTCGCCGCTGGCGTCGGTCAGGGTGTTGGCCAGGATGTCCCCCGCGGCGTCGACCAGGCGCACGATCGCGCCTTCGATCGGGTCGCTGCTGGCAGCGTCGATCACGCGTCCGCTGATCGAACTGCCCGGCGAGATACCGATCGTGATCGACGTCGTGGCGCCGCTGGTCACGGTCACCGGCGTGGCCGCGGCCAGGTCGCAGTCGATGCCGGCACAGGGGAGGTCGGGGAAGACGGCGTCGGCGTAGCCCGTGATGGCCGATGTCCCGCCGAGCGACACGAAGCCGATGCCGTCGCCGAAGAACTCGGAGTAGGTGCGAACGTAGTAGCTGCCGGCGGGTACGGCGGCCGAGGTCTGCAGCAAGACGTCGCCGCCGCTTTCGACGATCTGGCCGCCGCCCACGACCGTGCCGCTCGCGTCCACGATGTCGTAGTTGCCCAGCGCGGCGCCCGCCGGGATGCCCGTGGGTGCCAGGCCGGTGCCGGCATCGACGATATTGCCCGCCAGTCGCCCGCCCTCGGCGAGCGTGTCGGGCGGCAGGGTCAGGCTTGCGCCGGCAGGGATCGTTATGGCGCTTCCGCGTGCCCTTTCGCAGCCGCTGAACGGACAGAGCAGGCCGTTGTGGAGCTTTCTCAGGAAGTCGCTCTGGCCGGATGGCGGGCCCAGCTGCAGGTAGTAGCTGCCGCCGGCGAGGCCGTTGAAGGCCCAGGCGGTGGCCGGCAGGTCGGCGGTGGAAATGAAGTTGAAATCCAGGTTCTGGCCGGCGGCGTTGTAGAGGTAGACGAGCTTCTGGATGCTGTCGGGCTGCAAGTTGCCGCTGAGGCTGGCGCCGGGATCGAGGGCGAAATCGATGCCCGGGGTCACCGTCCCGCCGGTGATGGCGACCGCGTCGGTGTTGCCGATCGGGCAGGTCTTGAACTCGCAGCGCCGGTCGTTCCAGGCCTCGGCGATGTAGTTGTCCAGGAAGAGGGGATAGTTGGCCGGGTCGCGGGCGGGCGCGGCCAGCACGTGATAGTCGCCGGGGGGCAGCGCCAGCGTGGTCTCGTAGCTGCCGTCGGGCGCCGCGGTGGCGTTGAACTGGGGCGAGAAGGTGCGCAACTCGGCCGCGTCGACCAACTCGACGGTGGCGCTCGGCAGGCCGGCCGCCGTGTCGCTTGCGGTGATCGTGCCGGAGATGCGGCCGCCGGCCGAGAGCGAGAAGTCGATACCGGTGACGGTCGCGCCGGCGCCCACGGTGACTTCCCCGCCCGTCCCGCAGTTGAAGAAGCAGGGCAGCGGATCGCTCCAGTCGTAGCGGGCGGGGGCATGAGCAGGCCCTGCGGCTTCGACGACCACATCCCGGCTGCCGCCGGATCCGACGTCGAAGGTGATCGAATAGGCGCCGCTGCCGTCCGTGGTGGCGGAGGCCAGCACGCTCTTCCAGGCCTGCGTCGGGTCGCCGACGATGACGGTCACGCCGCTCAGCGGCGTAACGCCGTCGCTGATCGTGCCCTCGATCGTGCCCGACTGGGCCCAGCCAGCCTGGCACGCCACGAGCAGGAGGGCGACCGTGGCGAACCGGTGCGAAGGCTTACAGGAGTGGGTCTTCATGACTTGCCGGGTTCCTCAGAATTGCTGAATGATCGTCCCTGGGGTGAACAAGGCCATCGCACGGCGGTCTCTAGCTGTGTGCGATGCTGTTATTCGAGGTAATCGGAATTGCCGGCCGGATTCTGCCAGGCAATCGCGTCGTCGACCCGTTGGAGACAGGAGGTCGGGATTGATGGAACTTGTTGAACGGAAGGCGGGCCGGCAGGCCCCGGTGATGCCGCGGGTTGTCTTCATGCTGCTCGGCCTGGTGCTGTTCGCCGGCGCGCATGCCGGCGAGCCGGAACACTTCATGCGCCTGGTCGAGGGCGAGGACGGCCGGCCCGATGCGCTCCAGGTGGCGGTGGCGGCCTATCGCGACGGGCAGGGCCGCCGGGTCGACCTGGTGGGCGCCGTGCACGTGGCCGACCGGGCCTATTTCCACGCACTGCAGGATCGCTTCGACGATTACGAGTCGGTGCTCTACGAACTGGTCGGCGACCCGGAAGGCTCTGAGCGTCCGGCCGGAGTCGGCCTGAACCTGGTCGGTCTGCTGCAGGGCGGCATGAAGGATGCGCTCGGCCTGGCATTCCAGCTCGAGGAGATCGATTACGGCCGGCCCAACTTCGTGCATGCGGACATGACGGCCACCGAGTTCTCCGAGGCCATGAAGCAGCGCGAGGAAACCTGGCTCGGCACCTTCATGGAACTCTATGCCGCCTCGGCCGTGGCGCAGTCCAGCGCCTCTCAGTCTCCGGAAGCGGCCTTGCTGGAGGTGCTGTTCGCCAGCGATCGCCGGGAGGCGTTCAAGCGGATGATGGCCCGATCGCTCGTCGATCAGCAGCAGGTGCTCGAGGTGCTGGGCGGTGAGGAGGGCTCCACGCTGATCACCGAGCGAAACCGCAAGGCCCTGTCCGTGCTGGAGCGAGAGCTCGATGGCGGCGCCCGCCACCTGGCCCTGTTCTACGGCGCCGGGCATCTGCCCGACTTTCACCGCCGGCTGGTCGGAGAGCTCGGCTTCGAGCTCGAGTCCGTCGAATGGCTGGATGCCTGGGTGCTCGACGGCGGCTGACGGGTCCGTGCAGTCGATCGCGGTAGTCAGACAGTCAGGAACAGGCGACGTGGTCCGTTTCCTGCGCCCGGCGAGTGGCGAATGCCGCGCGCGGCGCCGGGATGGATTCACCGGTCTGGGTTGACGCGCCCGGATCGAGCAGGCGCAGGCCGTGGCCTCCCAGCCAAGCCGACACCGTCCTGGCTGGATCGCTGATCTGCCGCAGTGCGATTTCGATGCGTTGGTCGATGGCCCGGGGCGGCCAGACGCCGTCGACCCGGATGGTTGCGGCCATGCAGAGAAGGACCAGGCAGATGAGGGTTACGGTTCGCATGGCTCACTCCTCGGCCGTTCTGGCCGTGTCTTCAGTAATACCTGAGACGTCTGGAGGCGGCAAAAGGTTGCATGGGCCTCGCGGCCACGGAGGGATCCGGACCTGGCACAGGGCCGGCGGTCGGATCCGGTTCCGACTCGATCAGGGTAAAGCGGACTGGAATCGATCCCTGAACAGGGCGTCTGGCTTGGCGGCGTAATGCATCACGATGCAGTGAATGGCGCCGGCGAAGTCGATGATGTCCGAGCAGTCGATCTCGATGATCGTCTTGTCCGGGAATGCCTGGTCGAAGACGGTGACTGCCTGCGCGTTTTCGGTGGGGTAGCCATCGAACTGGCACAGCAGGACGGCCTCGTTGATGATCACCGAGTTGGTGTAGGTGTAGTGCGTTCCGAATGAACGCCAGCCGGGCGTGCGCAGCACCGTGTATCCGCGGTTTTCCATCAGGGTGACTGCGTCTTCGCTGACCGTGTACGGAATACCGCTGGCTTCCATGGGATCGTACTCGCCGATGACGACCGTCTGGTCGTCGGCCGGGAGAAACCACATGTCCAGATGCTGGGTCGAATCGTAGCTCGACGGCAGCGGATCGAGCACTGTCAGGTCGAGATCGTGATAGTCGACGTAGTACTGCTCGATGACCTGCTTACTCAGGCTCGGGTTCTCTTCGACGATCAATTCCGACATGAAGGCGTCACCGTTGTCGAACAGGTGGAAGTTGCCGCCGCCGTGCACCAGTGGAAGTTCGTACAGGGTCTCCCCGGTGATGCCGGCGATGCCGGCGGGCACCTGGTCGTCGTTCGGGCGCGGGCGGTTGTAGCTGTGATCCATCAACGAGCGCTGTTCATCCACGAATAGCGAGCGCGGTCCATAGTCGCGAATCCAGACCGAATCGCTGGGCAGCTGAAGAAAGGTCACGCGCGACAGGTCGGCGCCGGCGCCAGTCAGCACGCTGGCGGCCGAAGCCTCTTGCGAGGCACCGCTGACGATCAGGAAGATGTCGGCCGCTTCGGTCATCGTCGTGACCGCGACGGTGATCTCGGTGACCACCGAATTGAACGAACCCCAGCGCAGGAAGAGCCCCTGGTTGTCTGCGTACTCGGAGGGTGTTTCGATGGTGCCCGTCGGCGCGACGCCCCGGCCTCGCAGGTCGGGTTGCACCCAGCGCTGACTTTCCGCCGAGGTCATCGAGCGCGGCAGCGGCGGCTCGTCGTCGACGATGGCGTCGAGCACATGCGGCGGCACGACCTTCAGCTGCGCGGCGGCGGTGGCCGCGAGACCCAGGAAGACAATGGCGAGGCAGGTTTTCGCAAGCGGGCGGGCGATTCGTTTCATGGCGACAGGTCGGACTGGGTTGGCCGAAGTGTATCAGGCGGTCTGCGAGCGTGCTTGCGATCCGCCCGAGCAATACGCCGCAGTATGGTGATTCGTCACGGGTTTCCTGGCCGGACACGTGCCCGGGCAGTCGGTACAATACCTGGCCCGGACAAATATAAAGCCCCTCGAGAGGACTGGCATGGTGCAACAGTATCCCCACCCCGACGACATCGATTCACAGGAGACCCAGGAGTGGCTCGAGTCGCTGGCCGCGGTGGTAGACCGTGACGGCCCCGAGCGGGCGCATTTCATTCTCGAGCGACTGGTCGAACTGGCTCGCCGCTCCGGCGCGCATCTGCCTTTCGACCTGACCACCGCCTACATCAACACCATTCCGCCGCACCGCCAGCCGAGCATGCCCGGCGACGGTGCGCTGGAGCGGCGCATCCGCTCGATCATCCGCTGGAACGCCATGGCCATGGTCGTTCGCGCCGCGCGCCGCGGCGGCGAGCTGGGCGGGCACATCGCCAGCTTCGCCTCGGCGGCCACGCTCTACGACGTGGGCTTCAACCACTTCTTCAAGGGGCCGGATCACGAGGACGGCGGTGACCTGGTCTACATCCAGGGCCATTCCTCGCCCGGTATCTACGCCCGCGCCTTTCTCGAGGGCCGGCTGAGCGAGGAGCAGCTCGACGGCTTTCGCCAGGAGGTCGACGGCGAGGGCATCAGTTCCTATCCGCATCCCTGGCTGATGCCGGACTTCTGGCAGTTCCCGACCGTGTCGATGGGCCTGGGCCCCATCATGTCGATCTACCAGGCGCGTTTCCTGAAGTACCTGACCAACCGCGGCATCGCCGATGCCAGCCAGCGCAAGGTCTGGAGTTTCCTCGGCGACGGCGAAATGGACGAGCCCGAATCCCTCGGCGCGATTTCCCTGGCCGGCCGCGAGAAGCTCGACAACCTGGTGTTCGTGGTGAACTGCAATCTCCAGCGACTCGACGGGCCGGTCCGCGGCAACGGCAAGATCATCCAGGAGCTCGAAGGCTTCTTCCGCGGCGCGGGCTGGAACGTGATCAAGGTGGTCTGGGGCTCCTACTGGGATCCGCTGCTGGCGCGCGACCACAAGGGCCTGCTGCGCCGCCGCATGGAAGAGGCGCTCGACGGCGACTACCAGAAGTACAAGGCCAACGACGGCGCCTACGTGCGCGAGCATTTCTTCGGCGCCTACGACGAACTCAAGGAGATGGTCGCCGACATGTCCGACGAGGACATCTGGCGGCTCAACCGGGGCGGCCACGATCCGCACAAGATCCACGCCGCCTACCAGGCCGCCACCCACCACGAGGGCCGGCCGACCGTCATCCTGGCCAAGACCATCAAGGGCTACGGCCTGGGCCAGTCGGGCGAGGGGCAGAATATCTCGCACCAGCAGAAGAAGCTCGACGACGAGGGCGTGAAGTATTTCCGCGACCGCTTCAACGTGCCGGTCTCCGACGACAAGCTCGCGGACGTGCCCTACTACCATCCGGGCGAGGACTCCGAGGAAGTCCGCTACATGAAGAAACGCCGCGAAGAACTCGGCGGCTTCGTGCCACAGCGCAAGGTCAGCGAACAGAAGCTCGAAGTGCCCGGACTGGAAGCCTTCTCCAAGGTGATGGAAGCGAGCGGGGATCGCGAGATCTCGACCACCATGGCCTTCGTGCGCTGCCTGACGGTGATGCTGCGCGACAAGACCATCAAGAAACACATCGTGCCCATCATCTGCGACGAGGCGCGCACCTTCGGCATGGAAGGCCTGTTCCGCCAGATCGGCATCTACGCACCCTTCGGGCAGCTCTACGAGCCGGTCGACTCCGACCAGCTCGCCTACTACAAGGAAGCGAAGGAAGGCCAGGTGCTGCAGGAAGGCATCACCGAGGCCGGCTCGATGAGCTCCTGGATCGCCGCGGCCACGAGCTATGCCTCGACCGGCGTGCCGATGATTCCCTTCTACGCCTTCTATTCGATGTTCGGCTTCCAGCGTATCCAGGACCTGGCCTGGGCGGCCGGCGACATGCGCGCACGGGGTTTCCTCATCGGCGGTACGTCGGGCCGGACCACGCTCAACGGCGAAGGGCTGCAGCACGAGGACGGTCACAGCCAGGTACAGGCCGGCCTGATTCCAAACTGCGTGTCCTACGACCCGACCTTTGCCTATGAACTGGCGGTGATCCTGCAGGACGGCCTCAGGCGCATGTACGGCGAGGGTGAGGACGTCTACTACTACATCACCGTGCTCAACGAGAACTATCCCCAGCCGGAGATGCCCGAGGGCGCCGAGGATGGCATCCGGAAGGGTATGTACCTGTTCCGCAAGGGCGGAGACGACAAGGATCGGCCGCGCGTCCAGTTGATGGGCTCCGGATCGATCCTGCGCGAGGTGATCGCGGCGGCGGATATCCTCAAGGACGACTACGGCGTTGAATCCGACATCTGGTCGGTGACCAGCTTCAACGAGGTTCGAAAGGAAGGCTACGCAGTGAGTCGGCGCAACCGGCTCAACCCGGACGAGTCCCCGAAGACGCCGTACATCACCGGCCTGCTCCAGGATCGCGCCGGCCCGGCCGTGGCGGCGACCGACTACGTCCGCGCCTTTGCCGACCAGGTGCGCGAGTTCGTGCCGCAGGACGAGTACCTCGTTCTGGGCACCGACGGCTACGGTCGTTCGGACACGCGCGAGAACCTGCGCCGGTTCTTCGAGGTCGATCGCTACCAGGTGGCCTGGGCCGCGCTGGTCGGTCTGAATCGGGAAGGCAAGTTCGACGAAGACAAGCTGGTCAAGGCGCGAAGCGCACTCAATATCGATCCCGACAAGCCGTTGCCGACGGCGGTATGACGGAGTGATGCGTTTGGGTGCCGACATCGTGGGTCGGGGTTTCATCCCCGGCGGTCCGCGCTCGTAGGTCGCGGTCGCATCCGCGACGGGCAACATATCGGACCGGAACACGCATAGCTTAGCGCTAAGCGTGAACCCAGCTTGACCCTCGTCCGTCGGGGATGCGACCCCGACCTACGCGGGCAGCGGATACACAACGAGACGAATGACATGAGCAATAGACAGGAAATCAAGGTTCCCGACATCGGCGATTTCGACAAGGTGCCCATCATCGAGGTGCTGGTCTCGAAAGGCGACGAGATCGAAGAGGAGCAGTCGCTGGTCACGCTCGAATCCGACAAGGCAACGATGGAGGTGCCGTCGCCGGCGGCCGGCAAGCTGGTCGAGCTGAAGGTTTCCGAGGGCGATGAAGTCGGGGAGGGGGACGTCATCGGCGTCGTTGAAGTCTCCGACGACGCTGACGGAGGCTCGGATGAAGATGACTCCGATGAAGAGAAGGGTTCAGGGTTCAGGGTTCAGGGTTCAGGGGCGTCTTCGGATGACACTGAGGAGGCTGATGGATCCGGCAAGGACGACAAAGCCCGCCCTGAAACCCGAAACCTGAAACCTGAAACCTCATCAGGCGAAGGCGACAAGCAATCTGCCGGCGATGGGTCGTCCAGCGGCGACGATCTTCCCGCGCCGCCGGTGCCTTTCGAGGAGATGGACCAGGATCCTTCGAAGCTGCCGCACGCCTCGCCGGCGATGCGCAAGCTCGCGCGCGAGCTGGGTGTCGACCTGACCGGGGTTTCCGGCTCGGGGCGCAAGGGTCGCATCACCGAGGAAGACCTCAAGGGTCACGTCAAGCAGGCGATGGAATCCGGCGGTGGCTCGGCAGCAGGCGGTACCGGACTGAACATCGCCGAGCCGCCGCGGGTGGATTTCTCGAAGTTCGGCGAGGTCGAGGAAGAAAAGCTCTCGCGGATCAAGCAGATTTCGGGGCCCAACCTGCATCGCAACTGGGTGTCGATTCCGCACGTCACGCAGTTCGACGAGGCCGACATCACCGAGATGGAAGCCTTCCGCAAGGCCAACAAGCGGGCTGCCGAGGAGGCCGGCACAAAGATGACGCC
Organism: Gammaproteobacteria bacterium; assembly: GCA_009908385.1. Taxonomy (GTDB): domain Bacteria; phylum Pseudomonadota; class Gammaproteobacteria; order Xanthomonadales; family Wenzhouxiangellaceae; genus Wenzhouxiangella. The sequence goes on from JAAAPE010000087.1 coordinate 13,355, forward strand.
GCTGGTCTTCCTGATCAAGGCGGTGGTCGCCGCGCTGAATGCTTTTCCCCACTTCAACGCCTCGCTGTCGAACGACGGCAAGTCGCTCATCAGGAAGAAGTACTTCCACATCGGCGTGGCCGTCGACACGCCGAACGGCCTGGTCGTGCCCGTGATTCGCGACGCCGACCGGAAGGGCCTGATCGAGCTGGCACAGGAGCTGACCGATCTGTCCACCCGGGCGCGCGACGGCAAGCTCAAGGGCGACGAGATGAAAGGCGGCTGTTTCTCCATCTCGAGCCTGGGCGGCATCGGCGGAACCGCGTTCACGCCGATCATCAACGCGCCCGAGCTGGCCATCCTGGGCGTGTCGCGCTCGGAGACCAAGCCGGTATGGGACGGTGAGCAGTTCCAGCCGCGGTTGATGCTGCCGCTGTCGCTGTCCTACGACCATCGGGTCATCGATGGCGCCGACGCCGCCCGGTTCACGCGTTACCTGGCCGAGCAGCTCGAGGACCTCAGGCGGCTGCTGCTTTGAGCCAGCACCGGACCGGTTTCGGCATGATGCTGGCCGCCGCGGTCGGCTTCCTGCTGCTCCTGACCTTCGTGTTCTCCGGCCTGATCGAGGACCGGCGCAATCCCAACCAGCAGGTGCAGAGCCAGCGTGTGGGCGACGGCGTGGAGGTCGTCCTGGATTCCGACGGGCAGGGCCACTTCATCGCCAGCGGTGCGATCAACGGCCGGGAGGTCACCTTCCTGGTCGATACCGGTGCGACGCTTGTTTCCGTGCCGGAGCCCCTTGCCGACGATCTCGGCCTGGAGCGCATGGCGCGCATCGGACTGGAAACCGCGGCCGGCCCGGTCACCGGCTGGATGACGCGCATCGACGAGGTGCGCCTGGGCGAGATCGTCCAGCGCGACGTTCGGGCCGCGATCAGTCCCGGGCGCAGCGACACGGTTCTGCTCGGCATGAGCTTTCTCCGCGACCTGGAGATGAACCAGTCCGATGGGCGGTTAACATTGGTAGCTACGAGGTAGGTCGGGGTGACATCCCCGACCGAACCCCTTGGACACTTTCGTAAATCGTGAATGGTAAATCGTGAATCGAGGAAGGCTCTGTGCCGTCTTCAGATTCAGTCGATTCACGATTTACGATTGACGCTTCACGAAGCATCGGGAGAGACCACCCGATCGAGACGAACACCTGAGAGTTTGCTATGAGCAACACGAAAGAGATGAAGGTCCCCGACATCGGCGATTTTGACAAGGTGCCAATCATCGAGGTGCTGGTGTCGGAAGGCGACGAGATCGAGAAGGAACAGTCCCTGGTCACGCTCGAATCGGACAAGGCGACGATGGAGGTGCCGGCCTCTCACGCGGGCAAGCTGGTCGAGTTGAACGTGTCCGAAGGCGACGAGGTTGGCGAAGGAGACGTGATCGGGGTGTTGGAGGTTTCCGGAGATGCCGGGGAAGCGTCCACAGGGAACGACTCCGAAGATGAAAAGGGTTCAGGGTTCAGGGTTCAGGGTTCAGGGGAGTCTTCGGACGGCTCTGGAGCAGGCCGCGATGCTGACGACTCCGATGGCGGAGACGAAGCCCGCCCGGAAACCGGAAAACGGAAATCGGAAACCTCGGTCGATCCGACCGGTCACGATCATGAATTCGACCTGGCCGTGCTGGGTTCGGGGCCTGCCGGCTACACGGCCGCTTTCCGGGCCGCGGACCTGGGGCTGAAGGTGGCGCTGATCGAGCGTTACGACTCGATCGGCGGTGTGTGCCTGAACGTCGGTTGCATTCCTTCGAAGGCGTTGTTGCACGTCGGGCAGGTAATCGATTCCGCTGCCCGCCTGGGCGAGCACGGGGTGTCCTTCGGCGAGCCCGAGATCGACCTCGACAAGCTGCGCGACTTCAAGGATTCGGTCGTGGGCAAGCTCACCGGCGGACTGGCCGGCATGGCGAAGAAGCGCAAGGTGGAGATCGTGCAGGGCATGGCCCAGTTCAGCGGCGAGCACGAGCTCGTCGTCGAGCAAGAGGGCGAGGAGCGCACCATCGATTTCAACCAGTGCATCATCGCCGCCGGTTCGCGCGTGATCGAGATTCCCGCCGTGCCCTGGGACGACGAGCGTGTGATGGATTCGACCGGCGCGCTGGAGCTGGCCGACGTGCCCGAGCGGCTGCTGGTCATCGGCGGCGGCATCATCGGCCTGGAGATGGCCTGCGTCTATCGTGCGCTGGGCTCCAAGGTCACGGTCGTCGAAATGATGAAGCAGCTGATGACCGGTGCCGACGCCGACCTGGTCAAGCCACTGCAGCAGCACCTCGAGAAGCTCGGCGTCGAGTTCCACCTCGATACGAAGGTCGAGCAGGTCGAGGCCGGCGACGACGCCCTGATCGCTCGTCTGGACGGCAAGGACGCGCCGGAGACCGCCGATTTCGACCGCGTGCTGGTGTGCGTGGGCCGGCGCCCCAACGGCGACCAGCTCAACGCCGAAGCCGCCGGGGTGGCGGTCGACGACAAGGGCTTCATCAAGGTCGACGGCCAGATGCGCACCGACGTCGCGCATATCTTCGCCGTCGGCGACATCGTCGGCCAGCCGATGCTGGCGCACAAGGGCTCCTACGAAGGCAAGGTGGCTGCAGAAGTCGCCGCCGGCCACAAGCGCGCGGCCGATGCGCGGGTCATTCCCTCGGTCGCCTACACCGATCCGGAAGTCGCCTGGGTCGGCCTGACCGAGGCCCAGTGCAAGGCCGGCGACGTCGACTACGGCGTGGGCAAGTTTCCCTGGGCCGCCTCCGGCCGGGCCCTGGGCATGGACCGCAGCGAAGGCTTCACCAAGCTGATCTTCGAGCGCAGGAGCGATCGCCTCATCGGCGCTGGCGTCGTGGGCCTGCATGCCGGCGACCTGATCGCCGAGCTGGCCCTGGCCATCGAAATGGGCTGCACTGCCGCCGACATCGGCCTGACCATCCACCCGCATCCGACGCTGTCGGAGTCGGTCATGATGGCCGCCGAGGCTTACGAAGGCACCATCACCGATCTCTACATGCCCAAGCGGAAATAGAAGCGGGGCCCCGGCGAGTGTCGTCACGGTTTCATGGGGGCCCGTATAATCGCGGTGTTACCGACCGCAGGGCGCGCCGAATGGCCGACCGAGACACGTTCTTCCAGCAGTTGCTGACCCGCCGGGTTCCGCAGATTCTCGGTCTCTACATCGCCGCTGCCTGGCTGACCGTCGAGATGGGTCAGTGGATTACCGGCCTGCTCGACTGGCCCGACCAGCTGCTCGTGTACGTCTTCGTGCTGCTGGCGACCATGCTGCCCAGTGTCGTCATGCTGGCCTGGAATCACGGCGCGCCCGGGCGCGACCGCTGGCCGCGCGCGGAGAAGATCGCCGTACCGCTGAACGCCTTGCTCGCCATCGGCGCGGTGGCGGCGGTCGTGGTCTCCGTCCCCCCGACCGAACCCGGAGAGACGACCGTTTACGCCGGCTCGGCGGTGGCCGAGCGCACCCTGATCGACGAAACCGGCACCGAGCAGGTCTTCACCGTGGCCCGGGAAGGGTTCCACAAGCGTGTGGCCGCGTTCTTCTGGACCCCCGCGGAATCCGCCGGGCTGCCCGAGGGCCACTGGCACGGCTACGCCATCGCATGGCTTCTGTCGGTCGATCTCGGTCGCGATCCGCTACTGACGGTATTCACGCCCTATAGCCGCAACCTGATTGAAGACCTTCGTGCGGCGGGTTTCGAGCGCGCAGTCGGTGAGCCGCTCTCGCTCGATCTGAGGCTGGCGGGCGACAACGACGCAGAGTTCCTGATCCGCGGCCGTTACGAGACGCTCGACGATGGCATGGCGCTGACCGCCTCGGTCGTGGATGTCGACAGCGGGCAGGTGGTGTCCGAGCACCGGGTCGAGGCAGGCTCGCTGGTCGCCGCCGTCGACGGGCTTGCCGAGCAGCTCGCCCCCGACCTGTACGGCGATGTCGAGCCCGACCCGGACGCCTTCGTCGATATCCGGCTCGAGGAGGCGGCGACCGGTTCGACCGAAGCGCTCGAGGCCCTCGTGCTGGGTCTCAACGCCTTGCAATTCGGGCGCGACATGGGCGCCGCCGTGGATGCATTGCAGCGCGCCGTGCAGATCGACCCGGAATTCGCGCTCGCATACTCCTTGATGTCGAATTTCCATCGATCCCGGGGTGATATGCAGGCATCGGCCGCCGCCATCCAGCAGGCGCTCGCCCTCGACTACAAGCTCGACTCCCAGACGATCTTCGGACTCAAGGCCAACCGTTACGCCGTGATGGGTGATTACGACAAGGCGGTGCGGGTGCTGGAGATGTGGACCGAGGTCCACCCGGGAAGCTTCCACGCGCACATCACCCTGGCGCGCAACATGATCATGATGGGCCGCGTGGACGACGCGCGCGACGCGCTGGACGCCGCCGCCGAACTCGATCCCGACAACGCCGAGATCGATCGACTGCTCTTCAACGTCGAGAAGCTGTCGGGGGACCTGGACGAAGCCGCCGAGCGGCTGCGGGCCTATATCCAGAGCGAACCGCAGGACGCCCAGGCGCGCATCGACCTCGGTAACCTGCATCTCCTGCGCGGCGAGTTCGAGCGCGCCCGCGAGGTGCTCGAAGCGGCCGAGCTGATCGCCGCCGACCCGTTCGAGGCCGAACTGGCGCTGATGGTCGTGGACGCTCGTGCCGGACGGCTCGAGGAAGCGCTCGCGGCGATGGATTCGGCCATGCAGCGATATGATCGGCCGGACAAGCTCGGCCAACTGATCATGAGCCGGTATCGCGCGCTCTCGATGGCCGGGCGGTTCCGGGACATCATCGACATGGTCGAGGGCAATCGCGAAGCCCTGCGGAGTGCCTACCCGCCCGCGAACTACTGGCTGGTCGTGGCCGAAACGCTGTCCCAGGCGCATGCCCACCTCGGCGAGGTCGATGCCGCGCTGGCGTTTCTCGACGAGGCAATCGAGGCGATCGGCGACCCCATGGGTCGCTACCTCTCGATCAATCGAGTGCTCGTTCTGCACCGCACGGGCGACAATGTTGGCGCGATGGAGCGAGATCTCGAGCGCTTCCGGTTCTTCGAAGAGAACTTCTCTTTCTCGGGTACCGAGGCCTATGTGCATCTCGGTGCCGCGCTGGTCGCCGACCAGCGCGGAGAAACGGCCGAGGCAGTCGATCGCATGCGGTTGGCGGTCGAGGCCATTCAGGCGTCCTCGATCGCACTCGATCTGTTCGTGCTCGATTACTTCGACTACTTGCTCGGGGCGGTCCTGCGCGCCGACGGCCGGCTGGCCGAAGCCCGGACGGTGCTCGAACCCCTGCTCGAGCGCCACCCTGCCTACGGTCCCGCGCGCCTCGAACTGGCGCGGGTCGAGCTCGCGGAAGGCGGGAACGAGGCAGCTCGCGGCCATCTCGAGCAGCTCATGGATCAGTGGCGGGATGCCGACGAGTCGTACATCAACTACCGGAACGCAAGCCAGCTGCTGCAAGAACTGAACGAAGGACAGTGAGTTCCCGAGGTCGCGCCGTTCGCCGCTTGCGGCCGAAAGCCGAAGCGGTATAGTGACCGGCGATATTCGTTGAAGAAGCCGGCTACAAGATGAACTCCAGCACGATCGGCGACCCCCGCCCTCGATGCCCCCGGTGCTCGCGGGGTGTCGGCCGTTTGCTACTGGCGCTGCTCTTCGTTCTCGGCCCGGCGCCGTGCATTCTCGCGCAGGACATCACGGGCACGGTGCTCGACGCCGAGACCGGACAACCCGTCCCGGGTGCCCGCGTCCGCCAGCAGGCCCGGCCCGATCTCGAGTTCGACACCACCAACCTTTTCGGCCGCTTCGTGCTGCCGGTTCCCGCCGGCGCGACCGGGGTGCCGGTTGCCGCCGCCCGGGTCTACGATGCCGAGTTGTCGGTCAACTACGAAACCGAGGTGGTCTTCGCCGACGAGGGAGACGACATCGTGATCGAGCTCAGGCGGATCCCGGAGGCGGATAACACCGCCTACCTGCCGATCGCCGGCGCACCGCCGGACGGCTGCGGCCTGTGCCACACCGAGCAGTACGCCCAGTGGCAGGAAAGCAATCATTCGCGCGCGGCGGTGAACGTGCGCTTGCGCGACCTGTACTCGGGCGACGGCACCGGGGACGGCAGCGGGCCCGAAGGCGACGGCTACGTGTTCACCGAGCTGCACGATCCGGAAGACACGGGCTTCTGCGCCACCTGCCATTCACCCAACGAGAACCCGGCCGATCCCGGCAGCGTCAAGTACAGCGAAGTGTCCAGCGCGGCCGGGCTCGAGGGCGTGACCTGCACCAGCTGCCACCAGCTGCACACGGTCAACGAGAACGTCGATGCCATCCACCTGCTCGGCAACGCGGAATTCCGCTTTCCGCTGGCGATCGAGGGCAGCGATGCGGTGACGCACCAGCACGTCTGGGGGCCGCTCGACGATGTCGGCTTCAGCCAGATGCGCGCCGCCTACCAGCCGCTGTTTTCGAGTTCCCGCCTGTGCGCCAGTTGTCACGAGTACGTCAACCCCGACACCGGCGCGCCGGGGCAGGAGACCTTCAGCGAATGGCAGGGATCGCCCGCCGCGGCCGCCGGGCAGCAATGCCAGGACTGCCATATGCCGGAAGCGGATTCCCCCGGACCGATCGCGGCCATCGGGGCGGCGCCGGTCCGGCCGCCCGAGCAGCGCCATCACCACGGTTTTCCGGGCGTGTACTCGGGCATGCTGCCCGACCCGATCGACATTGACGTCGAGGTCCGGCCTTTCGCGGAGCGCCTCGAGATCCGGACCAGTGTCCTCAACCGCGTCACCGGTCACGACTGGCCGACCGGTGTGGCGTTTCGCAATGCCATGCTGGTGGTGGAGGTCTGGGTCGAGGGCCAGCCGCTGGTGCAGCTGTCCGGCGACCAGGTGCCCGACTGGGGCAGCGACGATGAGCCGGGCACGCAGCCGGGCGATTTCGGCGGCCTGGCGGGCCGCGGCTATGCCAAGGTGCTCGAGGGCCGCATCAACGGCGAGGGCCCCGTCGTCAGCCCGGTGAATTTCTTCGACGCCGAATCGCTGCTGGCCAAGACGACAATCCCGCCGGGGCAGACGGATCAGGGCCGTTTCGTTTTCGAGCTTCCCATGGGCACGCTGCCCGGCGACGAGATCGAGGTGCGCGCGCGCGTCGTCTATCGGCGCCTGTGGCGCGCCGTCGCGGTGACCAAGGGCTGGACCGAAATCGAGCTCGACGAACCCTGGGAGCGCGTGGTCGAGGACCTCACGCTGACCCGGACGCTGACCGAGGCCGACCTCGACCGTATCTTCTTCAGCGATTTCGCGTTCTGACGATCATGGCCGACCTGCGTCCCCGTCGCCCCTGGCACCAGCATTTCGAAACCGTCGGTTCGATCACGGCCATCGTCGTGGGCGTCGCCGCGCTGTTCGTCAGCTTTGATCAGAGCCGGGTGATGCGCGAGGAGATCCGCGCCTCGATCTGGCCGGCGCTGCAGGTCGACGGTTTTGCCTCGCTCGAGGACGAAGTCCTGGCCATCGGGCTCAACGTCGAGAATGCCGGCGTGGGGCCGGCGCTGATCCAGCGCGTGACGATCCGGCACGAAGGAACGCTGGTCAACGACCTCGATGAACTGCTGGCCCTGATGCCGCCGGATGCCGACGTGTCGCGAATGACTCTGACTGGCCGGGTGCTGGCCGCGGGTGCCTCCGCACGAGCCTTCGAACTGCGCTACCCGGCGCAGGAAACCGATGATGCGCTCGATGTCCTCGGCGGGCTCCTGGCCGGCTGGTCGACGGAGGTCTGCTACTGCTCGACCCTCGATCAGTGCTGGGTGGCCGGCAGCGATCGCTCGTCACCGTCGATGGTGGAACGCTGCGACGATCAGCCTGCCGGTTCGTTCTGAGCGCGCCGCGCCCGGCGCTTCATGCGCCTGGCTTCACCGCCGCAGCGCTTCGAACAGTAGCGCACCTCGTCCCAGCAGTCGCGCCACTTGCGGCGCCAGGCGAAGGGGCGCCGGCAGACGGGGCAGGTCTTGGTCGGCAGCTCGGACTTTTTCACGGGCCCGAGCAGACCACGCGCAGGGTCAGCCTTGCGTGAAATCGTGCAGGCCCGCTGCGGCACGGTGCATCGACCGGTGCCGGCCGACCCGGTGATATCCTTGGCGCTCCGTCCCCGCCAGCGGAATGCCGACCTTGTATTACGCCGCCGCCTGCCAGACCAATTTTCCCGCGCCCGCCCACCGCGACGAGATCGGCGAGCGCGTGCGCCGCATGGGCCAGATCGTCGACCAGACCGTGATCGGCTACGAGCCGTTCTTCGACGTGCGCCTGCTGGTCTTCCCCGAGTTCGCGCACGCCGTACCGGTGCACGACGACCCGAAGAAGCTGCTCGAGACCGTGGCGGTGGAGCTGCCCAACGAGCACACCATCTTCTACGAGAACCTGGCGCGCAAGCACGGCTGCTACATCCAGACCGGCACCTTCCTCGAGCGCGACGACGACTGGCCGGGGGTGGTGTTCAACAGCACCCTCCTGATCGGGCCCGACGGCATCCTGTCGAAGTACCGCAAGGTCAACACCTGGATCCCCTGGGAAGTGCACGCCAGTCCGCACGACCTGCCGGGCTACGCGGACGATCCCTTCCCGGTCGTCGACACCGAGATCGGCCGGCTGGGCGTGGCGATCTGCTACGACTGGCTGTTTCCCGAAACGATCCGCGAGATCGCCTTCCGCGGCGCGGAGGTGCTGTTGCGTGTCTCGGCCTACATGGACCCCTGGGGCACGCAGCAACCGACCGACTGGTGGACCCTGGTCAACCGCACCCGCGCGCTCGAGAACACCGCCTACGTGGTCGCCGCCAACCAGGGCGCGGAGATGCATCACTACCCGCCGTTTTCCTGGCCCGGCGGCTCCATGGCCGTCGACTACGACGGGCGCATCCTGGCACAGGCCGATCCCGGTCCGGGCGAGAAGGTCGTGGTCGCCCCGATCGACATCGAGACCCTGCGCGCCGAGCGCGCCCGGCGGCGCGGCCACGACACCCGGGCCCATTTCCGCGCCGAAATCCATGACTACGCGCGCCTGAAGCGACTCGAACCCGCCGGCGCCGACGGCCTCGGCATCGAACAGACCAACCGCCGGATCGCGGCGGCCAAGAAACGCCTGCCCTGACAGAACCAACGCCATGACACGAATCGCGATTCTCCTGCCCCTCGCCCTCCTGCTGGCCCTGGCCGTCGGCGGCTGCCAGTCCCGGGATGCGTCGCTGCCGCCCGAAGCCATCGAGCGCAACAATCACGGCGTCGGCCTGATGGGCCAGTACAAGAACGAGGAGGCCCGGCAGGTCTTTGCCGCGCTGAGCGAAGCGCATCCCGACTGGCTGGCGGTGCGCGTCAACGAGGCCATCGCCACGCTCAATCGCCAGCGCGAAGGCGACGAGCGGCGGGCCCTGGCGATGGTCGAGGACATCCTGGAAGTCGATCCCGCCAACGTCCGGGCGCGCTACGTGGCCGGCCTGATGCGCTACTACCTCGGCGAGAGCGAGGCCGCGCTGGCGCATTTCGAGCAGGTACTGGACGCCGCGCCGGGCGAGGCCCACGTCGCCTATTTCACCGCCCAGACGCTGGCCCAGCTCGGCCGCGACGAGGACGCCCTGTCGCTCTACGAGCGGGCGATCGAGCTCGACCCCTACCTGCGAAGCGCCTACTACGGGGCGGCCCTGGTGCTCAGGCAGACAGGCGAGCGTAACGAGGCCCGCGAAATGCTGGCGGCCTACCAGCGCTTCGCCGACAATCCGCGCGCCCATCTGGCCGAGTTCCGCTATACCCGGATGGGCCCGCTGGCCGAGGCGCAGGCCGTGTCCGGCGACGCGGCGCCGGCGTCGGAGTTCGAGCCCGGCGGTCCGGTGCTGCAGGCGGCCCGCGACCTGGCCGGCCTGCCCGTCGGTGCCGGCCCGTCATCCCTGACCACCGCCGACATCGACGGCGACGGGCGGCAGGACCTGTTCCTCGCCGATCCCGGCGGCACGCTCGTCTTCTTGCAGCAGGACGACGGCTTCGCCGCCCGGCCGGACCATCCGCTGTCCGGGATCGAGGACGTCGTGGCCGCCGCCTGGGGCGATATCGACAACGACGGCGTGCTCGATGTCTACCTCTGCCGCCGCGGCGCGAACCGCCTGCTGTCGGCCGGCGCGAACTGGCAGCCGGCGCCGGGAGCGGACGACGTGGCCGACGCCGGAGACTGCGCGGACGTCGGGATGTTCGATGCCGACCACGACGGCGACCTCGACCTGTTCGTGGTCAACGCCGACGCGCCCAACGAGCTTTACAGCAACAACCTCGACGGCAGCTGGCGCCGGCTGAGCGAGACGTCCGAAGCGAACCTGGCCGGGCACGGCCGCGGCCGGATGGTCCTGGCCGCCGACCTCGACGCCGACCGCGACGGCGACATCGTGGTGCTGCACGACGGCGGGCCGCAGCAGGTCCTGGTCAACGACCGCCTGTGGCGCTACCGGGAGCCGGCAGGATTCGAAGCGTTCCGCGGCGCGGCACCTCTCGCCGTCACGGCGGCGGATTTCCAAGCCACGGGCCGTCCGGCCCTGGTCACCATCGACGCATCGGGCAGGCTCGCGAGCTGGCGGCCGGATGCCGGGGGCGGCTGGCGATCGAGCGAGCTCGGCGTCGTCGAACTGGAGCGGCCGGAATCGGTCGCCCTGGCGGCCGTCGATCTCAGCGGCAACGGCCGGCCGGAGATTCTCGTCCACCACGCCGGCGGCTTCGAGGTCCTGGCTTACCGGGACGGTGCCGCCGGCCTGGAATCCCTGGCCTCGGGCGAGGGCGAACTGCTTGCCCTCGCGCCGGTGCTGGTCGATCCCGAGCGCGGTCCGTCGCTGATCGGGCTGGTCGAAGGCGACGACGGGCGGCGGCTGCGCGAGTGGCCGCCCGGTGACGGTCGCGGCCGCTTCGCCGCGCTGGCGCCGACCGGACGTTCCGAGCAGGCCGACGGCATGCGGTCGAACGCATCGGGCATCGGCACCGGCATCGCCGCCCGCGTCGGCAGCCGCTGGAGCCTGGCCGATACCTACGACCGGCACTCGGCGCCGGGCCAGAGCCTGCAGCCGGTGGCCATCGGGCTCGGCGGGGGCGAGCGCATCGACTTCGTCCGCCTCTCCTGGACCGACGGCGTGCTGCAGACCGAGCTGGCCCTGCCGGCCGGCGAGGTGCACCGCATCGCCGAGACCCAGCGCCAGCTCGCCAGCTGCCCGGTGCTTTTCGCCTACAACGGCGAGCGCTTCGAGTTCGTTTCCGACCTGCTCGGCGTGGCCGGCATCGGCTTCCTGCACGCGCCGGGTGAGTATTCCGAGCCGCGACCCTGGGAGTTCTTCCGCTTTCCCGCCGGCAGCATCGCGCCGCGCGACGGCCGCTACGCGATCAAGATCGGCGAGCCGATGGAGGAAGTCGCCTACCTCGACGCGGCGCGACTGCACGTCCACGACCTGCCGCCGGGCTGGTCGCTGGTGCTCGACGAACGCATGCACACCGGCGGCGGGCCGGCGCCGACGGGCGCGCCCGTGTTCTATCGCGACGACACCCTCGCCACGCCGGTGCGCGCGCACAACGAGCGCGGCGAACGGGTCGAGCGCGCCCTGCGCTCCGTCGATTCCCAAGCGGCGCCCGTGGGCGAACGCGACCGGCGCTTCCTGGGCCGCCTGGCCGGCGAGCACGTGCTGACGCTGGAGTTCGACCGGGTCGTCAACCCGGCCGGCAGCCGGCCGGTCCTGATCGTCGACGGCTGGGTCGAGTACCCCTACTCGCAGACGGTGTTCGCCGCGTGGCAGGCCGGCGCCGACTATGCTGCGCCCACGCTGGAGGCGCGCGCGGGCGGCCGCTGGCAGACCGTGCACGAGCACTTCGGCTACCCGGCGGGCATGCCGCGCGAGATGTCGCTGCCGCTCGACGCCCTGCCGTCCGGCACCACGGCGCTGCGGCTGCGCACCAACCTCGAAATCTACTTCGACCGCATCGCCGTGGCGCTCGCCGAAGCGCCGCCCGACACCGCCCGCCTGCGCACGCTCGAGGTCGACCTGGCCCGCCTGGCCCGGTCGGGCTTCGCGCGCCGGGACACCCTGGCGCAGCGCCGGCCCTACTACGACTACGCCGATCGATCGGCCTTCTGGGACACCAAGGCGCCGACCGGTTTCTACACCGCCTTCGGTGCGGTGGACCGGCTTGTCGCCGAGGCCGACGAGGCCTTCGCCGTCATCGGCCCGGGCGAGGAAGTGCACTTCGAATTCCCCGCGCCGGCCGCCCCGCCCGAGGGTTTCCGTCGCGAGGTGGTGCTGGAGGTGCGCGGCTACGCCAAGGACATGGATCTCTACACCCGCGACGGCGAAACCGTGGGGCCGCTGCCGGGACAGTCGGCCTCGCAGGTGCGTGAAGCGCTGCACGAGACTACACTGACGCGTTTCCGCGGAGGGTATTGATGGACACAAAGCGCAGGCGTCCGCGCAAGGCGGTCGGGCCGAAACTCAAGCGGCTCCTGGTCGTCGTGCTCGCGCTGTTCGCGCTGCTGCTGGTCAATTCCGTCTACCTGGGCGGCGTCACGCTGGCCGAGCATCTCAGCGGGGAGACCTTCCAGGACTACACCTACCAGCTGATGTTCCTGTTCCACCTGGTGGTCGGCCTGCTGCTGGTCGTGCCCGCCCTGGCGTTCATCGGCTTTCACATGCGCAACACCTGGCGCCGCCCCAACCGGCGCGCGGTCTACGCCGGCCTCGGCCTGTTCGCGGCCGTGCTGCTTCTCTTGCTGAGCGGCATCGGGCTGGTGCGCTTCGATTTCTTCCAGATCCGCAACGAGACCGCGCGGGGCGTGATCTACTGGCTGCACGTGATCGTGCCGCTGGCCTGCATCTGGCTGTTCGTGCTGCACCGCCTGGCCGGCCCCCGCATCCGCTGGAAGTCGGGACTGGTGGTGGCCGGCATCGGCGGCCTGTTCGCGCTCGGCCTGGTCGCGCTCGAAGCGCAGGATCCGCGGCAGTGGAATCGCCCCGGCCAGTACGGCGAAGCCGACTTCCGGCCCGCCCTGACGCGCTCGGCCACCGGCGACTACATTCCGGCCGAAACCCTGATGATGGACGGCTACTGCGCCGAATGCCACGCCGACGTCCACGACCAGTGGCAGAACAGCATGCATCGCTGGGCCTCGTTCAACAATCCGGTCTACCTGATGTCGGTGCGCAACACGCGCGAGTTCGCGCTCGAGCGCGACGGCAACGTCGATGCCGCTCGCTTCTGCGCCGCCTGTCACGACCTGGTGCCGCTGCTGTCGGGCGCCTTCGACGATCCGAATTACGACGACGTCAATCATCCGACCGCGCATGCCGGCATCACCTGCACGTCCTGTCATGCGATCACCAACGTCAACAGCCCGCGCGGCAACGGCGACTTCACCGTCGAGGAACCCGTGCACTATCCCTTCGCCTTCAGCGACGAGCCCGCCTTGCAGTGGGTCAACGCGCAGCTGATCAAGGCCAAGCCGGCCTTCCACAAGAAGACCTTCCTCAAGCCGCTGCACCAGGAGCCGGAATTCTGCGGCACCTGCCACAAGGTGCACCTGCCCGAGCACCTCAACGACTACAAGTGGCTCAGAGGCCAGAACCACTACGATTCCTTCCTGCTCAGCGGCGTGTCGGGCCACGGGGTCACCAGCTTCTACTATCCCGACCAGGCGCAGGAGAACTGCGCCGGTTGCCACATGCCGCCCGTGGCCTCCGACGATTTCGGGGCCCGCCTGCGCGAAGGCGAGGAAGGCTACACGGTGCGCGACCACATGTTCCCGGCCGCCAACACCGCGATCCCGCGGCTGGTCGGCCTGCCCGAGTCGGTCGTGGACAAGCACCAGGCCTTCCTGCAGAACGCCCTGCGCGTCGACATCGTCGGGCTGCGCGAGTCCGGCCGCATCGACGGTGAGCTGATCGCGCCGATCCGGCCGGCGGTGCCGGCGCTGCGGCCCGGGCGCGAATACCTGCTGCAGACCGTGGTGCGGACCACCGGCATGGGGCATCACTTCACCCAGGGCACGGCCGATTCCAACCAGGTCTGGGTCGAGGTCGAAGTCGAGCACGACGGCCGCGTCATCGCGCGAAGCGGCGGCATGGAAGACAGCGAGCATCGCGTCGATCCCTGGTCGCACTTCATCAATGCCTACGTGCTCGATCGCGAAGGCAACCGCATCGAGCGGCGCAATCCCGAAGACATCTTCGTGCCGCTCTACAACCACCAGATCCCGCCGGGCGCGGCCGACGTGCTGCACTACCGCCTGGACGTGCCGGGGTCGATGGCCGGTGAACTGACGGTCCGTGCCCGCGTGCACTATCGCAAGTTCGACGTCGCCCTGATGAAGCACGTCGAGAATCCGCCGTTCGTCCGCAACGACCTGCCGATCACGGTCCTGGCCACCGACGAGGTCACCTTCCCGGTCGGCCAAGGCGCCGAACCGCTCACGGTGGCCGATCGCGGCATTCCCGAGTGGCAGCGTTTCAACGATTACGGCATCGGCGCGCTCAGGAAGCCAGAGCGCCGACAGCTGCGCCAGGCCGAAGAAGCGTTCCAGCGCGTCGAGGCCCTGGGCCACAGCGCCGGCGCGCTCAACCTGGCGCGCGTCTATCTCGAGGAAGGGCGCCTCGACGAGGCCGCCGCGGCACTACGGCGCGCGGCCGCGCACGAGGATCCGCCGCCGCCCTGGTCCATGGCCTGGTTCAGCGGCCTGCTGCTGTTCCAGGAAGGCCGTTTCGAGGAGGCCCTGCAGGCCTTCGAGGCCCTGGCCGAGACGCGGTTCAACGAAGCGCGGGCGCGCGGTTTCGACTTCTCGCGCGACTATCGACTGCTCAACCGCATCGGCCTGACCTGGCGCGAGCTGGCCAACGCCCGCAGCGGCGAGGCGAGGACCACGGCGCTGCGCTCGGCGCGCGACTGGTTCGACCGGGCGCTCGTTCAGGACCCCGAAAACGCCGCCGCTCACTACAACCTGTCGCAGGTCGAGGCCGAACTGGGCGATGCCGAGGACGCAGCCTGGCACGCCTCGGAGTACCAGCGCTACCGCGTGGACGACAACGCCCGCGACCGGGCGGTCGCCGCCGCCCGGCGCCGCGACCCGGCCGCCGACCACGCGGCCGACCCAGTGGTCATCTACGACCTCCACCGCGACGGAGCGGACGCTTACGGACTGGCCGTTCCCCAGGTCATCGAACGCATCGAGAACCCATGAGCGAAAGCAGGCACGATCCCCGGCACGAGGCCGAATTCGAAGACGAGGCGCTCGAGCAGGACGACGCCATCATCGGCCGGGTGTTCCGCTGGTCGCTGGCGGTCATCGTCGGCGCGCTGCTGCTCGCCGGCGGCTGGTTCGGCCTGAGCTACTGGCTGGGCAGCGCGCCCGAGGCGCCGGTCGCCGAGACCGAGGTCGAGCTCGATTCCCTGCTTGAATCACCCGACATGCCCGAGCCGCCGTCGGGACGTTTCGTCGACGTCACGGAGTCGGCCGGCATTGACTTCGTGCATTTCAACGGCGCGTACGGCGAGCGCATGCTGCCCGAGACCATGGGCGGCGGCGTGGCCTTCTTCGACTACGACGGCGACGGCGACCCCGATCTCCTGTTCGTCAACGGCGATCGCTGGGACTTCGCGCCCGAGGACGGGGGGCAGCGCCCCAACGCGCTGAGGCTCTACGAGAACGACGGGGCCGGGCAGTTTCGGGAGGTGACCGCCGAGGTCGGCCTCGACGGCGTGCATTTCCAGGGCATGGGCGTGGCCGTGGCCGACTACGACGGCGACGGGCGCATCGACATCTTCGCCACTGCCGTCGGCCGCAACCGGCTGTTCCGGAACACGCCCGGGGGCTTCGTCGACGTGACCGAGGCCGCCGGCGTCGCCGGCGAGGCGGACCGCTGGAGCACCAGCGCGGGCTTCTTCGACGCCGACGGTGACGGCGACCTGGACCTGTTCGTCGTCAACTACGTCCAGTGGTCGCGCGAGATCGACATGGAAGTCGACTACCGGCTGACCGGCATCGGCCGCGCGTACGGGCCGCCGACGAACTTCGCCGGCACGCGCGACTACCTCTACCGCAACGACGGCGACGGCCGCTTCACCGAGGTCGGCGAGCAGGCGGGCATCGACGTGCGCAACCCGGCCACCGACGAGCCCATCGGCAAGGGCCTGGCCCTGGTGCCGGCCGACTTCGACGGCGACGGGCGCCTGGATGTCTTCGTCGCCAACGACACGGTGCAGAACTTTCTCTTCCACAACGAGGGCGAGGGCCGTTTCGTCGAAGTGGGGACCGAATGGGGACTGGGCTTCGACCGCAACGGCATGGCCACCGGCGCGATGGGCGTCGACGTGGCGCGTCACCGCAACGACGACGCGCTGGCGGTCGCCATCGGCAACTTCGCCAACGAGATGAGTTCCTTCTACGTCTCGAACTTCCGCCTGCCGCAGTTCGTCGACCAGACCATCGGCGAGGGACTCGGCCCGGCCACGCGCATGGCCCTGACCTTCGGCGTGTTCTTCTTCGACTATGACTTCGACGGCCGTCTCGACTACCTGCAGGCCAACGGCCACGTCGAGAACGAGATCAACCAGGTCCAGGCCAGCCAGTTCTACCGGCAGCCGGCGCAGCTTTTCTGGAACTGCGGCGGCGAGTGCCCGAGCACCTACCGTGTGGTTGCCCAGGACCGCATCGGTGACCTCTCGCGGCCGATCGTGGGCCGCGGCGCGGCCTACGCCGACATCGACGCCGACGGCGACCTGGACGTCGTGCTGACCCAGGTCGGCGGCGCGCCGCTGCTGCTGCGCAACGACCTCGACAATGCCCACCACTGGTTGCGCATCCGCCTCGCGGGCTCCGCCCCCAATCCCGATGCCATCGGCGCCGAGATCAAACTGGAAGCCGGCGGCTCCACCCAGTACCGAACCGTCATGCCCACGCGCAGCTACCTGTCCCAGGTCGAGCTGCCGGTCACCTTCGGCCTGGGCGGGACCGACCGCATCGACCGGGTCACGATCACCTGGCCGGACGGCAGCGAGCAGGTGATCGCCCAAATGGCCGTCGACCGCTTGCACGTGACCGCTTACCCGGAAGACTGAGTCTGTCTTCGCAACTGAGTAGGAAATCTCCTACACCAAGGCGCTGCAATCCGTCATTTCGAGGCCGCTAACTTCTAGGTGTGACCTCTCAGCAGGTTGTCCACACGGACTGCTCGAGACAGACTGATGGGTAACGAGTTCATCATTCAGTCAAGGATGTCCGTGCGGACAACCTGCTGAGAGATCACAGCCAGCCGATGACGGTAAAGCTAAGGAATCCCAACAAAATTGTGAGAGCAGTTCAAGATACTTGATCCCCCAACTGCGACTAGGAACAAGGTCCGAATGTTGGGTTGACGTATGCAATTGGCATTTGTTAGGTTCAATTTGGCGTAAGGTACAAAGAATGTTTGTCGCTTGCCATCCATTTGGGAAATTAGGCCTTAATAATTGGCTATAAGTCTTTGGTGGCTGACCAATTACGGCAGGGTTGCTACGCGGAACTCTAGGATGAATCGAGTACTTGTCTTTGTAGTCGGCGCGGTCGCCCTATTCTTGGGCAACCTGTCATCCGGCTTGCTGGCTGATGATGGCTTGGACATTCTTTCCGACTCCGAAGGGGCAGACGGCTCCCATTGTCCGATTCCTGCCAGCATAGATATTAGTGACTGGAAGTTGGTGGCGGTGGATGTGCCGTCTAGCTACGCTGCGCTCAAGTCTCTCGCTCGTACTCGTCCTGATCATATGCTGTTGCTTCTTCACCTCGCTTCAGTGGATGGTGAGGCTATTCCGATGGATTCGCGCTACATAAAGGTTCGCTCCCCAGTCACAGGAAATGATGACGTGTCCACGGCGACTGCCTTGGTCGACGATATCGTTGATGCGGTTGAGCGAGAGGGTGAGATGATTACCAGAGATCAGATCCTGATGATGGCGCAGCGCGCTTTCCCTGTCGATGAGTATCAGTGGCAGAGTGTTTGTGCACAAGCGCATGACGCGGAGTTGTTCGATACCAGGCTTGTGATTGCCAGTGGTGTGGAGGTATGTAACCAGATGGCCTTGGCCTTTCCGGATGCCTCAAGTATGGGCGATAGCCACGCCTGGACTGAAGTGTCAATGAGCAGGATTCCAGAGCAAGTCGCGCGAGTGAGTTTTCCTGGTGGCATTGATGCGGAGGGGCAGCAGAGTGCACCCGTCTATGCGATAGGAGATATAGCGCACACTCCCAGATGAGCAATCTTGCAAATTGGATGTAGGCGCTGCCCCGGGCTATCCATGATTGAGTTGGCGGCCTATTCGATGCTGGTTTATGTATCTGGATGTTGTTCGTAGAGCGTCCGGTCAGCGTTTATGCCGGCCCCGAAGGATTGCAGCCCGGGGCCGCGGCTGAGGGTGATGCTGACGGTCACCTTGCCTAGAGCTTCGACTTCCTCTTCGTCCGGCAAGGATCGGCCCGGGGAGTGCGCTCGTTATTCACGTTGATCGAGGGCCGCATGAACGAACGCCGGGGTGTTGCCTGCGACCAGGGGCAGGGCACGGCGGATCTTCAGTGTTTCGTCGAGCGGGGTTTCTCGCAGGACGCGGGCGATCAGGCCCGCGGCATTGCCGTCGCCGTAGGGGTTGTTCATGCCCTCTAGAGAGTGCCGAAAGGTCTCGGAGCCGGCATTCTCCATGCCCGCGACGATGGCCCCGGGTTCGGCCGCGACGTCGATGACGTTGGCGGCGCGCTCGCGGCCGCGCTGGCGGATGCCGACGTTGACGAAGGGCAGGGCCAGCGAGGGGGTCTCCATGATGCCGCTCGATGAATTGCCGATGAGCATGCTCGCGTGGTGCAGCAGGCCCCAGTAGTCGAGCGTGCCCAGGTTGGTGAACAGTTGCGCGTCGTCGTGACCGCGGCAGTAGTCGCGCGCCATGTCGATGATGGGCCGGTGGCCGGCGTCGGCGTTGGGAAAGCAGAACACCGACGGCGAGGCTGTCTGCTCGAGCGCCGCGAACAGCTGCCGGGCTTCTTGGGCGGTGTCGTCGAGCCAGGTCGTGGGGTGCATGGCCACGATGCGCGGGGGCACGGCCAGGTCGAAACCCAGGCGCGCTTCCAGCTCGGCTCGCCCGGGTATCTCGCTGCGAGACAGGTGGTCGAGCGACGGCGCGCCGGCCCGGTGTACGCGCCAGCCGGGCACGCCCATGGCCATGACGCGGCGCCGGGCCTCGCGCGTGGAAACGAAGTGCAGGTGGCTCATCTGGGTGAGCGCATTGCGCACGGCGTCGTCGATGGCGCCCTCGCTGACCTCACCGCCTTCGATATGGGCCAGCGGGATACGCAGGGCCAGCGCCGTGGCCGCCGGTGCCAGCATCTCGTAGCGGTCGGCGATGACCAGCATCAGGTCGGGGCGCAGTTGGCCGAGCAGGTCGGCCAGGCCGAGCGTGGTCAGGCCGATGGTCTTCGCCATGCCCACGTCGCTGTCGGCATCGACCAGGCTGTCGATGCAGGCCTCGACTTCGAAGCCGTCTTCGCGGATGCAGTCGACCGTGTGGCCGAACTCCGGCGAGAGGTGCGCTGCGGTGGCGATGATCCGCAGGTCGACGTCGTCGGCGGCCGCGAGCTCGCGCAGGATCCAGTAGAGATGGCTGTAGTCGGCCCGCGAGGAGCTGACCACCGCGATGCGGCGGAGGCTGGAAGTGTCTGATTGCAAGCGATATCTCCGGATGGCAGAATGGCGCGACTCTCGCGCCCCGACCGGGCGCGGCACTGCTCACCGCGCCTGAACCGAAAATGGTAACCCGCCTCCTTCGCCTGCTTGTCGAGATCGTCAGCTGCACCCTGCTGATCGGCCTGCTCACGCCCGTGCAGGCCGACTGGTTCGAGGACGTCGCCGAATCGGCCGGGGTGGACTTCCGCTACGACAGCGGCATGCAGGGCCAGTTCTTCTTTCCCGAGATCATGGGCGGCGGCGCGGCGCTGCTCGACTACGACCGCGACGGCCTGCTCGATCTCTACCTGGTGCAGGGCGGGGCGATCGGTCCGGGTATCGGCCCCGACGAGCGCCAACGCGGCGACCGGCTCTATCGCAACGTCTCCCGGCAGGACGAGGACGGCCAGTGGCGACTCGCCTTCGAGGACGTCACCGAGGCGGCGGGCATCGACGCCCGCGGCTACGGCATGGGCGCGGCCGTGGGCGACTACGACGGCAACGGCTATCCCGACCTCTACATCCTGAATTTCGGCGACAACCAGCTGTGGCGCAACGACGGTGACGGGACCTTCACCGACGTGACCGCCGAGGTCGGCGTCAACGATCCGCGCTGGAGCGTGAGCGGCTCCTTCGCCGACCACGACGGTGACGGTCTTCTGGACCTGATGGTCGTCAATTACGCCGACTACTCGGTCGAGGACAACAAGGTCTGTCGGGCATCCGGCACCAGCCGGCAGGACTACTGCTCGCCCTCGGCCTACCCGCCGGCCGGCGACAGCCTGTTCCGCAACCTCGGCCAGGGACGCTTCGAGGACGTGACCGCAAGCGCCGGCCTGGGTGACGACAAGGGGCACGGCCTCGGCGTGATCAGCGCCGACCTCGACGGCGACGGCCGCGTCGACATCTACGTGGCCAACGACGGCAGCCCCAACTACTTCTGGATCAACCGGGGCGAGGGCCGTTTCAGCGACGACGCCATGCTGGCTGGCAACGCCGTGAACAGCGACGGCGCCAGCGAAGCCAGCATGGGGGTCGATGCCGGCGACTACGATGACGACGGCGACGAGGACATCTTCCTCACCCACCTGCGCCGCGAAAGCAACACGCTCTACCGCAACGACGGCCAGGGCTGGTTCGACGACGTCAGCAATGCCTCGGGACTCGCGTCCCCGAGCCTGCCCATGACCGGTTTCGGCACGGCCTTCGTCGATGTCGATCTCGACGGCCGGCTCGACCTGCCGGTGGTCAACGGCGCCGTGACCGAAGAGCCGGAACTCGCCGCCAAGGACGACCCCTTCCCCTACCACCAGCCCAACCAGCTGTTCCTGGGCGGCGAGGGCGGTCGCTTCGCCGATCGCAGCGCCGATGCCGGCGCGGCCTTTTCGCGCTCCCGCTCCAGCCGCGGCGCCGCCTTCGGCGACCTCGACAACGACGGGCGCGTCGACATGGTCGTGGTCAACGTCAACGCCCCGGCCGAAGTCCTGCTCAACCGCATGTCGCCCGAGGCCCGATGGCTCGGGATCGAGCCGGTCGACGCCGAAGGGCGGATCGTGACCGGCACGCGCGCCTGGCTGGTCGACGGCGAGCGCCTGCGCCTGCTTCGGCGCAGCCGCCGGGACGGCTCCTACGCCTCGGCCAGCGATCCCCGCATCGTCCTGGGCCTGGGCGCGCGCTCCGACGCGGTCGAGGTGGAACTGCGCTGGCCCGACGGGCTGCGCGAACGCTTCGGCCCGCTCGATGTCGGACGCTATCATCGACTCACCCGCGCTACCGGAGAAGAATCGAATTTATGAAGCATGCCCTGATCCTGCCGTTCGCCGTTCTCGCCCTGAGCCTTTCCGCGCAGGCGCGAGCCTTCGACGCCAACATGCCGGACCTGCCCCTCGACGAGGTGGCCGAGCCCGTCGCCGAGGTGCTCGGAGAAGCCCGGGACCGCGTTGTGCGAGCCGAGCGCGATGGCGCCGACGAGGTCGTTCGCGCCGAGGCCTGGGGCCATCTGGGTGACGTGGCGCTGGCCCACGACCTCGTCTCGGTGGCGCGGCATGCCTATACCAATGCGATCAGCCTGCGTGAATCGCGCCAGGAATGGCACTACCTGCTGGGGCTGATCGAGCTGGGCGAGGATCGTCCCGAGTCCGCCATCGAACGCTTTGGCTACGCGCTTGAGCTCTACCCGGACGACTATGCGGCCCGGGTCCATCGGGGACGTGCCCACCTGGCGCTCGGGCAGCTCGACGCCGCCGCCCGGGATTTCGGCGTCGCCCGCGACCTGGCACCGCAGCACGCCGCGGCGCTGGCCGGCCTGGGCCGCGTGGCCCTGGAGAGAGAGGAATTCGAGCAGGCCGTATCGCTGTTCAACGCCGCGCTGGAGCGGGCCCCCGGTTCGAACCGGCTCTACTACCAGCTCGGGCGGGCCTTCCGCGGTCTGGGCGAAGTCGAGCAGGCCAGGCGGAGCATGGCGCGCAGCGGCGACATCGAGGTGCCGGTGCCCGACCCGGTGCTCGGCCAGGTGCAGCTGCTCTCGCGCAGCGCCCAGTTCTACCACGAGCTGGCCCTGTCCGAGGCCGACCGGGGACGGCTGGATGCCGCGATCCCGCTGCTCGAGCGCGCGCTCGAGCTGGAGCCGGACAATCCGTCCTTCCTGCGCGATCTCGGCGATGCGCTGGCGCGGCAGGGCCGGATGGAGCCGGCCAGGCAGCGCTTCCAGCGCTGGGCCGAACTGGCCCCGGACGATCTCGAGCCCTGGTTCTATCTCGGCCAGCTCGGCGAGATGCAGGGCGATCTCGGCCGGGCCACCGAGGCCTACGAGGCGGCACTCGAACGCGAGCCGGCCGACCTCGATGCGCGCGCCGCCCTGGCGCGGATTTCGCTGTTCCTCGGCGACGCCGGCTCGGCGGCCTCTTCGTTCGAGTCGCTGGTCTCCGAGGCGGCGTCGCCCGAGGCGTCGGCCCGATTCGAATACTGGCTGGGGCTGAGCCGCCTGCGCCAGGGAGAATGCGCGGCCGCCGCCGATGCCTTCGAGCAGGCGCGATCCCGTTTGGATTCGCCCGATGCGCGCGTGCTCGATGCCCTGGCGCGCCTGCGCTCGACCTGCCTGGAGGCCGACACGGCGGCGCTCGACCAGGCGCTTGCGTGGGCCGATCGCCTGTACCGGCGCTCGCCCGGTCTGTCGTCGGCCGAGACACTGGCCATGGTGCATGCCGCGCGCGGCGAGTTCGACGACGCGGTCGATTTCCAGGCGCAGGCCATGTTCGAGGCCGTCAAGCTCGGCGAGCTCGAAGGCCGTCCGTGGATGCAGGAAGACATGGCGCGCTATCGGGACGAACGGAAAGCCGCGGCGCCGTTTGCCGATGGTCACCCCGTGTATCAGGCCAACTGATCGCGCCGGGTCAGGCCAGCCGCCAGCCGATCCAGATCGCGCAGAAGAGTACCAGGAACCAGAAGCCGGCCCAGGCCAGCGCCAGCAGGGCGCCGCTCGGCCGATGCGGGGCGGGCACGTGCTCGCTGGTGAGCAGCTTCAGGTTGAGCCAGGCGATGACCGGGGCGGCCAGGAAGGACACCGTGGTGGCGAAGTCGATCAGCGCGGTGAAGCGCTGGCCGAAGAAGTGGATCACGAACAGCGCGCCGGTGGCGGTCAGCAGCAGTGCGCCGACGTAGCGCGCCCGGTGCTTGTGTTCGACCGAACCCTCCTCGGTGGCGATGCCGCTCAGCTCGATCAGCGCGCGGAGCGCCCGCGGGTAGGCGTCGGTCACGGCCAGCGTGGTCGAGAACATGGTGGTCAGCGCGGCGACCGCGATGATCGGTCGCGCCCAGTCGCCGAGCGTCTGCGCGTAGAGATCCACCAGGCGGCCCGAGAAGGCCACGCCGGACTGCGGCAGTGACTCGCCGCTGCCGTGCAGCATCAGCGCGCCGAGCAGCAGGAAGAGCACGGCCAGGATCGTTGCCCCGGCGTAGCCGATCTGGAAGTCCGCGACGGCCTCGCGCACGCTCGGGCGGTAGCCCGTCTGTTCCGCGCGCTCGAGGGTCCAGAGCGAATGCCATGCGGCCACGTCGAGCGGAATCGGCATCCAGCCCAGCAGCGCCAGGACGAAGGCGAAGCCGGTTGCCGTCCAGATCGCTTCGAGATTGGCCGCGGGGTTGAGCGCCGACCAGTCCGGATCGGTGCCGAAGGCCAGCGCCACGGCCGCCAGGGTCGAGACCGCCAGGGCGGCCATGATGAGTTTCATCATCAGGTCGAGCCCGCGGAATCGACCGATCGCCAGGACCGCCAGGCAGCCGATCAGCACGCCCGCCGAAAGCTGTGTCATCGACGCCTCGAAGCCGAACACCACGCCGGCCAGCCCGGCCGTGACCACCGTGACGCCGGCCTGGATGATGAGCATGGTGCCGAGCGTGATGAGCACGAACAGGCCCAGTGCCCAGCGCCCCAGGCGGCGGTAGCCGACGAGCAGGTTTTCTCCGGTCGCCGCCGCGTAGCGCGGGCCGAATTCGAGGAAGGGGTACTTGAGAATGCAGGCAATGATCACGAGGGCGAGAAGGCTGGTGCCGTACTCGGCTCCGGCCCGTGTGGACTGTACCAGATGGGACACGCCGACGGCCGCGCCGGCCATCAGCAATCCGGGACCGAGGGCCTTGAGGAACTGCCCGCCGCTCTTGCTTGCAAAAGTAAAGAACATGTTCATATCATACAGGCGGACATAGTCGGTGCTGCGCCATACTGGACAGTATTGACCAATACATAAAACATCTCTGCTTTGGGGAGAAATCTGATGAAGTCATGCCGATTCCTGGCGCCCGCACTCGCGCTGTTGTGGCTGGTCGGCTGCGGCGGCAGTTCCAGTGTGGACCGTACCGAGCCGCAGAACCCGGCCACCCAACCGGGCGGCGATCCCGTCACCGATGTCATCACCGCCGTGTTCGATCCGGCGGGCGGGAACATCCCGTTTCCGAACAGCTTGCTGCTGTCGGGGACCGATGACCTGACGCTCAACATTCCGGTGGCCGACCCGACCGACTTCAGCGATCCGGCGGTCGCCATGAACGCGCTCGACGGATTCAGTACCGTTGCTCCCTGGACCTTCAGCTTCAGCGATCCGGTCGATCCCTCGACCGTCGTCGCCGGCAGCAGCGTGCGCTTCTACGAGGTCAGCTTCCAGCAGGGGTCGGCCGCGGTGACCGGCGTCAACCGGGAACTCGTACCGAACCAGGAGTACGTCGCCGTGGTCGCCGGCTCCGACCCGAGCGGGCAGACCGTCGCCATCGTGCCGCTGGTGCCGCTGCAGGAGATGACGGGCTACATGGCCGTGCTCACC
Source organism: Gammaproteobacteria bacterium (assembly GCA_009908385.1). GTDB lineage: Bacteria > Pseudomonadota > Gammaproteobacteria > Xanthomonadales > Wenzhouxiangellaceae > Wenzhouxiangella. The sequence goes on from JAAAPE010000087.1 coordinate 38,441, forward strand.
GAGGGCATCACCGATACCGCCGGCAACCCGGCCACGCCGTCGCAGCCGTACTTCCTGGCCAAGCGGCCGGATCCGCTGGTCGAGGGCGGCGAGAGCACCGATCCCCTGCTCGATGATGGCACCGCGCAGGCGCTCGAGCCGCTGCGGCTGCTGATCAACACGCACCTCGCGGCCGCCGGCTCGCAGGGGGTCATGCGCGAGAGCATCGTGCTTTCCTCGACCGCGACCACCCAGTCGGTCACCCCGGTGCTCGACGTGCTGCGGTCGGCCATCGGCCCGACCAGCACCCAGGTCGCCCAGGCCTGTCTGGCGCCGGGCAGCTGCCTGACTACGGCCGACGTCCTGCCGCCGGGGGCGTCGCCGGGCATCGCGGATGTCTACCTCGGCGTGGTCGAGCTGCCGTACTTCCTCGGCATGCCGAGCGCGGACAACCCGACCGCTCCCCTGACCGAGTTCTGGCAGGCGGCGCCTGGCAACTACGTGCCGCCCTTCGACCAGTTCGGTCTCAATCCCGAATCGACCAACGTAACGGTGGCCAACCCGATCCCGGTGGAGACCGCCCGTCCGATGGCGCCGATGATCCTGACCGTGCCCAACGAACTGTCGGGGCAGCCGCGCCCGGCGGCCGGCTGGCCGGTCGTGATCTTCCAGCACGGCATCACCGGTAATCGTTCGCAGATGCTGGCACTCGCCGACACGATGGCTTCGCAGGGCTTCGCGGTGGTATCCATCGACATGCCCCTGCACGGCATCACCGACCAGACCAGCCCGCTCTACATCGACAACACGCCGTTCGCGCCGTTGTCGATGGAGCGGACCTTCGATCTCGACCTGCAGAACAACGAGACCGGTGCTCCGGGTCCGGACGGCATGATCGACTCCTCCGGTGCCTGGTTCATCAACCTGCAGAGCCTGCTGACCTCGCGCGACAACCTGCGCCAGGCACAGATCGACCTGTCGACCCTGGCGCTGAACGTGCCGCAGATGGACATCGACGGTGACGGCGTCACCGACCTCGACGGATCCAACATCAACTTCGTCGGCATCTCGCTCGGCGCCATGGTGGGCACGCCCTTCCTGGCCGTCGAGCCGACCGTCAACAACGGCGTGCTGTCGGTGCCGGGTGGCGGCATCGCCAACCTGCTTTCCGGATCGGAGACCTTCGGCCCGGTGATCCGCGCCGGACTCCAGGCCGCCGGCGTTGAGCCCTTCTCGCCGGACTATTTCCAGTTCCTGCTTGCTGCCCAGACCGTCATCGACGCGGCCGACCCCATCAACTGGGGCCAGGTGGCGACCGCGCAGAATTCCATTCTGCTGCAGCAGGTCGCCGGCGACTCGGTCGTACCCAACGCCGTACAGGGCGCGCCGCTTTCCGGCACCGAGCCCCTGATTCGCGTGATGGGACTGGATGCGATCACCCAGTCCACCGCGGATCCGATGGGCATCCGCGGGGCCGTCCGATTGCTGCAAGGCGGTCACGGCTCGCTGCTCGACCCGAGCGTCAATCCGGCGGTTACGGCCGAGATGCAGGGTGAAGCAGCCAGTATGGTGGCTTCCGGTGGCGCAGCCGTCGTCATCGGCGATCCGTCACTCATCCAGACCGACGACTGAGAGGGAGAATCCGAACATGAAACGCCAAGAACTTCACACGAGTCGGCGCGGTCTCGGGCTTCGTCCCGGCATCCTGGCCGGCGCCATCGGTCTGGCCCTGGCGGCCCAGCAGGCTCAGGCCATCGATCTGAGCACCGATGAAGTCGAGATTCGTCTCGACTCGACCATCAGCTACGGCATCGGGGTGCGCGCCGAAGAGCGCGATCCCGACCTGGTCGCCAAGTCGCATTTCAATCCGACCATCTTCCAGGCGCCGCTCGACCAGCAGATCGCCGCACAGGGCCGCTTCTCGGCCAACTCCGACGACGGGAACCTGAACTTCGACCAGTGGGATCCGATCTTCAACCAGGCCCGCATTACCTCCGAGCTGGCGATCAACTTCGACAACTTCGGGGCCTTCGTCCGTGGCAACTACTTCTACGACTTCACGCTGACCGGCCTGGACGATCTGCCGGACGGTGCCAAGGACCAGGCCGCCGAGCGCGCTCGCTTGCTCGACGCCTACATCTACGGCGATTTCGAGCTCGGCGAACGGCTACTGTCCGTCCGCCTCGGTCGCCAGGTGGTCAGCTGGGGCGAAAGCACGTTCCTGGCCGGCGGTATCAACACGATCAATCCGGTCGACGTCACCGCGCTGCGTACCGCAGGCGCCGAGCTCAAGGACGCCTTCCTGCCGCAGAACATGCTGTGGGGCAGCCTGGACCTCACCCCCAACCTGGCGGTGGAAGCGGTCGTGCTGGGCGAGTGGGGCGAAGTCGAGGCCGAGCCTTCGGGCACCTTCTTCGCCACCAACGACTTCGGGACGGCCGGCGGCCGCTACGCCATGCTCAACTTCGGCCTGGTGCCGCAGCCGGTTAACAACCCGGACCTTTACGAAACGGTCTGCCGCAACGGCAACCTCGGCGTCAGTGATCGCAACCTGCCCATCGCCCTAGTCGGAGCGGGTTGTGCCGCTTCGTTCCCGCGGGCCCGGGATAACCGGCCCGACGAGCACGGCCAGTATGGTGTGGCGCTCCGCTACTTCGCGCCGAATCTGATCAACGGCACTGAGTTCGGTTTTTACCACCTGCGCTATCACAGCCGTCTGCCGGTCCTTTCGGGTCGTGCCGTTACCAATTCGGCGCCGTCCTCCGGCGCGGTCATCGTGGAGTATCCCGAGGACATCGACCTCTGGGGCGTGAGCTTCAATACCAACATCGGCACCTGGTCGCTGGGCGGCGAAGTCAGCTACCGCGAAAACCTGCCGATCCAGATCGACGACGTCGAGCTGCTCTACGCCGGCCTGTCCCCGCTGAACGCGGCCATTCCCGAGCCTTACAACCGCTTTGTCAGCCAGCTCGGCGAATACGAGCCCGGCGAGTTCATCCAGGGCTACGAGCGTCGAGAGGTTTCACAGGGCCAGTTCACGCTGACCAAGCTGTTCGGTCCGGGCAACTGGCTCGGCGCCAACCAGGTTGCCGTGGTCGGTGAATTCGGCGTGACCCACGTTTGGGACCTGCCGGATGAAAGCGAGCTGCGGTTCGAAGGGCCGGGCACCGATACCGCCGGTGGTCCTTCTCGCCAGACCGGCGGCAACTCGCGCAGCCCGGTGACGACCACCGACGGTTACGTGACCGACACGAGCTGGGGTTATCGCATCATCGTGGCGCCCACCTACAACAACGTGTTCGGGACGGCCTGGAACATGACGCCGCGCCTGGCATTCAATCATGATGTCGGCGGTGTCGCGCCCGGCCCGGGCGGCAACTTCGTCGAAGGCCGCAAGCAGGCCACCCTGGGCGTGACGTTCAGCTACCTGTCGCGCTGGCAGGCGGGGCTGTCGTACACGAACTTCTTCGGAGCCGGACAGAACAACCTGCTGAGCGATCGCGATTTCATCGCGGCTTCGCTGAGCTACTCATTCTAGAGCGGAGGTCAGCAATGACAGATAACTACATCAAATCCGGACTGTCGGCCCTGGTGGTCGTCCTGGCCGGCGGGGTACTGGTCGGCTGCGGTACGACCCCGGTCACCGAGGAAGAACGGACGTCGACCGAAGAGGCCGCGATGTCGGATCGCTTCGAGTCCGAGCAACAGGCTCGGGCCGAACGCGAGGCGGCCGAATCCGAGCGCATGGCAGCCGAGGAGGAAGCGGAGCGTCAGGCCGAAGCCGAGCGCATGGCAGCCGAGGAAGAAGCGGAACGCCAGGCCGAAGCCGAGCGCATGGCGGCCGAGGAAGAAGCGGAACGCCAGGCCGAAGCCGAGCGCATGGCGGCCGAGGAAGAAGCACGTCGCCAGGCCGAAGCCGAGCGCATGGCGGCCGAGGAAGAAGCGGAACGCCAGGCCGAAGCCGAGCGCATGGCAGCCGAGGAAGAGGCGCGTCGCCAGGCCGAAGCCGAGCGCATGGCGGCCGAGGAAGAGGCGCGTCGCCAGGCCGAGGCCGAGCGCATGGCGGCCGAAGAAGCGGCGGCCGACGCCGGGGTCATGGCCGCCGACGAACAGGGCGCCATGCAGTCCGGCGGCGAGGCCATGGCCGACGAGGACGAACCGGCTCTGGCCGACGAAGCCAACCAGGAAATGGCCGACTCCGATTCCGGTGAAGTCGTCGAAGCGGCCGAGAATCCGATCATTGCCCAGGCCGACATGGACGTCATCATGCCGCGAACGGAAGACAACATCGCGCGGCTCGGAAACGACCTGACGCCGATGGGCTCGATCCGGGCGGGCAATGCCGAAGGTACCATTCCGGCTTGGGACGGCGGGCTCACGCAGGACGACTGGCCCGCCGGTTACCAGCCGGGTGACCGCCATCCGGATCCGTTTGCCGACGACGAGCCACTGTTCACGATTACCGGCGAGAACTACCAGGAGTATTCCGACCGGCTCTCGGCCGGGCAGATTGCGCTGTTCGAGCGGTATCCGGACACCTACTACATGAAAGTGTATCCGACCCGCCGCAGCGCGTCCTTCCCGGAACGAATCTACGAGGCGACCATCGACAACGCCGCGACCGGCCGCCTGGTGGCCAACGGCGAGGGCGTCGAGGACGTCTACGAGGGCTTTCCATTCCCGCTGCCGCAGAACGCCTACCACCTGATCTGGAACCACAAGCTGAAATTCAAGGGCATCGGCGGCGCGCGCTACAACAACCAGGTCGTGCCCACGACCAGCGGCGCCTACCAGCTCATCAAGCTGCGCGAGGAACTGCTCGGTCTGTACTACCAGGAAGGCATGACCATCGAGGACACCGGGAACATCCTGCTCTACTTCTTCCAGGAAGTGGAATCGCCGGCTCGCCTGGCGGGCAATATCCTGCTGGTGCACGAGACGCTCAACCAGGTGGTCCAGCCGCGCCAGGCCTGGATCTACAACCCGGGCCAGCGGCGCGTGCGCCGTGCGCCGAACGTTGCCTACGATAACCCGGGCACGGCCTCGGACGGCCTGCGCACCAATGACATGACCGACATGTTCAATGGTGCCATGGACCGCTACAACTGGCAGATCGTGGGCAAGAAGGAAGTGTACATCCCGTACAACTCCTATGGCGCCCACAGCGGCGACATCACCCCGGACGACCTGGTTCGCCCCGGTCATCTCAATCCGGAGTACATGCGCTACGAGCTGCACCGTGTCTGGATCGTGGATGCCACCCTCAAGGAAGGCACCCGCCACATCCATCCGCGTCGGACCTTCTACCTTGACGAGGACAGCTACCAGATCGCCCTGACCGATCACTACGACCAGCAGGGCAACCTGTGGCGCGTCTCCGAGGCGCATACCATCAATTACTATGATTTGCCGACCTATTGGTCGAGCATCCTGTCGCACATGGACCTGCAGTCGGGTCGCTATGTGGCGACGGGCCTGGACAACCAGGATCCGGTGCCGAGCTTCAACGTCGAACTCCAGCCCAGCAACTACACGCCACAAGCGCTGCGGACCCGGGGTCGACGCTGAGTCGAAAGTCCTATAAAAAACCAGCAGGGCCGGCCGCTTGGCCGGCCCTTTCGTCTCGGAGTACCGACCATGAGTCAACTCAAGCTGTTCTTGATTGGCCTGGCCTTCCTGCCGGCCCTGTTGCAAGCCCAGGATCAGGCCCAGTCCATCGAGCCCGTTCCAGCCGAGCGCGTGCCGCTGGCCGACGAATCGCTGATTCTCGACGTCACGCGTGCCGGTGAGCGTTTCGTCGCCGTCGGCGCTCGTGGCCATGTGCTGGTCTCGATCGACGGCAGTGAGTGGGAGCAGGCCGAATCGGTACCGGTTCGAGCCACCCTCACGCGGGTGGAATTCGTCGGCGGCCGCCTCTGGGCCGTGGGGCACGACACCACGATCATCCACAGCACGGACCTGGGGCGAACCTGGTCCCTGCAGTATTTCAAGCCGCTGTGGGACGGACCGATCTCGGAACGTCCGCTGCTCGACGTGCATTTCTTCGACGCCAATCGTGGCGTCGCGGTGGGCGCCTATGGACTGATCATGCACACCGATGACGCCGGCCGGACCTGGACGACAGAGAACATGGAAGACCAGATGACCTCCGAGGCCATCGAGTGGGAACAGCCCGAGGAAAGCGACGAGGAAACCGGCGATGATCCGGCCAACGAGTTCTACGATGCTTCGCAGGATTTCGACCGGGGCTGCTATGAGTTCATGGAATGTCATCTCAACGCCGTCCTCGCGCTCGACGACCAGCGCGTGATGCTGGCCGCCGAAGGCGGTTACGGCTTTCGCAGCCGCGATGGCGGGCAGACCTGGGAAAGCTTCCGTTTTCCGTATCCCGGCTCGATGTTCGGCCTGGTGCCCGTTTCCGGCGGCGTCATGGCCTTCGGTCTTCGGGGCCATGTGCAGCTGAGCCGCGATTTCGGCGACAGCTGGGAAGAGCTGGACACCGGCGTGACCTCGACGCTGCTCGGTGGCGGTATCGATCCTCAGGGGTATCCGGTCATGGTCGGCGCCGGTGCGACGGTGTTGACCTACAACCCGATCTCGAGTGATTTTCAGGTTCAGCAGGACCGTCTCGGCAGCGACTATGCCGCCGTGGCCTTCGATGAGAACGGCACGATGATTCTGGCCGGAGAGAATGGACTGAGCAATGAATGATCAAAGCAGCATGACCCGCCGTATCGCGGACGTCGTCTTCAGTGTGCGGCCGCTGATCCTGCTCGTGTTTCTGCTGGGAACGGCGGCCATGGTCTATTACAGCCTCCAGCTGCGTGTCGACGCGGGCTTCAAGAAGCAATTGCCGCTCGAACACGAGTACATGCAGACCTTCCTCGATTACGAGAAGAACTTCGGCGGGGCGAACCGGGTGATGGTTGCGCTCACCGCACGCGACGGCGAAATGTTCGATGCCGAGTTCTTCGGAGCCTTCGAGGAGCTCAGCGAGGACGTCCTCTACGTCACGGGCGTGGACCGATCGACCGGTCGCTCAATCTTCACGCCCAACGTGCGGTTCGTCGAAGTCGTCGAAGACGGGTTCGCCGGCGGCAATGTCATTCCCGCGGATTTTTCGCCCACGCCGGAAATGCTGGAGACCGTCCGCTCGAACATCATCAAGTCCGGCGAGGTCGGCCGTTTGGTTGCCGAGGATTTCTCCGGCGCCATGGTGTGGGTAAATCTGCTCGAGGAGGACCCCGAGACCGGCGAGAAGCTCGACTACCAACAGGTAGCAGCTGAACTGGAAGAGATACGTTCGACTTTCGAAGACGAAGAGCATGTCGTCCGGATCATCGGCTTTGCCAAGATTGTCGGCGATGTCGCCGATGGCGCCCGTGGTGTGGTCATGTACTTCGGCGTGGCCTTCCTGATTACGGCCGTTATCCTGCTGCTCTACTCGCATTCTATCTGGCTGACTGTCCTGCCCCTGATCTGCTCGGTCACGGCGGTTGTCTGGCAGTTGGGTCTGCTCAGCCTGCTGGGCTTTGGAATCGACCCGATGAATATCCTCACGCCGTTTTTGATATTCGCCATCGGGGTCAGTCACGGGGTGCAGATGATCAGCGGCTGGAATGCCGAGAAGCTGTTCGGCGGCTCCTCGCCGATCGGGCTGGTGCAGGAAGGCATTCCGCTCGAACAGGTCGAGACCGTTTCCAGCCTCGAGGCCTCGAAGGCGGTGTTCGCGCGCCTGCTGGCCCCCGGCGCCATCGCGTTGCTTAGCGACACCATCGGTTTTCTGACCATCCTGCTGATCAACATCCAGATCATCCAGGAACTGGCCATCACCGCCAGTATCGGCGTTGCCGTGATCATCCTGACCAACCTGGTGCTGCTGCCAATACTGCTTTCCTACATCAAGCTCCGTAACGAGGACAAGAAGCGGCAGAAGCAGTACGAGCATAGCCAGAAGCCGAGCATTATCTGGGATTTCATGGCCAAGTTCACGAATCGCGGCGTGGCCGTGGCCGCCGTTGTCGTGGGCATCGCGCTGTTCGCCGGTGCCTGGGTGAAGTCCCAGGACATGCAGATCGGCGACTCCGAGCCCGGCGTGCCCGAGCTGCGTGAGGATGCGCGCTACAACCGCGATGCTCGTGCCATCCAGGAGCGCTTCTCCCTGGGTACGGACGTCATCAGCATCATCGCCCAGACGGAAGCGAGCGCCTGTACCGAGTCGCATCAGATCATGGAGTCGATCGACCGGTTCGCGTGGCACATGCGCAATGTCGAAGGCGTCCAGCGGGTCATCACGATGCCCATGGTCGCCAAGCAGGTCAACGCCGGCTGGAACGAAGGCAACCTGCGCTGGCAGATTCTGCCGCGGGACAGTTTTGCGCTGGCGCTGACCACGCAGAACATTCCAACCGACAGCGGCCTGCTCAATCGCGACTGCAGTGCCATGCCGATCATGGTCTTCACCGAGGACCACAAGGCCGAGACCATCAACCGGGTGGTCGGCCGCGCCCATGAGCTGCAGGAGGAGGTCCAGGTCGAGTCACTGGGCTATACCCCCAGCGGGGAGCCTGCTCACGGCAACTGGCCCGAGGAGGGTGATCATCCACCGCTGATCTTCCGCCTGGCAACCGGCAACGTCGGCGTGATGGCCGCCACCAACCAGGAAGTCGAAGCGGCCCAGACACCGATGCTGCTGTATGTCTACAGTGCCATCGTGGTTCTGTGCCTGGTTACTTTCCGGACCGTGCTCGGCACCCTTTGCATCGTTCTGCCGCTGGTTCTGGTCAGCTACCTGGCCTACTCGCTGATGGCTTTCATGGGTATCGGGTTGAAGGTCAACACCCTGCCGGTGGTTGCGCTGGGCGTGGGGATCGGCGTTGATTACGGTATCTATATCTTCAGTCGAATGAAGAGTTTCATGGATGCCGGTGTCAGTCTCGACGACGCCTACTACCGCACCCTGCGCCTGACCGGGCGCGCGGTGTTCTATACCGCCGTGACCCTGGCCGTGGGTGTGGGCACCTGGCTGTTCTCGGAACTGCAGTTCCAGGCCGACATGGGCCTGCTGCTGGCCTTCATGTTCATCTTCAACATGATCGGCGCCATGCTCCTGCTTCCGGCGCTGGCCCGAGTGCTGCTCGGCTGGCGCGAGAAGCGCAAGGCCGCCTGAGGGGGGTCCGTGGTCGGTGGTCCGTGCGTCAGTGGTCAGTAGTCAGTGCGTCAGTAGTCAGTGCGTCAGTAGTCAGTGCGTCAGTAGTCAGTAGTCTCTGACCACCGACGCACCGACGCACGGACCGCTGACGCACGGACCATCGGCCACTGACGCACTGACGCACGGACCACCAACGCACCGACCACGGACCCCGATTCGCGAAGCCAATGAGCGAGGCCACCCCCATCGTCGTCCTGTCCTCCGGCGGGAAGGACAGCCTGTTCATGCTGGATCGCCTCCGGCATGATCCGTCCTGGTGCGTCGAGGCCCTGGTCACGACGGTCAACGAGACGAACGGCCGGGTCGCCATGCACGGTACCTCCGGGGCGCTGCTGCGTGCACAGGCCGACGCGCTGGGCCTGGCGCTGAGGATCGTCGGCCTGCCCGAGAACTGCGACAACCGGGAATACGAAAGCAGGCTGGCCGAGGGCCTGCGGCCATTCAGGGAGCGCGGGATCGACACGATCGCCAGCGGCGACCTGTTCGTCGAGGACATCCGGCAGTGGCGCGAGGAGAGTTTCCGCGGCATGGGCTGGAAGGTCGTCTTCCCCATCTGGCAGACACCCACCGCCGACCTGGCCCGGCAGCTGACGCGCGATCCCTGGCGGGTCGTGATTACCTGCGTCGACACGCAGGTCCTGCCCGAATCGCTGCTCGGCAGGACGCTGGATTCGGGGCTGCTCGACGGACTGCCCGAAGGCGTCGATCCCTGCGGCGAGAACGGCGAATTCCATACCTTTGTCTGCAGCGGTCCGGGCTTCGGTCGCACGATCGGGGTCACCCGAGGCTTGACGTGCCTGCACCACGAGCGCTATCTGATGCTCGATCTCGAATCAGCCTGTTCGGCGCCCGGGGGGTGATCGAGCCGAAGGGGCAGCGTCAGCCGCCGGCCGATGGGCCGACGCCCCCGGATTCTCCCACCAGCCGGCAGACGAACTCGATGCCCTCGACGATTCGAGGCGTCGGGCGCACTAGGCGCTCCGCGTCGACGGTCTCCAGGCGCGTACGACCCGTCTCGACCATCCGGGTTCCCCGCCACATTTTGAGCGGATCCTCACCGGGCTCGTTCATGCCGGCGATGATCAGGTCGGGGGTGCGGGCGATGACCGCTTCACGGTCGATGGAAGCGGCTTCGATCTCGAGGTCGTCGAACACGTTGCGGGCGCCGCAGACGTCGAAAACCTCGGTGATTACGTGTGGCGCACCCAGGGTGAAGAGGGGACGCGTGGTGACCTGGTAGAAGATGGAGACGCCCGAGTCCCCGCCGTGGCGCTCGCGCAGGGCTTCGATCGATCGCCGGTAGGCCGCCGCGGCCTGTTCCGCCCGCTCCGCCGTGCCGAGCCGCTCTCCGATGTGTTCGAGTGCCTCGGCGATGCCGGGCAATGTCCGGGTCTCGACCCACAGGACCTCGATACCCAGTTCTTCCAGACGGCCGGCGACGGCTTTTGGCGTTCCGCCGGCCCAGGCCAGCGCCAGGTCGGCCTCGAGACCGAGGATGGCTTCCAGGTCGAATCGAAAGGCGTCCCCGATTCGCGGCAGTTCCTTCGCCGCCTCCGGCCAGTCGCTGTAGGCCACCGCACCCACCAGGGTATCGCCCGCCCCCGCCGTATAGGCCAGCTCCGTCAAGTGCGGTGCCAGGCTCACGACCCGCAGCTCTTCTTCAGCAGATGCAACGCCCCAGGCAAACGGCAGCACGCCCATGAGCAGCGCACACATTGCCATTGCACGCCCCTGAAACTGGCGCGAAGCGCCATCCCGGACCCGATCCGGGACCTTCTCGATGAACCCTGAAACCTGAAACCTCAAAACGCTAAATCTGATAGGCATAAGCTAACGTCAGCGTCAGCACAACCCAGAGCACCAGCATCAACGGCAATCCAACCCGAACGAAGTCGTTGAACTTGTAGCCCCCGGCGTTCATCACCAGCAGATTGGTCTGATAGGCCATGGGCGTGGCGAAACTCAGGTTCGAGCCGAAAAGCACGGCCAGAACGAAGGGCTCGGCCGGTAGCATCAGCTGCTGCGCCAGGCTGATCGCGATCGGTGTGCCGATGACAGCCGCGGCGTTGTTGGACACAACATTGGTCAGCGCCGCCATGGCCAGCATCAGCAGCCCCAGGATCGCCCACGACGGAATCCCGAAGCTGACCGACAAGAAGATCTGCGCAATCCAGTCCGAGCCCCCGGTGCGCATCAACGCCGCGCCCATGGCCAGGGAAGCGACGATGATCATCACCACCTGGATCGACAGGGCGTTCATCGCCTCTTTCCAGTTCAGGCAGCGAGTGAGCAGCATGGCCAGAACCCCGGCTACCGCACTGATGGCGATCGGAAGAATGCCGAGCGCGGCCACGGCGACCACGGCCGCCATGATGATCAGCGCGATCGGCGCCTTGGATGTCTTGGGCAGGTTGACCGAGCCGTCGAGCACCAGCAGGTCGCCGCCTTCCTTGAGCTGGTTGAGCCGCGAGCTGGGCGATTGAACCAGCAGCACGTCGCCCGAGCGCAGTACCGTGTTGTCCAGCCCCGTCGAGCGAGTCTGGTCCTCTCGGTTGTAGCGGTGCAGGGCCAGCAGCCGCAGCCCGTAGCGTGACAGTAGCCGCGCCTCGCTGATGCGCGAACCCACCAGCCTCGATTGCGGGGTGACGGCCACCTCGGCGACTTTCTGATCGCCTGGACCCAGCGGATGGGCGTCGTCGACCTCGACATCGCCGGAGAACAGTCGGCCACCCAGCAGGTGCGCAAACTCGCGCAGATTGTCGCGCGTGGCGGTCGTGGTGATGCGGTCGCCGGCCTTGAGCACCACGTCCGGCAGCGGTGTGACGAACACGCCGGGGCCGCGCTGGATCTTTTCCACCTTCATGCTGCCTCCGGAGCGCTCGATGGCCTCGGCCAGGGTCTTGCCGACCACATCGCTCGACTTGCCCAGGCGGATCTGCGCGGTGTAGAGGCGCTTGACCGTTGACTGCATCGGCACCTGACGCTCCGGGATAAGTCGCGGGGCGATCAACCACAAATAGAGCACGGACACGGCCCCGGCGATCGCCGCCGGCACGATGAAATCGAACATTCGAAAAGGCGCTACGCCCATATCGGCCGCCACGGAGACCACCAGCAGGTTGGTCGACGTGCCGATCGTTGTCGACATGCCGCCGACGATGCTGATCAGGCCCACCGGCAGCAGCATGCTCGACGGTGACTGCCCGGTACGCATGGCCACGCCGATAAGAATGGGCAGCAGCATGACCACGATCGGCGTGTTGTTGATGAAGGCGCTCAGGATCGCGCAGACCAGCAGCGTGGCCAGCATCGACAACGCCGGCGCCTTGCGCCAGGAGATCGCCAGGCCGCGGCCGACCGGTTCGAGTGCGCCGGAGCGGATCAGGCCGTGGCCGAGGATCATCAGCGAACAGACGGCGATCAGGGCCTGGTGACCGAAGCCGGCGTAGAAGTCCGTGGGGCTGAGCTCGCGCCCGTCCGGGGCGACGTAGGGAAAGATCTGGAAGCCGATCGTCAGGATGGCCAGCACCACCAGTGAGCTGGTCTCGAGCGGAATGCGGTCGCGCGAGAACAGCACCAGTGCAAGCAATACCAGCAGCAGCACGCCAAGGGCGTGGTAATTGGGCAGGGTGAGGCTCATAGGGTGCCGATTTTACGCACAATCGCCGCCGAGGGCGTCGTGGTGTTGCGGTGCGGTCGCCGGGCGTTCAGGCGCCGGCCTCGGCAAGCTGCGCCTCGAGTTCCTTGAAGTCGTGCACCGGCGTCAGGCAGCGTTGCCCGAGGCAGACCATGGCGACCGCCTGCGTTTCAATGGCCAGCGGCCGCAGCAGCTCGGGCAGGTCGTCGGCCGACAGGCCGGGCCCGAGCCGGTAGACATCGTAACGGGCCGTGTTGGCCAGCCTATTACGCCATTCGCCCACCGGATCGTCGGGCCCGGCCAGCAGGATCTGCGGTCGGGGACGGTCGAGAGCAGCCCAGGCGCCGATCAGGGTGGCGTGGGCCGCGGCCGAGCGCTCGATGTCGCCGAGGGCGGCCTCGACCGCCCGGTGCGCAGCGTCGATCAGTGACGAGTCGCCGCAGAGATGGCCCAGTTTCGCCAGGCCGATGACCGCCTGGCCGGCCCCAGCGGGCGTGGCGTCATCGGCATGGGCCAGTGGCCGGGTGAGCAGCTGCTCGTAGTCGCTGGGCGTCAGGTGCAGGGCGCCGCTGGACGGGTCGGCGAACTGCGCCACGATGCGGCGGCCAATGCGACGCGAGAGGTTGAGCCAGCGCGTTTCGAAGCGCCAGGACAGCAGTTCCAGGCAGGCGGAAAGTACGCTGGCGTGCTCGTCGAGCAATGCGGCCTGGGCACTTCGCCCCTGGCGCCACACGGCGCGCGGGGGATCCTGGCCGAACAGGTTCACCGCTACGCTGTCGAGCGCCCCGGCGGCGCGCTCCAGCCAGTCCTCGCGTCCGAGCAGCCGGCCGGCCACCGCCAGGTTTTCGATCATCAGGCCGTTCCAGCTGGCCAGCATCTTGTCGTCTCGGCCCGGGGCCGGGCGCTCGCTTCTCGCCTCCAGCAGGCGAGCGCGCGCGGACTCCAGGCGCCGGTCGACCTCCTGGACGTCCAGATCCCGGTCGACCAGCTCGCCGCGAGAACGGGCGATCACCAGGTGCCAGTATTCGCCCTCGAAGTTGGGCGGGCCGTCCAGACCGAAGCGGGCGCTGAACAGTTCGCCCTCCCCGGAGGTGAGCCGCTCGGCCACTTCCGCGGGCGTCCAAACATAGTAGGCGCCTTCGCCATCGGCGCTGTCGGCATCGAGGCTGGCGGCGAATCCGCCGCCTTCGAGGCTCATCTCGCGGTCAAGCCACGCCACCAGGCGTTCGCACACGCCGCGAAAATCTTTGCGTTGCCAGCGCCGGGCCGCGCGGGCGTAGAGACCCAGCAATAGGGCGTTGTCCGAGAGCATCTTCTCGAAATGGGGGATTTCCCAGACGGCGTCGACACAGTAGCGGAAGAACCCGCCGCCGAGCTGGTCTTGCAGTCCGTGGCGCGCCATCGCCGTGAGCGTGTCGCCAAGCATCTGCGCGGGATGCTCACCGTCCGCCTCGGCCAGCGCGGCCAGCAAGGGCGCCTGGGGAAACTTGGGCTCGCCGCCGAAACCGCCGTTTTCCCGGTCGAAGCGCGCGCCGGCCTCGGCCACCAGGGACGCGACGGCAGAGTCGAGGTCGGCGTCCCCGCCCGGCCGCGGCGTGGCCACCGCCTGCAGGGCCTCCTGGACCTGCAGGTGCTGCTGGCGCAGTTCCTCGCGGCGCGTCGACCAGACCTGGTGGATGCGTTGGAGCAGGTCGCCGAAGGCGATCATGCCGTGTCTCGGCTCGAGCGGGAAATAGGTGCCGGCGAAGAACGGCGCCTGGCTGGCGGGGTCGAGAATGACCGTCAGCGGCCAGCCGCCGCCGCGCCCCGTCAGTAGCTGGTGGGCCAGCTGGTAGATCCGGTCGAGATCCGGGCGCTCCTCGCGGTCGACCTTGATGTTGACGAAGAACGCGTTCATGCGTTCGGCGATTTCGTCGTTCTCGAAGCTCTCGTGCGCCATCACGTGGCACCAGTGGCAGGCGCTGTAACCGATCGACAGCAGGATGGGGCGATCGAGTGTGCGGGCCATGGCCAGCGCTTCGCGGTCCCAGGGCTGCCAGGCCACCGGATTGTCGGCGTGCTGGAGCAGGTAGGGGCTGAGGGCCGCGCCGAGGCGGTTTTCGGGGGTCTTGTCCGTCATCGGGTCATGATAAAGGGTGCCGGGGGCGCGGGTCAGGGCGTCGGTGTGTCAGTGCGTCGGTGGTCTGTGCGTCTGTGCGTCAGTGGTCCGTGCGTCCGTGCCACTGACGTACTGACGCACCGACGCACAGACGCACCGACCACGGCCCGCGCCCACCCGGGGCTTCTGCCCGGCGGCTGATCTGCGATAATCCGGGGCATGAATCAGTCCGACTTCTTACTGCATCGCATCGATCCGGTGGCCATCGAGATCGGCGGCTTCGCCATCTACTGGTACAGCCTGATGTACCTGGTCGCCTTCGGCGCCTTCTGGCTGCTGGGCCGCGTCCGGGCCCGGCGCGAGGACACGCCGCTGAAGCCCGAGCAGGTCGGCGACCTGCTGTTCTGGGGCGTCATCGGCGTGATCGTCGGCGGCCGCCTCGGCTACGTGCTGTTCTACGGCTTCGACCAGCTCATCGACGACCCGGTCTTCCTGTTCCGGATCCGCGATGGCGGCATGAGCTTCCACGGCGGCCTGATCGGCGTGCTGGTGGCGATCTGGGCCTACGGCCGTCATCTCGGCTGCGGGTTTCTCCGGCTGGGCGATTTCGTGGCGCCGCTGGTGCCGCTCGGACTGGCCGCAGGGCGTATCGGCAATTTCATCGGCGGCGAGCTCTGGGGCCGCAGGACCGACGTTCCCTGGGGCACGATCTTTCCCCAGTCGCTGCCGGGCGGCGCCACCTCGCCCGATGCGATCCAGTCGCAGTATCTCTCCGGCGCGCTCGACGAGTTCGCGCGTCATCCTTCGCAGATCTACCAGGCCGCGCTCGAGGGCCTCGCCCTGTTCCTGATCCTGTGGTTGTACTCGGCGCGACCGAGGCCGACCGGCGCGGTCGGCGGCGCGTTCCTGGCCGGCTACGGCGTCTTCCGCTTCGTCGCGGAGTTCTTCCGCGAACCTGACGCGCACCTGGGCTACGTCGCGCTCGACTGGATGACGATGGGCCAGATTCTGTCGCTTCCGATGTTCATTGTCGGCGTGGCCTTGATGGCCTGGGCCTACCGGAGTCGCGCATGAACAACTATCTCGACCTGCTGCGGCACGTGCGCGAGAACGGTACGCGCAAGGACGATCGCACCGGCACCGGGACGCTGAGCGTGTTCGGTCACCAGCTGCGCTTCGACCTGTCGGACTCCTTCCCGCTGGTCACGACCAAGAAGCTGCACCTGAAGTCGATCATCCACGAGCTGCTGTGGTTCCTGCGAGGCGATACGAACATCGCCTACCTCAAGGAGCACGGCGTGAAGATCTGGGACGAATGGGCCGACGAGGACGGCAGCCTGGGTCCCATCTACGGCGCGCAGTGGCGTTCGTGGCCGGCGCCGGACGGACGGACCGTCGACCAGCTCGATGAAGTGGTCGAACAGATCAGGCAGCGTCCCGATTCGCGCCGACACGTGGTGTCGGCCTGGAACCCGGTCGACCTGCCCGACGAATCCGTGTCTCCGCAGGAGAACGTCCGGGCCGGACGCATGGCCCTGGCGCCCTGCCACTGCCTGTTCCAGTTCCACGTTGCCGACGGCCGCCTGAGCTGCCAGCTCTACCAGCGCTCGGCCGACTGTTTCCTGGGCGTGCCCTTCAACATCGCCAGCTACTCGCTGCTGACGCTGATGGTCGCCCGGGTGACCGGCCTCGAAGCCGGCGAGTTCATCCACACCTTCGGCGACGCGCACATCTACCTGAATCATCTCGAACAGGTCGACGAGCAGCTCACGCGCGAGCCGTATCCGCCGCCGCGCATGCACCTGCTCGCCGGGCGCGAGCGCCTCGGGGACTTTGTCTACGAAGACTTCAGGCTGGAAGGTTACCGCTCGCATCCGGCCATCCGGGCGCCGATCGCTGTGTGACGCCGTTCAAATCGTCCGATCAATCAGCGGCGGCGAACGCATCCGGCCCGTCCACGTCGGCCAGTTTGCGGAACACGGTCAGCGCGGCTCCCACGAATAGCGTCATCGTGACCCAGAGTCCTGAAAGGAAGCCGACCGTGCCTTCCGTCCAGGCGCCTTCGAAGTAGTCGACACCGAGTCGAACTTCTTCGGAGGCCGAGAGAGTCATTCCGTACATCGCGGTGTAGTGCATGCCGCAGACGGCAAGCCCCATCAGCAGCGGACTGATCAGTCGCGCCACGCCGCGCCAGTGGACGATGATGCGCAGCGCGGCCGTGGCTGCGACGATGGCGATGGCGATCGAAACCCCGGTGATGACGGTGTCGTGGGCCATCGACATGGACATGCGCATCGCCGTCATGCCGACGTAGTGCATCGCGGCGACGCCGAGCCCGAAGACCACGCCCGCCGCCAGCCAGGCCAGTACGCTCTCGCGCCAGCGATACGCCACGAACAAGCCGACACCCGATAGCAGGATCGGCAGGGCCAGTGACAAAAGGGTGGTCCCGACATCGTAGGTGACCGGACCCTCCATGCGAAACGCCAGCATGCCCGTGAAGTGCATGGCCCAGATCGCGCAGCCCCCGAAGATCACCGCGGCGAGTGTGAGCCACCCCGGGTTGATGCTTCCATCGCGCTCGACGATGAACTCT
The DNA here is from genome assembly GCA_009908385.1 of Gammaproteobacteria bacterium. Taxonomy (GTDB): domain Bacteria; phylum Pseudomonadota; class Gammaproteobacteria; order Xanthomonadales; family Wenzhouxiangellaceae; genus Wenzhouxiangella. Next base: position 55,962 of record JAAAPE010000087.1, read on the forward strand.
GCGAGGTAGAGGCTGATCAGGGCTCCGATCACCGAAATCGCGTAGGACAGGCCTACAAGCGCCAGATCGTGGCTGGCGAAGAATGACTGCATGCTTTTCCCCTTGGCTTAAACGTGACGGTGCGGCTCGTGCCGCTCGTGCGGCGCATACTCGTCGATCGGGGTCCATGTCGCGTGAAGATGAACCCGGATTGGCTGCTCCCCAACGTCTTGGCGCTATGATGTCGGTCCCATCGAATCGAGGATCGAAGCCTTGACGGAAATCATCATGGTGGCCGCGATGGCGAGAAACCGCGTGATCGGGAACCGGGGCGGCATGCCCTGGCACCTGCCAGCCGACCTCAAGCACTTCAAGTCGGTCACCAGCGGTCACCCGATCGTGATGGGGCGGCGCACCTACGAGTCGATCGGGCGGCCGCTGCCCGGGCGCCTGAACATCGTGATCAGCCGATCCGCCCCGTCGATGCCCGAGGGCGTAATCGTGGCAGGCAGCCTGGACGAGGCGATCGATAGGGCCGATGCCGACCGGGTCATGCTCATCGGCGGCGGACAGATCTACCGTGAGGCGCTGCCGCGGGCCGATCGCATGGAACTGACGCTGATCGACGCGGTGGTCGACGGCGACACGCGCTTTCCGGCGTGGGACGCGAACGAATGGCGGCTCGCCGCCATGGTGTCGCGACCGGCAGACGCGGACAATCCGAGCAACCTGGTGTTCGCGACCTTCGTACGACTGCCCACGGGCAATTGATGCCCTCGGGCGGTACAATACTCGGCCCGCCAAGGCTTTCCTGACGCATGGCCGCCGCTTTACGCACCAACGCAAACCTGGACCAGTACTGGCCCGACAAACGGCGTGTGACGATTGTCGGGGCGATCTGGAACCTCATCCTCGCGGTCGGCAAGATCGCGGCGGGGATCGTCGGCCAGTCGCAGGCCCTGATCGTCGACGGCATCCACTCGCTCTCCGACATGGTCAGCGACGCGGTGGTGCTGGTAGCCGCGCGCTGGAGCGCCATCGAAGCCGACCACAACCATCCCTACGGTCACGGCCGGATCGAAACCGTGGCCACGGCCATCGTCGGCGTCCTGCTGCTGGCCGTGGCCATCGGCTTCATCGTGGATGCGGTGCTGCGCCTGCTCGAGCCCGAGCGCCTGATGCGACCCAGCTGGCTGGCGCTGTGGGCCGCCGCCGTCTCGGTCGGCATCAAGGAAATCCTGTTCTGGTACACGCGCCGCGTGGCGCAGCACGCCCGGTCCAACCTGATCATGGCCAACGCCTGGCACCATCGTTCCGACGCCCTGTCCTCGGTGGTCGTGATCGCCGGGGTCGTCGGGGCGATGGGCGGGCTGCTGTGGCTGGACGCCATCGCCGCCATCCTGGTTGCCGGCACAGTGGCCGTGATGGGTGGCCGTTTCGCCTTCAACTCCCTGGTCGAGCTGGTCGACACGGCCGTGCCGCCGCGCCGCCAGAAGGAGCTGGCCGGCATCATCATGGCCGTCGACGGCGTCCACGATTTCCGCAACCTGCGCACCCGGATGATGGGCGGGCAGGTGGTCATGGACGTCTGCGTGCTGCTCGACCCGCAGCTGTCGCTCGCCGAAGCCGACCGCCTGGCCGCCGAGGTTCGCCGCGGCCTGCTCGACGGGTCGACCGAAGTGTCGGATGCCGTGGTCAGCGTGGCACCGGCCTGGTCGGGCATGCGGCGCCGCCGAAGCGCCTGATGCGGCGGCGGATCTTCATCGGCGACCTGCAGGGATGCTGCGCGCCGCTGGAGCGGCTGCTGGAGAAGCTGCGATTCGACAGCGCCGAAGATGAGCTCTACCTGGCCGGCGATCTCGTCAACCGGGGCGGAGAATCACTGGACACCCTGCGCCTCGTGTATTCCCTGCGCGAGGCCGCGACCACGGTGCTCGGCAACCACGACTTGCACCTGCTGGCCTACGCCCACGGGCAACTCGGCAAGGCCAATGCAGAGTTCGAGGCCATCCTGGACGACGAGCGCGGTGATGAGCTGCTGGCCTGGCTGATCCGCTGCCCGCTGGCCTGGCTCGACGAGCAGGCCGGCCTGGCCATGGTGCACGCCGGCGTCGATCCGCGCTGGGGGCCGGGGCAGGCGAGCGCACGCGCCGCCGAACTCGAGCGGGCGCTGAGCGAAGCGCCGGAGCGATTCTTCGCAAACATGTACGGCGACGAGCCCGATCGCTGGCAGTATGACCTGCCGGAGACCGAGCGCCTGCGGACCATCACCAACGTGATGACGCGCATGCGTTTCTGTAGCGCCGACGGCCGGCTCGAATTGGCCACGAAAGGCGGGGCCGGAAACGCCCCGCCGGGATTTGCCCCCTGGTTCAAGCACCTGCACCCCGACTGGCAGGGCTGGACGCTGGTGTTCGGTCACTGGTCGCAGCTTGGCCTCTACCAGGGCGATGGCGTGGTCTGCCTCGACAGTGGCTGCGTCTGGGGCGGTTTCCTGTCGGCGCTCGTCGTCGAGGGCGATGAGCGGCGTATCGAGACGGTCGACTGCGCGGGCCGATGAATCGGCGGCTCAGGCCCGTGCCAGGGCCGTCATCACCGGTGTAATCCGGGGCTGCCGTCCGGTCCAGATTTCGAAGGCCTGCGCGGCCTGTCCGACGAGCATCCCCAGTCCGTCGTGGACCGAGACCCCGTTGTTCCGGCACCAGTTCGCGAAAGGTTCGTGCGCCGCGCCGTAGTTGAGATCGTAGGCGATTGCCGTTTCCGTCAGCCATTCCCGCCGCAGCGGGGGCCGCTCGCTGGCATGTCCGGCGCTGGTCGACTGGATCACCAGATCGAAACGCTCCCCCGGGCCGAAGTCGAAGCCGCCGCCGTCGATCGAACCGAGGTGGGCGAACTTATCGGTCAGGCGTCGTGCGCGATCGGCCGTGCGATTGACCAGGTGGACGCAGTCGGGCTCGCGCGCGAGCAGCGGCCCGAGAATCCCGGCGACCGCGCCGCCGGCACCGACGATCAGGATGCGGCGTCCGGCCGGGTCGATGCCGAGTCGGTCGAGATCCAGCAACAGGCCGGCGCCGTCGGTGTTGTAGCCGTGCCAGCCGTCGGCGGCGAGCTTGAGCGTGTTGACGGCATGCGCCTGCCGCGCCGGCCGGTCGACGCGCGCGCAGAGCTTCAGCCCCGCCGGCTTGAGCGGCACCGTCAGGTTGGCGCCGGTGCCGCCTTCGCTCCGAAATGACGCCAGGCGCTCGGGCAGCTCGTCGATGCCCGACTCGATCGCTGCGTAGTCGACATCGATGCCGAGCTGCTCGCCGAACAGGCGATGAATGCGCGGCGACAGGCTGTGCGCCACGGGTTGCCCGAATACCGCCAGCTTGTAGTCCTGAGCATTCATCAATGACGGAAAGAAAGAAATATGTCCACAGATGAACACGGATGAACACGGATGAAAGAAAGAAATACAGCGGTTGCCAGGTCAAGCCCTGACATGTGCCCATGAATCTCGAAAGCTGTACTTTGTCTTTTCAATATCTGTGTTTATCTGTGGACAAATAAATCTTGATTATTCATCCGTTCATCAAAGCGGCAGCTTCCAGAGCGGCGTAGGTGAGGATGCCGCTGGCGCCGGCGCGGCGGATGGAGAGAAGGGTCTCGAGCAGCACCTTGTCGTTGTCCAGCCAGCCTTTCTCGGCCGCGGCCTTTAGCATGGCGTATTCGCCCGAGACGTGATAGGCGAAGGTCGGCACGCCGAAGGTCTCGTGCACGCGGCGAATGATGTCGAGGTAGGGCAGGGCCGGCTTGACCATGACCCAGTCGGCGCCTTCGTCGAGGTCGAGCTCGACTTCGCGCAGCGCTTCGTCGCTGTTGGCCGGGTCCATCTGGAAACTCTCCTTGCCGGACTGGCCCAGGTTGGCCGCGGAGCCGACGGCGTCGCGGAACGGCCCGTAATAGCTTGAGGCGTACTTGGCCGCGTAGCTGAGGATCAGGGTATTGGCGTGCCCGTCGGCCTCGAGCTGCTCGCGAATGGCGCCGATGCGCCCGTCCATCATGTCCGAGGGCGCGACCACGTCGGCCCCTGCCTCGGCGTGCGTCATCGCCTGGCGGACCAGGGCGTCGACGGTCCGGTCGTTGAGCACGTAGCCGGACTCATCGACGATGCCGTCGAGGCCGTGGCTGGTGTAGGGATCGAGCGCGACATCGGTGATCACCCCCAGTTCGGGGAAGCGCGCCTTGAGCGCCTTGACGGTCTCGGGCACCAGCCCGTCCTCGCGCCAGGCCTCCCCGGCGTCGTCGCTCTTGCGCTCGGCCGGCACCACCGGAAACAGGGCCATCGCCGGAATTCCGGCCGTCAGGCAGCGCTCGGCCAGCTCGAAAAGGCCGTTGCGCCCGATGCGCTCCACGCCCGGCATCGACTCGACCGTCTCGCGGCCGTTCACGCCCTCGAGCACGAAGGCCGGCAGGATCAGGTCGGCCGGCGAAAGCCGGGTCTCGCGCGCCAGTTCCCGGGCGAATCGGTTCGCGCGCGTGCGGCGCATGCGGGTGTCGGGGAAGGGCATCGTTGGTCCGGGTGGTTTGCGATGGAGGCATTATAAAGGGCGGGGGCGGCAGGCTGCCGTGTGGTGCTTGGTTCCTTCGTTTTTTCGTTCTTTGGTTTTTTGGTTCGGCATCGGCGGGGGATGGTGGGCGGCTGCGCCGCGGGTCCTATGGCGCTTTCGGCACCCGCCACCCGGCACTGTAGTCCCGGACGGAGCACAGCGGAGATCCGGGACCTTCTTGCCGAATGGCAGTGTGTCGGGTTGTGGTTCCCTGACGTGGATTAGAGGCTTGCGCCACCGGCCGCTGTTGCGCCCTCGACCAGTCAACTGCGGTTTCGCCCGGGCCCGCTTCGCGGGGTCTTGCGGCGACTTACTTTTTTCAGTTACCAAAAAAGTAAGCAAAAGGGCTCTTAAAAGATGCCGGAGGGTCCGCAGGAGTCGCGCTCGCGGTGGCTCCAGAATTCCGACTGCGGCGTTGCTCGAAACCGGTCTGATTCTCGGGTGGCACTAGCAAGACCCTGGCGTAAACCGCACGAGAACGGCACGACCTCGATGACCCCGGCTTCGGTTGGCGAAG
>JAAAPE010000145.1 GCA_009908385.1 Gammaproteobacteria bacterium
CACTCGCCGCCGAACTGGCACGCGAACTCCCCCCGTCGCGCGCAGCGAAGGTGCTGGCCCGGCTGAGCGGGATGGACAGGAAGGAGGCTTGGGGGGTTATCGAAGGGGTGCGGCGTTAGGGGGTGGCGGTGGTGCGTTTGGTGGGGCGGGATTCTGGATCTAGGTTTCAGGTTTCAGGGTTCAGGTTTCAGGGGCGGGCAGCCGAGAAGCTTGGTGGGCGGCTTCGCCGCGATACATTGGGGCACGTTATACCTTTCGGCCATTCTCAGCGCGTCGCGGCATCTCCGCCCCCCGTCGCGTCAAGTTGCCGCCTGAAACCTGAAACCTGAAACCTGAACCCTGAACCCTATCTTCAATACCCTGAAACCTGAAACTTGAACCCTATCGTTAGATAACCCGTTATCATCCCCTCATGACTCGATTCCTGCTTGCCTTTTGCCTGCTCGCCATCCTCGCCGCATGCGCGCCTTCGGGGCCGGGGACGCGGGAGGTGGTGGACGATCGTGATGCGCGGGTGGCGCAGTTGCTGGCCGACGGCGAATTCGAATCGGCGGCGCTCAGGCTCGAGCAACTGTCCCTGACCCGGCCGCTGGAGGGCGATGCGCTGCTGATCCTGGCCGCCGAAGCCTGGCTGGGAGCCGGCGAGCCGGAGCAGGCCGAGCTGGCACTGGGCCGGATCGATGCTTCGATGCTGGCCGACGAAGACCTGGTCCGGCTCGACCTGGTGCAGGCCGAACTGGCCATGCGCCGCGGCGACCTGGCCAACGCCGGCTGGCTGCTGGCCAGCACCGCCGATCGCCTGCCGCCCAACCTTCAGCAGCGTCATGCCGAGCTCGAACAGCGGCTTCTCGAGCTCGAGTCCCTCCCGGTGCGCGGCGCCCTCGACGCGCTCGAGGCCGCGGTCGACGAGCCGGACTTCAGCGGCGAGACGGCGCTGGCGCTGATGCTGGAGTTCCCGCAGTCCGAACTCGAGAGCGTGCTGTTCGAGGTCGGCGACCAGCCCCGCCTGCTGCCCTGGCTCGACCTGGTCATCAGCGCCCGCGAGAACCTGCTGTTCGACGACGCGCTGGCCGAGGCCCTGGCGGCCTGGGAACGGCGCTGGCCCGACCTGGACTATTCCGCCGAAGCGGCGCGCGAGTGGATCGCCGCCTGGCGCCAGACCCGGCCGCTGCCGGCGCGCATCACGGTGCTGCTGCCGGGCCCCGACACGCCGCTCTATCGCCCGGGCCGGGCCCTGCGCGAGGGCATCGTTGCCGGCTGGCTGGCGATGTCGCCCGATCTTCGGCCGCAGCTCGATTTCCGCTACGTGGGCGAGGGACCCCAAGCCGTTCTCGCGGCCTGGTTCGACGCCCGCGAGAACGGTTCGGAGTTCCTGATCGGCCCGCTCGAGCAGGACAAGGCCGACGCCCTGGCCTCGCTGCCCGACGCCGGCCTGATTCCGACCCTGCTGCTCAACCTGCCCGACGACCCGGCCGTGCTGGCCGAGGCCGGCGGCGAAATCGCGGCGCTGGCCCTGCCGCCCGAAACCGAGGCCGAGCTGGCGGCGATCCAGGCCCTGGCCGCCGGCCACCGCCGCGCCCTGGTGCTGTCGCAGTATTCCAGCTGGGGCGAGCGCGTCAGCGAGGCCTTCGTCGACACCTTCCTGCTCGGCGGCGGGCAGGTGCTCTCCCAGCGCATCTACGACCCGCAGCTGCCCGATCATTCCACGCTGCTGAAGGAAATGCTCGAGGTCGACGCCTCCGAGGCCCGCATCAACCGCCTGGCCGGCGTGATCGGCGCGCCCGTGGAAAGCGTGGCCCAGCGACGCACCGACATCGACGTGATTTTCCTGGGCGCCCGCGCGGCCGACGGCCGGGCCCTGGTGCCGCAGCTGGAGTTCTTCGATGCCGGCGACGTCCAACTGCTGGCGACGTCCTTCATCGTCGACGGCGCGCCCCGCCCCGAGCGCGACCGCGACCTCGACGGGGTGACCACGCCCATGCCGCCGTGGTTTCTCGACTTCACCGCCGCCGGCACCCTGCGCCGCCGGGCGCAGAACCTCTACGAAGGGCTCGACAACGCCACGTTGTCGCGCCTGCACGCCCTGGGCCGAGACGCCATGGCGCTGCTGCCCTGGCTGGGCCTGATGCGCGACGACCCGGCCCTTTCGATGCCCGGCATGATGGGAACGCTCAGCCTGCCCGACGGCATGGTCGTGCAGCGCGACCTGCCCTTCGTGGAAATCCGCGGCGGCCAGGCGCGCCCGATCGACAGCGACGATGCGCTCGCGCGAGAGCGGTGACGGCGGCGAGGCCCGCGCCGAGGCCTTTCTGGCCGAGCGCGGCCTGCGCCTGGTCGAACGCAACTACAGCTGCCGCTCCGGAGAGATCGACCTGGTGATGCTCGACCCTACGCCGCCGGATACCGAGGTGCTGGCCTTTGTCGAGGTGCGCCTGCGCGGGCCCGGCGCGCGCGTGGACGCCTTCGACAGCGTCGACCCGCGCAAGCAGCAGCGCCTGGTCAGCGCCGCGCGGCACTTCCTGATGTGCCGCGACGAGTGGCAGGACCACGCCTGCCGCTTCGACGTGGTGGGCATCGACGGCGAGGACGGAAACCTGCGCTGGATCGCCGGCGCCTTCGAACTGGCCGGCTGAGGCGGCTTCTGAGAGAATGAACCGCAACGCAGTGTCACCGGAGCCGGCCACGCCAAGCCCATGAGCGAGCACGACCGACAGCCTCCGATCGATACCGAGACCGCCACGCAACTGGAGACGCTGATCGACGACCCGGCCGCGGCCGGCGCGGTCAGCGAGACCGACCAGGCGCTCGACCTCGGGCATTTCAGGCTGATCCGGGAGCTCGGCCGCGGCGGCATGGGCCGCGTCTTCCTCGCCCGCCAGCTCGAACCGGTCGAGCGCGACGTCGCGCTCAAGCTGATCCGCAACAAGGTGGTCAACCGCACCACCCTGGCGCGCTTCGAGGTCGAGCGCCAGATCCTCGCCCAGATGCAGCACCCGGCCATCGCCCAGGTGCACGACGCCGGCACCACGCCGCAGGGCTACCCCTACTTCGCGATGGAGTACGTCGACGGCCGGCCGCTCGACCACTTCCTCGAAACCCACTGCCTGTCGCTCGACGAGCGCCTCGACCTGTTCCTGCGCATCTGCCAGGGCGTGCAGCACGCCCACCAGCGCGGCATCATCCACCGCGACCTCAAGCCGGCCAACATCCTGGTCACCATGATCGACGGCGTGCCCAGCCCCAAGATCATCGACTTCGGCATCGCCACGGCCTCTCGCCGCGACGAGGACGACAGCGAGCGCACCCGGGATATCATCGGCACGCCGGAGTACATGGCCCCGGAACAGTTCGCCGACGGCGACGGCCTGGTCGATCCGCGCAGCGACGTCTATTCCCTGGGCGTGATCCTGTACGAAATCCTGGTCGACCAGCCGCCCGTCGAGCGCGGCCGGCTGCGCAGCACCGACGGCACGCGGCCGAGCTGGCACGACGCCACCGGCGGACAGCCGCCGCCGGCGCCCTCGACCCGCCTGAGGGAGGCCAGCGGCGACCGCGAGTCCATCGCCCGGCGCCGCGAGACGCGCTACCGGCGTCTGCTCAAGTCGCTGCGCGGCGACCTCGACGCCATCACCCTCAAGGCCCTGGACTTTGACCGTGCCCGCCGCTACGACAGTCCGGCGCGGATCGCCGACGACATCGAACGCTTTCTGCAGCGCCGGCCGGTGAGCGCCCGCAATGCGACCCGGGCCTACGTGATGGGCAAATTCGTTCGCCGCAACGCTCTGGCCCTCGGCAGCGCCAGCGCCGTGCTGCTGGCCCTGCTGGCCGGCCTGGCCGCGGCCACCCTGGGCATGCTCGAGGCGCAGCG
>JAAAPE010000059.1 GCA_009908385.1 Gammaproteobacteria bacterium
CAGTGGTCAGTAGCCAGTGGTCAGTAGTCAGTAGTCAGTAGTCAGTAGTCAGGTCGGGGCGCCGTTGCCGGCGAACTGACCACGGACGCACGGACGCACAGACGCACGGCCGCACGGCCGCACGGCCGCACGGACCACGGAACTGTGACCCGCATCACGGAACCGTCGCTGCGCTTTCGGCTAAAGTAAGTGTCATACAACCGGATTGCCGCTCATGGACAGCAATACCGGGGGGACCATCAACGACGTCGTTCGGGGAAGCGACGATCGTATCTTTTCCAGCCGTTTCGAGGACGATTCGACGGCGGGACCCGATTTCGCGCGTCGGGTGCTCGAGCGCCTGACCTACGGAGCGCGTCCCGAAGAAATCGAGCAGTTCCTGTCGCTCGGAAGCAACAACGAGGCGCGCCTCGACGCCTGGCTCGATCAACAGCTCGCCTGGTCGGCACTGGACGACTCCGAGCTCGAGCAACGAATCGACGATGCCGGCTACCAGACCCTGGGCAAGTCCATCAGCCAGCTCTGGTCGGATCACGTCCTCGGGGGGCAGGACCGCTATCTGCCCGTGGCCGAAACCGAGGCGGCCCGGATCATGCGCGCGGTCTATTCCCGCCGCCAGCTCTACGAACTGATGGTCGAGTTCTGGCACGATCATTTCAACGTCGCCGGCTGGGATTTTTCCATCGCGCCGGTGTTCGTCCACTACGATCGCGAAGTCATCCGTCCTTCCGCCCTGGGCAACTTTCGGCAGATGCTCGAAAGCGTCGCCCGTTCCACGGCAATGCTGATCTACCTGGACAACAACGCCAATCGTGCCGGCGGCTACAACGAGAACTGGGCACGCGAGCTCATGGAGCTCCACACGCTCGGTTCGGACGTCTACTATCCGGGTGCGGCGCACGGTGAAATCGACATCGGCGAAGACGGTCTTGCCGTCGGCTACAGCGACGCCGATGTCTACGACGTGGCCCGGTGCTTTACCGGTTGGACCATCCGCAACGGTCACTGGGACCTCCCGGACCTGCCCGAGTACGACACGGGCGAGTTCGTCTACTTCGCCAACTGGCACGAGGGCGGCAGCAAGTTCGTTCTCGGAACCTGGATCGGCCCGCTCGGCCAGCTCGAGGCCGAGCTGGCCATGGACTTCATGTGCATGCACCAGCAGACGGCGCGCCACCTGTGCGAGAAGATCTGCCGGCGACTGATCGATGACGATCCCCCGGCTTCGCTCATAGAGTCCGCCGCCGGCGTGTGGCACGAGCACTGGCAGTCCGACGACCAGATCGAGCGTGTGCTGCGACACATCCTGACGTCACCGGCCTTCTTGGAGGACGGCGGGCGCAAGATTCGCCGGCCCTTCGAAATGATGTGCGCCACCCTGCGCAAGACCGGGGCGGAGATCGAACCGCAGCCGGACTCCGGCTGGAATCCCTACGGCGATCTGCTCAGCCGCCTTCGCCAGACGGGGCATGGCTGTTTCCGCTGGCCCGCTCCGGACGGCTACCCGGATCGGGCCGATCGCTGGACCTCCGCTTCGGCCATGGGGCAGAGTTGGCGCCTGCTCAGCCGCCTGCCCGAGCTGGAACATGGCGAGGGCAACTTCCTGCTTCGGATCCACGACATCACCGTCGCGGGCCTGCTCGATCCCTCGCAGCGAAGCGCTGCCAATCTGGTCGACTTCTGGCTGCAGCGGCTGGTCGGCCACCCCGTCGACGCGGGTCGGCGCGGCGAGTTGATCGACTTCCTGCGGCAGAACGCGGCCGCCGACGCCGCGCTCGACATCAGCAGCGGCGCCCCCGACGGCAACTGGAGCGGCAGTAACCTCAGCGCGCACTACACGCCGGCGAGGCTGCGCGCGACGGTCGCTTTGATCACCATGCTGCCGGAGTTCTACGAACGATGAAACGGCGAGCTTTCCTGCAGGGGTGCTGTGCTGCGGCCATGGCTGGCGCCGTTCCGCTGACCACTTTCTGGCGGCCGGCCGCGGCTGCCGGCCGGACCAGCAATGACGTCATCGTCTATGTCTTCCTGCGCGGCGGTATCGATGGTCTTCACCTGGTGGTTCCCTATGCCGGTGCCGAGCGCGGTCATTACGAGCTTTTGCGCGACAACCTGGCTATCCCGGAGTCGTCGCTGCGCCCGATCAGCGCCAACTGGGCCCTGCATCCGCGGGCGGGCGGGGCCGCCGGGGATCCGGTCGGCAGTGCACCGAAGTGGTTGCACCGCTTGTTCGAACAGGGAAAACTGGCGATCGTGCAGGGCTCGGGGATGCCCGAGCACCTCTCGCGCAGTCACTTCGACGCGCAGGCCTGGATCGACCTGGGCACGCCGGGCGACAAGAGCACGCCTGACGGCTGGCTGACGCGTTATCTGGCTGCCGCCGAGGGTTTGCCGGCGGCGGATATCGCGCCGGTCATCGGTTTTTCCGATACGCGGCCCGTGTCGGTGATGGGATCGACCGCCGCGCTAACGGTCGCTTCGCCCGAGTCCTTCCGGATCGACGGCTTCCACTGGGCCTGGAACAGCACGAATACGGAGCTGGCGGGCCATCAGGGCGCGCATCGGCGTATTCAGCCGATGTGGTCGCCGGGCGGCAGCGAACCCTTGCTCGAGGCCGGGCGGGATACGGCCGAGGCGCTCGAGCAGTTGCGCGCCATGGATTTCGAGGGCTACCTGCCCGACGGTGGCGCCGATTATCCGTCGGGCACGCTGGGCGAGCAGTTCAGCGGCCTGGCGCAACTGATCAAGCAGGACATCGGGATCGTCGCCGCCACCGTCGACTACGGAGGCTGGGACACGCATGCCGGCCAGGGCATGCCCCAGCCGGGCAACCCCGGGCACTACGATTACTTCGGCAACCGCGTCGAGGAGCTTTGCCGCGCGCTCGATGCCTTCTATACCGACCTTTCGGCCTCGACGCAGGGCAACCTGATGAACCGCGTGAACGTCGTCGTGCTCAGCGAGTTCGGCCGGAAGGTGCGGCCCAACGACGCCAGCGGCACCGACCACGGCCACGGCAACGTCATGCTGGCCCTGGGCGGGCGAGTGAACGGCGGGCTGCACGGGACGTTTCCCGGTCTCGACGGTTCGGCTTTGTTCGAGGGACAGGATATCGCCACCACCACCGATTATCGGCAGATCCTGGCCGAGGCCCTGGTGAAGCGGATGGGACTGGCGCCGGCCCAGCTCGAGGCCGTGCTTCCCGAGTTGGGCGGCTATTCTCCGCTGGACGTGTTCCAGGCCTGACCGGTCGTCAGGCCGCGCGCCCGCAAGAGGTGGCGCACGTCCGGATCGCGGCCGCGAAAGGCTCGCCACGAGTCCATGGGGTCGCGCGAATTGCCGCGCGAGAGCACTGCTTCGCGCAAGCGCGCGGCCAGTTCGCGATTGGTGAGGCCGTCTTGTTCGAATGCCGCGAAGGCGTCGGCGGCCAGCAGTTGAGCCCACAGCGTCCGAAAGTCGCCGCCGCGCCGCTGGCTGGCGAACAGGCTGGCCAGCCCTCCGCCGTGATGGCGGGGCGAGATGAATCCCGGAAGCCCGAGTTTTTCGCGTACCCGGCTTTCGGCGCTGGCCAGGTCGGGGACTTCGCCGGCGGGCGCACCGTGCAGCGCCAGGTCGAGCTCGATTGCGGCCAGCAACTCGAGGGTTTCCAGGCCGGCGGTGGGTTCGGTCCGGTTTCTCACGGCATCGACGAGCCGATCGTCGATCCGAGCGCCGGACTGGCGATCGCGGGCGTAGCTGCGCAGCACCTCGGGCTGCAGGGCCCACATCTCGAGCATATGCGCCGGGAATTCCACGAAGTCCGGCGGCACGTTCGTGCCCGCCAGCGCGGCGTATTCGACATCGGACATCAGGCTGTGCAGGGCGTGCCCGAATTCGTGGAACAGGGTGAGCAGCTCGTCGCTGGACAACAGGGCCGGCATGTTGGCGGCCGGCGGTGTCGCGTTGCTCACGACAGCCGTTACCGGCGGCACGCGGTCGCCATCGGTCCTGTGCTGCACGCGATAGTGCGAGGTCCAACCGCCGCCGCGCTTGCCGTTTCGATGAACTGGATCGAAGTAGACGATTCCCAGGGTCGATCCGGATTCGTCTCGCACCTCGAAGGCCGAGACGTCCATGTGCCAGGTGGGCAGTTCGCTGCGGCGGTGGAAGGTCAGCCCCCAGAGCCGGTTGGCCAGGGTGAAGAGTCCGTCGCGTACCTGGGTCAGTTCGAATGCCTCGCGCAGGTCCGGTTCACCGACCCCGAATGTCGCTTCGATCAGGCGTTCCCGGTAGTACCACCAGTCCCAGGCACGGATGGAGCCTTCCAGGCCGTCCCCGGCGGCGATCTCGGCCAGTTGTTCGCGCTCGCGGTTCGCTTTGTCCCGGGCGGCCTGACCGACGCGGTCGAGTAGATGCTCCAGCGCTTGCCGGTCCGGCAGCGTGGCGTCATCGAGCAGGAAATCGAGGTGAGTTTCGAAGCCCAGCAGCTGCGCGCGTTCGGCCCGCAGCTGTGCGAGTCGCTCGATGATTTCTCCCAGGTCCTCGTCGCTCCGCGTGACGTCCCGGTATCGCGTCATCCAGGCCTCGTAAAGGCGTTGCCTCTCGCTGCGGCCCTCGAAGTGGCGCATGAAGGGATAGAAGCTGTGAGCGTGCAGCGTGAAGGCCCATCCCTCGATGTGGCCGCGATCGCGGGCGGATTGTCGCGCCAGCAGCACGAGCGACTCGGGTAGTCGCTCCAGCCGCGATTCGTCCTCGATGAGCAGCTCGTGCCGATGCGTGGCCGATCGGCGGAGCTCGGCGTATCGACGATCCAGTTCGGCGAGGCGGCGATCCAGTTCGGCGAGCTGCGCTTGTTCAGACGGGTCCAGATGGGCACCGGCGCGTCGAAAGCGTCTCCAGGTTTCGCGCACCAGGCGCCGCTGTTCCGGGTCGAGCGCTCGCGCGCGTTCCTCTTCGTGCACCCGGGTGATGCGCTCGAACAGGTCGCGATCGTGGAAGATGCGGTTTGCGTGCTCCTCAAGCAGGCGGGCGATGGCTTCCTCTTCTGCAGCGGCGGCTGCCGCGTGGTTGACCGCCCGCAGACCGTAGAAGATGCGGGCGATGCGCGCGACAGGACGGTCGGCTTTGACCAGCGCAAGCACTGTGTTGTCGAAATCCGGATCGTCATCGGTGTCGGTGATCGCCGCGAAGCGGTCGCCTGCCCGTTCCACTGCGCTCTCGAGCGCGGGGCGGAAGTGCTCCGCGTGGAGTTCGTGAAACGGCGGAACGCCGAACGGCGTGTCGAATGCCGATTTGATCGGATTATCGAGCGGCACCGTGCGGTCGACGGTCTCGCGCACCGGGCCGGGGCCCTGGCTTTCGTCGGCCTCGCAGGCGACCAGGGCCAGGACGATGGCGGGAAGGATCAGCCCGATCCGGATGGACACTGGAAATGACATATGGACGTTTCTGCAATTCGAACCGGGATTCTATCAGCGCGAGCGCAGGGCTTGGTATGCTGCGGGTAGACAGCAAAGGAGTGCCAGCGAATGAGTTCGACGAGCATCTTGGTATTCGGTGCGACCGGCACCCAGGGGCATCCGGTGGTCGAAGCGGCGCTCGAGGCGGGTTTGCGGGTGCGTGCGGCCACGCGCGATCTCCACGAGGCCGAGGAGAAGTTGCCGGGTCGTGTCGAGTGCTTCCGTGCCGACCTGCTCGACGCCGAGGATGTGCGGGCGGCGGCCGAGGGCGTCGACGGCATCTTCTTCCACCTGCCGGTCATGCCCGATCAGCCCGAAGCGGAGAGCGCGGTCGACCACGTGCTGGCGGCCGCCAGCTCGGAGGGGGTCGGCCGTGTGATTTTTACCACCGCCGGCTACTGCGGCGACGACATGCCACCCGGTAAATTCGTCGACGGCCTGCGGCGCATTTCGGACCGGATCCTAGCCTCGGACGTGCCCGCCGTGGTGCTGAGGCCGACCCTGTACCTGGCCAACCTGGTCTGGCCGCATATCATTCGCGAGATTCGCGAATACGGGCGACTGACGTACCCGCCGCTCGACGCCGGCCAGCGGCTCAACTGGACGTCGACCGAGGACCAGGGCCGCATCGCCGTGGCCTGCCTGGACGCCGAAGTGGCCGGAGAGGTGATCGACGTGGCCAGCCCGGAACCCGTCAACGGCCCCGAGCTGTGTCGCCTGCTGGCCGGAGTCTACGGCCGAGAGGTGCATTTCGCGCCGCAGAGCATCGACGGCTTTGCCGACGCCATGAGTCACATTACCGGCAGTGCTCACAGCGGCATGCTGCTGGCCGGACTCTATGAGGGCATCGCAAGCCTCGAGAACGGGCCGCTGATCGATACCGAGGCGCTGGAAACGCGCCTGGGCGTCCGGCTGACGCCGGTCAGTCGCTGGGTGCGCGATCGCCTGGGTTATCTGCTCTCGCTCTACGGCTGATTGTCCGGCTCGCCGGCGTCTTCGGGCGATTGCCAGCCGTCATCCAGGAAAGCCTCGTAGTCGGGCAGGGCGGACTCGCCGTTGGCAATGGCGTGGCCGCGCCGCTGCAGCCATCCGTCACGCATGAAGGTATACGGGTCGAACGCCGACCGGATGTCCTCGTCGAGCGGTAGCAGGCTGTGGCGCAGCTGGATGACGTTGAGACCGATCAATCCGTAGGTGGTCTCTTCCAGCGTCCATCGCCACACGAAATCGGCATAGCCATCGGGTACTCGCCCGAGTCCGTCCCGGACCGTCGAGGGGCCGAGCAGGGGAATGATGAAGAACCGGCTGTCCTCCCAGCCCCAGACCGCCATGGTCTGCCCGAAGTCTTCCTCGTAGTCCTCGATGCCCCCGTGTGAGGCGATGTCGAACAGCCCGCCGACGCCGATGGTCGAGTTGAACAGGAAGCGGACGAGCTCGCGCCCGGCATCGCCCGGCCGGCCCTGTAGCACGAGATTGACCTGGTCGACAGGTGAGCGGATGTTGTTGAAGAAGTTGCGCACCCCGTGCCGGACCGGTTTCGGCGCCACCTTGCCGTAGCCCACCGCGAGTGGTCGGATCAGGGCGCGGTCGACGGCCGTGTTGACTTGGAACATGTTGCGGTTGTACGGCTCCCAGGGATCGCGCGCGTGGCGCTCCTCGGGCGGCGGTGCGGTCGTGGCGCAGCCGCTCAGCGCGACAGCCGCCAGCAGGATGATGAGACGCTTCATGAATCGTCCTCCGCGGTATTCTCGTTGGCTCGATGTCCGGACGACCAGCCGAGCAGGGGCGCCACGCCGGTGAGGCGGGCGATGACCCGGAGGCCTTCCGGCGGTTTCTCGAAACGAACGACGCCGCCGGCCCGGCGCGCTCGTGACTGCCATTCCAGCAGGAGTGCGAGCGCGCTCGAGTCGCCGCTTTCGACCGCCTCGAGATCGACGGCGCGGGGCGGATCGTCGCCGTCGAAGCGCTCGCGATAACGGCGTTCCAGGTCGGCGACCTCCCTCGCGGTCAGGACGCCTTCGAGCCGGATGTCGGCGCTGCCGTCACTCATCGACGCTGACTTCGTACTGACCGCTTTCGAGGCGATCGAGAACGTCCTCGAAGCTCGACTGCCGAATTTCCTGGTCGATCTGGGAACGGAACGTGGCGACGTAGGAGATGCCTTCGACGATGACGTCGAACACCTGCCAGGCCGATTCGTTTTTCCGCATGACGTAATCCACGGGTGCCCTTTCTCCGTTGTCGAGCCTCACTCTGGTGCGCACGACCGTCTGGCGTTCGGTGTTGTCACCGGCCAGCGGAAGGATATCGACCCGGTCGCCGAGATCGTAGTCGAGTAGCGCGGTGGCATAGCGGTTGAGCAGCTGGTTGGACAGCGCCTCGGCAAAGGCCTCGATCTGCTCACGGCTCTTGCCGCGACCATGCCGGCCGAGCACGAGGCGCGCCGAGTAGACTCGATCGATGGTCGGCATCAGGATGGCCTTGACGTCACGCCTGAGCGCCTTCGTGTCTTCCCGGTAGCTGGCGCGATTCTCGTCGATCGTGCGCGCCAGTTCGTCGGTGGTCGACTGCATGACTGAAACGGGGTCGCTGGCCGCGATCGCCGACGCGGCGGACAGCAGGAGTATGACGAGCGTCAGGATGCGCATTATTCCTCTCCTTCCGAATCACTGTTGAACATGTAGCGGCTGATCAGCTGTTCGAGCACCATGGCCGAACTCGTGATCAGGATGCGATCCCCGTCCTGCAGGGCCTCGGGCGATCCGCCCGGCTCCAGGCCGACGTACTGGTCACCCAGTATGCCGCTGGTCAGAATCGATGCGGAGGTGTCATCGGGCAGGTTGTCGTAGTCCTGGCTGATCCGCATGCTGATTCGGGCCTCGAAGGTTTCCGGATCGAGCTCGATCGATTCGACCATGCCGACGGTCACGCCGCCCATGCTGACGCTGGCACGGGGCTT
Source organism: Gammaproteobacteria bacterium (assembly GCA_009908385.1). Lineage (GTDB taxonomy): Bacteria > Pseudomonadota > Gammaproteobacteria > Xanthomonadales > Wenzhouxiangellaceae > Wenzhouxiangella. The sequence goes on from JAAAPE010000059.1 coordinate 8,398, forward strand.
GAGGCCGCCGACGTTGGAAAAGCGCGCGGTCAGCTCGTAGCTCTCGCCCGAGGCGACCCCACGGTCGGTGGCATGGACGGCCAGGAAAACGAGCGCCGCGATGGCCAGCAGCAGAAAGACGCCTGCGGTCAGTTCGATTTGGTGTGAGGATCTCATGTTGAATCCCTAGAGCATGAATGCCGAAAGAATGAAGTCGAGCACGAGTACCGCGATGGCCGTGGCGATGACGGTCTGGGTGGTGGCCAGCGCCACGCCCTCGCTGGTCGGACGCGCCGACCAGCCGAACCAGACGGCCAGCCAGGCGGCGACGAAGCCGAAGCAGACCGACTTGAGCATGCCGCCCCCGAAATCGCGGAAGAGTTCGACGGAAGACTGCATGTTCGCCCAGAAACTGATCGGGTCGCTGCCCATCAGGTAGACGGCGAAGAAGATGCCGCCGACGATGGCAGTGATGTTGAACACCAGCACGAGCGCGGGTAGTGCGATGAGCCCCGCCAGCAGTCGAGGCTGAACGATTCGCTCCATCGGATCGATGGCCATCAGGTCGAGTGCGTCGAGCTGCTCGGTGGCGCGCATCAGGCCGATCTCGGCCGTGATCGAAGTGCCGGCCCGGCCGGCGAAGAGCAGGGCGGCCAGGACGGGCCCGAGTTCGCGGAAGAGCGACAGGGCCAGTACCGTCGAAACGGCATCGGCTGCGCCGAACCGGGTCAGCGTGTCGTAGGTCTGCAGGGTCAGCACGAGGCCGACGAAGAAGCCCGAGATGACGATGATCACCAGGGACCGCACGCCGGCGAAGTAGACCTGGCGGAGGATCTCCGCGAACTGTCGCCGCCCGAAGCGCATGCGGGAAAAAGCGGTGAGCAGGAACAGCCCGGCCCGGCCCATCTCCCGGACCGGGGCGGTCAGCGCGGTGCGTGAGGCGGTGCCGTTCACCGCCGGTCCCCCGTTGCGAGGAGCTGGTCCGCGAGCTCCGCCGCGGGGTAGTGGAACGGCACCGGGCCGTCCGGTTCGCCCTGCATGAATTGCCGAATGAGCGGATTGTCGCTCGCCGACAGCTCGCGCGGCGTTCCCGAGGCGATGACCTTCCTGTCGGCGATGATACAGGCGTTGTCGGCCAGCGCCGCGACTTCGCGCACGTCGTGGGTGATGACGACGCTGGTCGTGCCCAGCGCGCCGTTGATGTCGCGGATCAGTCGCAGAGACACCCCCAGCGAGATGGGGTCGAGCCCGGCAAAGGGTTCGTCGTAGATCATGATGCCGGGATCGAGCGCCATCGCACGCGCCGTGGCCACGCGCCGTTTCATGCCGCCCGACAGCTCGGCCGGGTAGAGATCCGCCGCCCCGCGCAGGCCGACCATCTCGAGCTTCATCAGCACCAGTCGCCTGATCAGCGATTCCGACAGGTCGGTGTGCTCTCGAAGCGGCAGCGCCACGTTGTCGAAACTGGTCATGTCGGTGAACAGCGCGCCGTTTTGAAGCAGGACACCGATGCCGCGACGCAGTTTTCCCAGTTCCTTCCCGCCGAGCTGGTCGACTCGGGCGTCGCCCACCCGGACTTCTCCAGAATCGGGGCGCAGCTGACCCGTGATCAGGCGAAGCACGGTGGTCTTGCCCGCACCGCTGGGGCCCATCACGGCCGTGACCTGCCCGGCCGGAAGGTCGAGGTCCAGATTCTCGAGGATCGTGCGGCCGCCGAGGCTTACGGTCACGTCCTTGAGCGAGATCGCGATGGGGGTTCGATGCACCATGTTGTCGTTATTGTCCCGGGCCGTCCGTGATCCGACCGCGAAAGGCCTCACAAGTTTAGTGGCAGGGAGTGGGCCCACTCGCCTGCTACGACCTCCGGCGCCGGACCGCTCCGCTCAATGCCCCCGTGCGGGCCCGGTGACCGGGCCACTACAGGATATAACGGCTCAGGTCTTCGTTTCCTGCCAGGTCCTCGAGGGAGCGGTCGACGTACTCCGCGTCGATCACGACTTTTCCGCTCGAATGGTCGGGGGCGGAATAGGAAATGTCCTCGAGCAATCGCTCCATGACGGTGTGCAGCCGCCGGGCACCGATATTTTCGGTCGACTCGTTGACCGAGAAGGCGATCTCGGCCAGCCGCGTGATGGCGTCGTCGGTGAACTCCAGCTCGACGCCCTCCGTGGCGAGCAGGGCGACGTACTGCTCGGTCAGGCAGGCGTCCGGCTCGGTCAGGATACGCTTGAAGTCGTCGACCGCCAGCGCGCGCAACTCAACGCGAATCGGCAGCCGGCCCTGCAGTTCAGGCACCAGGTCCGACGGCTTGGAGACATGGAATGCGCCCGAAGCGATGAACAGCATGTGGTCGGTGCTGACGGGCCCGTATCGGGTGTTGACGGTCGCGCCCTCGACCAGCGGCAGGAGGTCGCGCTGCACGCCCTCGCGTGAAACCTCTCCGGACCCGCCGCCTTCGGCACGCCGGGCGACCTTGTCGATCTCGTCGATGAAGACGATGCCGTGCTGCTCGGCCGTCTTGAGCGCCTGCTGCTTGACTTCCTCGTCGTTGATCATGCGCGCGGCTTCTTCATCGACCAGCAGTGGTATGGCGTCCTTGACCTTCATTCTTCGCTTCTGCTTGCGCTGGCCGGACATGTTCGAGAACATCTGCTGGAGCTGGTTGGTCATCTCCTCCATGCCGGGCGGCGCCATGATTTCCACACCCAGGTTCATGTCGAGATCGATCTCGATTTCGCGGTCGTTGAAGTCGCCGTCGAGCAACTTGCGCATCATCTTCCGCCGCGTCTCCGAGGAGCGTTCCTCGGGCTCCTCCGGCGCATTGGCGAAACCGGAATTCTGCTGGCGCGGAAGCATGATGTCGAGCACGCGTTCGACCGCCGCGTCTTCGGCGCGCGAACGGACCCTGGCCATCGCTTCGTCGCGGGCGAGCTTGTAGGCCACCTCGGTGAGGTCGCGCACGATCGATTCCACGTCCTTGCCGACATAGCCCACTTCGGTGAACTTGGTGGCCTCGACCTTGATGAATGGCGCCTTGGCCAGCGTCGCCAGCCGGCGCGCGATCTCGGTCTTGCCTACGCCGGTCGGGCCGATCATGAGGATGTTCTTGGGCGTGATTTCCGGCTGCAGCTTTTCGTCGACCTGCATGCGGCGCCAGCGGTTTCTCAGCGCAATGGCGACGGCGCGTTTGGCGTCGGCCTGGCCGATGATATGCCGGTCGAGTTCCTGCACGATTTCACGGGGCGTCATCTGGGTCATGGCTTACTCGGCGGTTGCGGTGTCGAGGGTTTCGACGGTGAAATTGTGATTGGTGTAGATGCAGACCTCGCCGGCGATCGTCAGAGCCTCGCGGCAAATCGTCTCCGCGTCGAGATCGGTGTGACGCTGGAGCGCCCGTGCTGCCGACTGCGCGAACGGCCCTCCGGAACCGATGGCGATCAGGCCTTCCTCGGGCTCGATCACGTCGCCGTTGCCCGAGATGATCAGGGAGGCCTCGTGGTCGGCTACGGCCAACAGCGCCTCGAGTCGGCGCAGCGTGCGATCGGTACGCCAGTCCTTGGCCAGCTCGACCGCGGCGCGCGTGAGATGGCCGGAATGCATTTCCAGCTTGCTCTCGAAGCGCTCGAACAGCGTGAAGGCATCGGCGGTGGCGCCGGCGAAGCCGGCCAGGACCTTGCCCTTGTAGAGGCGCCGTACCTTGCGGGCGTTCGATTTCATGACGGTGTTGCCAAGCGTTACCTGGCCGTCACCGGCAATCACGACCTGATCGCCGCGTCTGACGGAGACGATGGTCGTGCCGCGGTATTGTTCCATTCGCAAGCTCGCTGATAACGGGTGAGCAGGAAACATGGGGATGGCGCCTTACGAAGGCAATGAGTTGTAGCAAAGGCCTGAAATTCGAAATCGCAAGCACCAAATCCGAAACGGTTTCGAATGACCAGACTACGACTCGGCTGGGTTTGCCTTTTCGTGCTTGTTTCGGATTTCGGTATTCGAATTTCGAATTTACTGGTCGGAAGACGCTTCCGGATCCTTCGTCGACTTCCGGGCTCTCGGGTGGGTTTCGTCGTAGACCCTGGCGAGATGCTGGAAGTCCAGGTGGGTGTAGATCTGGGTGGTCGTGAGATTGGCGTGGCCGAGCAGCTCCTGTACCGCCCGGAGGTCGCCGGAGGATTCCAGGATGTGCGAGGCGAAGCTGTGCCTGAGCTGGTGGGGATGCACGTTCTGGTCGAGGCCCTGTCGCCGCGACCAGTAGGCGACGCGCTTCTGGATGGCGCGAACGCCGAGCGGCCGGCCTTTCAGGCTGGTGAATACACGGCTGTCTCCGACACCCGCGATCGGGGCCTGGATGCGCCGCCACCGCTCGAGGGCGCGGACGGCGTGCCGTCCCATCGGCACGAGCCTTTCGCGCCGCCCCTTGCCGACCACCCGGACCAGGCCCTCGAACAGATCGAGCCGGTTCCAGCCCAGGCCGGCCAGCTCGCTGACGCGCAGGCCCGAGGCATAGAAGAGCTCGAGCATGGCGCGGTCCCGAACGGCAAGGTCATCTTCCTCGGGAATATCGAGCAAGGCCAGCACCTGATCGACGTCGAGTACTTCGGGGAGCTTCCGCCGGGCCTTGGGGGCGCGGACGCCCTGCACCGGGTCGGCCTCGACGATGCCCTCGCGTCGGAGGTATCGAAAGAGTCGACGCAGCCCCGACAGGCGGCGCTGCACGCTGCGCGGATCCAGTCCCCGCCGGTGTTCGGCCGCCGCGAAGCTGCGGACTTCGACGATCGACACCGCTTCGACCGATTCGATGTCCGAGTCCCGGCACCAGGCCTGGAAGCGGGCGAGGTCGCGTCGGTAGGCGTCGATGGTGGCCGGGCTGAGGCCGGCCTCGTCGGCGGCATGGTCGAGGAAGGCGGAGACGGCCGCCTCGAGCTTCATTTCAGGCCCGCTTGCGCTCGCCGGAGCGGTCCAGTTCCAGTCGATGCCGGATGGTGGTGCCCAGCAGCTCGAGAAAAAGGGTGCCCATGCCCGGGTGGAACCGTTCGGCCGATTCGGCGCCGATCGCCAGCAGGCCGATGCCGCTCACCGGTACGAGGGCGGCCGAGCCGATCGATTCGTGTTGCCTCGGGAACAGCACTTCCAGTTTCGAACGAGTGAAGCGCCCGAATTCGATATTACCCGACTCGAGCAGGGAGTCGAGCCAGTCCGGCACGGCGGAGTCGAGAAGGCTGACGCTATCCACCTGGGCCAGTGAGTCATGCGTCTCGAGCAGGTGCAGACGGACACTGAGCGCATCGAAATCGCTGGCCAGTCGATCGATCAGCCGCTCGATGAATTCCGACGTCGACTGGGTCGTCATCACTTCCAGCGTGAGCTGATGCAGGCGTTGCATCAGCCGTTCGTTTTCTCCGGCGATGCCGGCCAGGGTTTCCAGTTGCGTGCGCAGCTGGTGGTTTTCCCGGCGCAGTCGGCCGACCTGGACTTCGATCAGGGACGAAGCGCCGCTGTCGTGCGGGATTTCAATGCCGTCGAGGGCTTCGGGGTGGCGCCAGAAAAAGTCCGGATGGGCGGCCAGCCACTCGATGATCGCTCCTTCGTTCAGGGGTTTGCTGTCGGCCATGCAATGACTCCTTCGAAGACGTGTCGGGCCGGCCCGCTGGTGACCACCGGCGATCCATCGCCAGCCCAATCTACCACAAGCCTTCCGCCAGGCTGGTCGATGTTGACCGGAGAATCGACGTGACCGAGGCGGATCAGCATCGCTGCAGCGGCGCTGGCGCCGCTGCCGCAGGCGCGCGTCGGCCCGGCCCCCCGCTCGAACACGCGGAGCGTGACGTGTTGCCGGTCGACGATCCTGGCCAGGCCGATGTTGGCGCCGCGGGTCAATTCCGGACGGCCGCCGACGATCCCCGCGACCCGTTCGAGCCGGTCGCGATCGGGCGGATCGTGCGAGATCACGAGCAGGTGCGGGTTGCCCAGCGAGGCGCCGTGGACCGTCAGCGCCTCCGAACCGGCCCGCAGCGACCAGGGAAAGGCGTCGACGCCCGAGAGGCCAAGGGCGGCCGGCTCGAAGCGGGGGACGGTCAGGCTGGCCCGGAACAGGTCGTCGGCCTCGGGCGCGGCCTCCACCGTGCCGGCGGGTGTCTCGAGCAGGACCGGGCCGTTGGCTCCGGCGTTCATCCGGAGCCAGAGCGCCACGGCCCGCATGCCGTTGCCGCACTGTTCGGCGCGGCTGCCGTCGCAGTTGCGGATGTCCACGCGGCAGGCGTGCGCGGGGTCGGTCGGCTTTCTGAGGATGAGCATCTGGTCGAATCCGACGCCGAGCCGCCGATCGCCCCAGCGCTGGACGAGCTGTTCGTCGGCTTCGAACGCGCGCCGGCGCGCATCGATCAGCATGAAATCGTTTCCCAGCGCCTCGAGTTTGCTGAATGGCAGTCCGGCTTTGGCGGAGGGCATGGCGGTCAGTCCGACTCGGTCTCCTCGCCAGCCGAATCGTCTTCCGCAGGCGGGGACTCGGGCAGGTAGAGATCGCCCTTCAGGCCGCAGCCGGCGAGCGTGAGCGCGCCGACGAACAACAGAGCGGCGGCGAGGGCGGGTAAACTTGCACGCATGAACGACTCCAGAACCGAGCAGTTGGAACGTGTCGTGACCGAGACCGGTCCCGAACCATCGCATGCCGTCGTCTGGCTACACGGGCTGGGCGCCGACGGCCACGATTTCGAACCGATTGTACCGCAGCTTTCCAGCGCCGCCCGCCGGGCGGTGCGCTTCGTTTTTCCGCATGCACCCGTGCAGCCGGTCACGATCAACGGCGGCATGGCCATGCGCGCTTGGTACGACATCCTGGGGGTCGACATCGACCGCGCGCAGGATCTCGACGGTGTTCACGCTTCGGTTGCGGCGATCGACGCCCTGATCGATGAACAGATCGCCACCGGCATCGAGCCGGCGCGGATCGTGCTCGCGGGATTTTCGCAGGGTGGCGCGGTCGCGCTGCGCTGCGGGCTCGCGCGTCGCGAGCCGCTGGCCGGCATCATCGCGCTTTCGACCTACCTGCCCGAGGGCGACCGACTCGCCGAGTGGGCGGCGGCCGGGTCGCGCGGCATGCCCGTTTTCATGGGGCACGGCAGCCAGGATCCGATCGTTCCCGTTGGCCTGGGCGAGGCCAGCGCGAAGGCTCTGTCCGGCGCCGGCTTCCGGGTCGAATGGCACACCTGGCCCATGCCTCATGCCGTGTGCCCCGAAGAAATCCATGCGATCGACGGTTGGCTGGAGGCGCGCCTGGCATGAGCGAGCTGCGGGTATTGCTCGTCGACGACGAGCGTCCGGCGCTGGAGCGCCTTGCCCGGCTCCTGGAGAGCCAGGACGGGGCGACGGTCTGCGGGAGTCTGAGCGACGCGAGCGGTGTGCTCGAGGCCTGCACCGAGCTCTTGCCGGACGTGGTTCTCCTCGACGTCGAGATGCCCGGGATGGACGGACTCGACGTGGCCCGACGGCTCAGGAAGCTGTCACCGCCGCCGGCTGTGGTCTTCGTGACGGCCTACGAACAATACGCTGTGGAGGCTTTCGAGCTGGCCGCCGTCGATTACCTCGTCAAGCCGGTCAGGGCCGACCGCCTCGCGCGTGCACTGGACCGGGCGCGAAGCCGTCCGCTCGGTCCGGGGCAGGTCCTCAAGACCCGGCTCGGCGACCGTCTGCTGTCGATCCCGCTCGCGGAGGTGCGCGCGCTGGTGGCCGAGGACAAGTACACGGTGGTGCATTTCGACAAGGGGGAAGCCCTGGTCGACGACTCGCTGGTCAGCCTCGAGCAGCGCTTTTCCCGGCATTTCGTCCGGGTGCATCGCAAGGCCCTGGTCGCGAGGCGCTACCTGCGAGGCCTGTTTCGGGACGAGAAAGGCCAGGAGCGTGTCGAACTCGACGGCAGTCAGTGCTGCCCGCCGGTCAGCCGGCGCAACTTGCCGCTCGTTAGACAGCTGCTCGACGGGCGGGGATTCATGGAAGCGAGAGAATGATGGACTGCCTGAGAATCGCAACCCGAAAATCACCGCTGGCCATGTGGCAGGCCGAGCACGTGGCCGAGGCGCTGCGCCGCACGCACGCCGATCTGGACGTGACCCTGGTGCCCCTGAGCACCCGCGGCGATGAAATCCTCGACCGTTCGCTGTCAGAAATCGGCGGCAAGGGCCTGTTTCTCAAGGAGCTCGAACGCGCGCTCATTGACGACGAGGCCGATATCGCCGTCCACTCGCTAAAGGACGTTCCAGCCGAATCTCCGGCGGAGTTCGAACTGGCCGCCTGGCTGCCGCGCGCCGACTGGCGCGATCGCTGGATCACCCGCGATGGTGTCCGCCCGCAGGACCTTCCGGCGGGAGCGCGAGTCGGCACCGCCAGCCTGCGACGGCAGAGCCAGTTGCTGGCCATGTGCCCGCAGCTTCACGTGGTGCCGGTGCGCGGCAGCGTGCAGACCCGTCTGGACAAGCTCGACGCCGGTGAGGTCGACGGCCTCATCCTCGCCTCGGCCGGGCTGCAGCGCTTGGGAATCGAGAGGCCGGGGAGCCTGCCGCTGGAGCCGCCCGGCTTCCTGCCCTCGGCCGGGCAGGGCGTGATCGTGGTCCAGTGCCGGCGGGGCGAGAACGAAGTGATCCGGCTGCTCGGTCCGCTCGATTGTCCGGAAACGGTGGCGACGATGCGCGCCGAGCGTGCCGTGGTTTCCGAGCTGGGCGGCGACTGCCGCATGCCCCTGGCCGCTTTCGCCGAGCTGGAGGACGCCGGCATTCGCTTGCGGGCGAGACTGGCCAGTCCCGATGGCCGGCAGGTGCTGGACTCGTCGGTCGAAGGGCGCGTGGAAGACGCCGACGCCCTCGGTCGGCAGGCGGCTCGCCACCTGCTCGACCAGGGCGGCGACCAGATACTGCGGGCGCTGGAAAGCCTCTGACGCACTGATCATGAAACCGGCTGGACTTTGCCGCAGAACTGTGTCAGAGTGTAGTCAAAAGGTGGAAACGAGGGGATTGACACGATTTGCTTTCCGGGCGTCACCCACGGTTCAACTTGTTGAGGTGCGTCCCCCTACTGCCAACGCCAACACGCAAGCCCCCAGCACTTTGGCAAGTTGCGCCAGACGCCCGGAATCTTACGACAGCAAAGCCTGCCCGAGCGGCAGGCTTTCGCTTTTTCGGCCCTTCAATCCTCAGGTGGCGGCATGACCGAGCCCACGCTGGTCCTGATCACTCGCACCCGGCCTGCGGCTGAGACACTGGTCGCTCGGGTCGCCGAACTCGGTTACGAGCCGCTCGAATGCGCCCCGTTCCAGCTTGAGGGCCCTGCCCGACCGAAGGAGGTCGCCGAGGACCTCGCCGCCGCGCTTCCGGCCGACCGCGTGATCATGACCAGCCACGAAGCCGTCCGTCAGGCCGTCCGCCTCGTCGGCGCTGAAAGCTTCCGCCGGTCACTGGTCATCGTGCCGGGGCAGGGTACCGCTTCGATTGCCCGCGACGAGGGAATCGCGAACGTCATCTTCCCGGAAAGGCACGGCACCAGCGAAGCGATGCTGGCCATGCCGGAACTTCGCGATGTCGAGGGCCTGGATGTGCTGATCCTCGCGGCTTCCGGCGGGCGCGGCCTGATGGGGGAGACGCTCGAGCGTCGCGGCGCCGCCGTCGAACGCATTCACGTCTATTCCCGCGTGTCCTGCGCATTGCCCGACGACATCGATCGACGCATCATGGATGCATCGAGCCTGGTGATCCTGGGCGCCAGCTGGGAAGCTGTCTACGGTCTGACGAGTGGCGTCGGCAAGGCCGCTCGTTCAAAGCTCTTCACCGGCTGGCTGGTGGCGCCGTCGCGTCGCGTCGCCGATCATGCCGCGCGGCTCGGCTTCAGCCGCTGTCGCGTGGCCACGGGGGCCGGTGACGACGCGATGCTGGGCGCGCTCGAGAGCCTCTGATCGACTACGCGCCAGGCGCGAACAGACGACCACGGGGTGCTGGCCGAAGCGGGAACCGGTCTCGGGCCGCTGCCCGGGTTCGATCGGGGGCATAGCGACGGGATTGCCGCTACATGCTGGCGGGATTTGCGTTAATCTCGAAATTCGATTCACACGGCAGGCCGCCTGCCTCACTGATGCCATGAACGATCGACAGGATGCTTCAGACGCCGAAGAGCCGGAAGCCGCCTCGAATGCCGGCGACGTTTCCGATTCGACAGAAGCCACGGAGTCGGGAAGCGAGGAGCGGCCGGAATCGCCCGATCGAGGGCGCAGTGGCGTCGGCCTGTCGCTGGTCGCGTTGTTGCTGGCATTGGCGGCGTTCGGAGCGTCCGGCTGGTTGTGGTGGGAATCCCGCCAGACCTCGCAGGCATCACCGGTCGATGAAATCCGCAGCCAGGTCGGGGTCCTCGGTGAGCGAATGGACCGGCTCGAAGCGCGCTCTGCCGAGCTCGATGCGCTGGCCGATCGCCTCTCCGGGCTGGAGGCCCTGTCGGATCGTGTCGCCCGCGTGGAAGACCTCCCCGATCGCGTAGACTCGCTGCAGAACCGGCTGCAGGACCTCTCCGGCCGAATCGAGTCCACCCGATCCCGGGCGGGTGCGGACGCTTCCGAGCTGCAGACACTGAACCAGGCATCAGAGGCGCTCGCCGCGCGCGTCTCCGACCTGGAGCAATCCCTGCCGGAACAGCTTTCGGAGCTGCGCGACGCGCTTTCGTCAAATCGTCAGCAGCAGACGTTGGAATTCGGGGAACGCGTGGCCGAGCGTCGCCGGGAACTGGTGCTGCTCGAGGTCAGCGGGCTCCTGCGCCTGGGGCAGTCCCGGGCGGAGTTGGCGGGTGACCTGGCCGGCGCTCGGGCGGCTTATGTCCGGGCCGCAGAGCGCCTGGCGACTCTCCAGAATGGCGGTTTCGACAGGGTGGGTGCCCTGATCGCCGAGGAACGGGAGGCCCTCGAGGAGCTCGATCCGCCCGACTGGGCAGGTATCATGGCGCAGTTGCAGGACCTCGACGCCGAGGCCGCCGAATGGCCGATGAAGGGAGCGGCGTCATCGACGCCCGCTCCGGCCGGGGAAAGCGACCCCGCGGGCGAGCCCGAAGGCTGGTGGCCCGGAATGCGTCGTGCGCTCGGCGGCCTGGTGCAGGTCAGCGAGCGAGATGATGTCGCGCTGCCGGGCTCGGCTGTCGAGAGTATCCGCGAGCGCATCAGGCTTCACCTGGCGGCCGCTCAGGCCGCCGCGGCGAGAAGGGCTGCGGTGGAGCTGGCTCGGCAGGTCACGGCGGTCGCCGACCTGCTCGAAGCGCGATTCGATACCGACGCATCCCCGGTGTCGAGGGCGCTGGATATGCTGGATGAACTGTCCGGCGTCCGGGAACCGGAGCTGCCGCCACTGGGCGAAGCGCTGGCCGAGCTCCAGGACAGGCAGGCGGCGCCGTGAAGCGGCTCCTGATCATCGTCGCGGTCGCCCTGGCCCTTGTGGCCACCGCCCTGATCGCGCCCTACCTGGCCGAGAACCCGGGCCGTGTCCAGCTCGATATCGGTCGGTGGCGCGTCGAGATGTCGGCGCTCGTGCTGGTCGGGGCCGTCGTCCTGACGTGGATCGCGCTCTCGCTCCTGGTCGGAATCTTCAGGCTTCCCGGTCGGCTGATCCGCCGGGGACGCGAGCGTCGTTCGCGCCGCCAGCTCGAAAAGGGCTTTCTTGCCCTGACCGAGGGCGACTGGCCGGCGGCGGAAAAGGCCCTGCAGAAATCCCTGAGCCATCGGGACTCGACCGCGGGTTACCTCGCCGCCGCCCGAGCGGCGCAGGGGCGCGGCGACCTCGGCAGCCGGGATCGCTGGCTCGATCATGCCGACAGCCGCTTTGGCAGACGACATTTCGTGACGGGCCTGGCGCGCGCGCGGCTTCTTGCCGCGGAGGGCCGGAGCGATGAGGCTGTTGCCGTCCTCGAGCGGCTTCACCTCGGCAAGCCGAAGCATCAGGGCGTGCTGCGCCTGTTGCTGGAAAACTACCAGGAACTGGGGCGCTGGCGTGACCTTAGACTGCTCACGCCGGCCCTGCGCCGGGCCGATGTCGTCGATCGGGATCGCGCCGGTGAGCTGGCCGCATTCGCCGCTCGGCGCGAGCTGGAAGCGGCGATCGACATCGACCAGCTCGAGGCGAGCTGGAAAGAGCTGTCCCGGAAAACGAGGCAAAGGCACGACCTGGTTGGCGCTTACGCGAAGCGCGCCGGGGATCTCGGACGGACCGCCCGGGCCTCCACGCTGCTGGAGCGCAGTCTTTCCGCCGGGCCGGACGATGAATTGCTGATGCTCTACGCCGACTCCGACGAAGGCGACCGGGCGCATCGCATCAAACAGTGCGAGAAGTGGCTCCAGGCGCACCCCGACCATATCGGCCTGCAGCAGACCCTTGGCCTGCTCTACCTCGACGACCGCCAGTACGACCGGGCCCATGATTGTCTCGAACGGGTCGTCAGCCAACGACCCAACAGCCGGGCCTACGCGGCCCTCGGCCGCCTGCTGGACCGGGCCGGGAAGCTCGAGGCGGCGGCGCAGTGCTACCGCAACGCCCTGCGCCTGCGCGATGGCCGCGGCGCAGAGCCTTTGCCGCCGCCCGCCGAGCCCTCCTAGGGTTTGTGGTTGTTGGTTTTTTCGTTCTTTCGTTCTTTCGTTCTTTCGTTTTTTGGTTTTTTGGTTCGGCACCTGCCTGGCGTGGCGGGGCGGCTGCGCCGCGTGGCCCCGTGGGACTTACTTCACCGTAGTCCCGGACGGAGCGAAGCGCAGATCCGGGACCTTCTTGCAGAATGGCAGGGCGCTGGATTTTTTCTGATCCGTGGATCGGGGGATTGCGCCACCGGCGGCTGTGGTGGTCTCGACCAGTCAAAATCTGTTTCGCGCGGGCCCGCTTCGCGGGGTCTTGCGGCGACTTACTTTTTTCAATTACCAAAAAAGTAAGCAAAAGGGCTCTTGAAAGATGCCGGATGGTCCGCAGGAGTCGTGCTATCAGTGGCTCCAGAATCCCGACTACGGCGTTGTTCTGATCCGGTCTGATTCTCGAGTGGCACTAGCGAGACCTTGGCGTAATCCGCACGAGAACAGCACGACCTAGATGACACGACTTCGTGTGGCGGAGCCACGACCTTTCAGGTGCGGGGCTTTGCCCACCCGGACGCCTGCGCGCGCGAAGCGCGCGGTGTCGTGTCGTCCGAAAGCCAGGCATCATGACCAGGGCCACTTCCGGATTGTGCCGAAGTCCCGGCGAATCCAGCCGGGTTCGAACAACGTCGTAATCGGAGTTCTGGAGCCCCCACAGGGTCCAATTTCCGAGACTCCAGACGGCGTCCTTTAAGCGCGTTTTTTGGTGACTGAACCATCGAGAACCGAGCTGAGCCGTGGCCCAACCCGGTTCTCGATGGTCCTCGCGCAGGAAAAAAGTTACCCGGCGCAAGTGCCTGCGAAGCAGGCCGGCCGGAACCGCAGTTGAATTGTCGAGGACGCCAACGCGTGCGGCGTCCCGTTCCGCGCTAGAGAGCAAGTCTTCGACGACCCACCGCAAGACCCCGCGAAGCGGGCCCGGGCGAAATCGCAGTTGACTGGTCGAGGACGCCACAGCGACCGGTGGCGCAAACCCTTGGTCCACGGCAGGGAACAACAATCCGACGCCCTGCCACTCGGCAAGAAGGTCCCGGATCTACGCTGCGCTCCGTCCGGGACTACAGTGACGTAAATTCCACAGCGTCCGCGGCGTAGCCGCCCCCATCCTCCGCGGATGCCGAACCAAAAAACCAAAAAACGAAAGAACGAAGGAACGTGAACTTACGCGTCGGCCACCAGCCAGTGCATCGAGAACAACCCGTCCGGGTCGAACCAGACCTTCTGCGACTTCAGTCCGGCCTGCTCGGCCAGTGCATTGAAAGACGCCACGGAGTACTTGTGGCTGCTCTCGGTATGGATCGAGTCGCCGTTATCGAATTCGAATGTCTCGCCGTCGACGACGATGCGGGTGGGCCGGCGCGCGACCAGGTGCATCTCGATTCTTTCGAGCGCCTCGTCGTAGCGGGCTTCGTGGGCGAAGGCGTCGATTTCGACTTCAGCGCCCAGTTCGCGTAGGAGCCGCTCGAGCAGGTTCCGGTTGAAGGCGGCGGTGACGCCTTCGGCGTCGTCGTAGGCGGCGAGGAGGCGGTCGACGGGTTTGACCAGGTCCACGCCGATCAGGATTGCGCCCTTTGCGCCGGCCATGCGGCCGAGTCGGGCGAGGAAGTCGCGCGCCTCATCGTGATCGAAGTTGCTGATCGTCGAGCCGGGGAAATAGACGATGCGGCGTCGTGCCGGCGGATCGAGGGTCAGCGCGTCGCTGTCGATGGGCCGGGTGTAGTCCGCTTGCAGCGGACGAATCTCGATCTCCGGAAAGGCGCTTTCGAGCTCCCGCGCCGAGCGCGCCAGGGCGGCCGCCGAGATCTCGATGGGGGTGTAGGCGCGAGGCGCCTCGAGGCTGGCCAGGAGGCGGTGGGTCTTGATGCCGGCGCCCGAGCCCAGTTCGATGACATGCGCTTGCGGGCCGATCATCCTTGAGAACTCCGGCGTGTGGGATTCATGCAGCGCCAGGTCGGCGCGCGTCACGTAGTATTCCGGCGTCCGGCAGATGCGCTCGAAGAGCTCGGAGCCTCTGGCATCGTAGAGGTACTTGCAATGGATTGCGCGCGGACGGCGCGACAGGCCCGCCAGCACTTCCTCCCGCAGGCTTTCGATCTGGCCGGCTTCGCTCATGCGTCGCGGGCCAGACGAATCCCGCTGAATTGCCAGCGGTCGGGCGGATAGAAGAAATTGCGGTAGGTCGGGCGGACATGACCGGCCGGTGTGGCGCAGCTGCCGCCGCGCAGCACCATCTGGTTGGCCATGAACTTGCCGTTGTATTCGCCGACGGCGCCGGGAGCCGCCTTGAAACCGGGGTAGGGTGCGTAGCTCGAAGCCGTCCATTCCCAAACATTGCCGATCAGTCCGCAGGTCGAGCCGTCGGTTTCCCGGCTGTCGGCGGGGCCGGGGTGGAAGCGGCCCTGCTCGGCGAGGGGGCCGGGCGCATCGTCCACCGACGAGGCGGCCACCTCCCACTCGGCCTCTGTCGGCAGCCGTGCGCCGGCCCAGCGTGCGTAGGCGAAAGCCTCGTAGAAACTGACGTGCACCAGCGTTTCCCGCGGATCGACGGGCCGCAGCCCGCCCAGGGTATAGAGCCACCACCGGCCGTCGTCGTCGCGCTGCCAGTAGAGCGGGGCGCGCGTGCCGGAGTCCTGGAGCCAGGTCCAGCCGTCGGACAGCCACAGGTCCGGATCGTCATAGCCTCCGTCCTCGATGAAGGCCAGGTATTCACCGCAGGCGACCGGACGCGAGGCGAGCTCGAAGGCCGGCACCACCTGCCGGTGACGGGGCGTTTCGTTGTCGAAACAATAGCGGCCGTCGTCGGCGGCGCCGATTTCGGCGATTCGTTCTTCGAAACCAAGCCAGTCCACCGCCGCGACATCGCCGCCGGAGGCCGGGCAGGACGACCAGGGCGGATACAGGGGATTGTGCGAAAAGCAGTGCTTGAGGTCGGTGACGACGAGTTCCTGGTGCTGCTGCTCGTGATTGAGCCCCAGCCTCACCAGGCGGGCCAGGTCGAGCCAGCGGGAATCGGGACAGTCGGAGATTAAGGCGATGAGTGCCTCGTCCACGGCCTGACGATACTCGGTCACGGCCGCGACATCGGGGCGCGAGATCAGGCCGCGCTGCGGACGCGGGAACTGGGCGCCGATGCCGTTGTAGTAGGAATTGAAGAGGTAGCTGTAGCTCGGGTCGACCGGTTTCCAGCCGCTGTCGAGATCGGCCAGCACGAAGGACTCGAAGAACCAGCTGGAATGGGCCCGATGCCATTTCACCGGGCTGGCCTCGGGCATGGACTGGAGATTCTGGTCCTCGGCGGACAGTCCGTCGGTCAGGGCCTCGGTGGCGCCGCGGACCCGGCGATAATCGTCGGCGAGCTGGTCTCGCGTGATCGACTCGACGGTCAGCCGGTTGCACGCGGGCGGGGCGGATGCGCCCGTCGCCGAGCCTGTTCGAGCGATGCGGTCGAGTGACGCGGCCATGTCAATCGATATCGTATTTCTTGAGCTTGTAGCGGAGCGAGCGGAAGGAGATACCGAGCTGCCGGGCCGCTTCGGTCTTGTTGTACTTCGCCTCGACCAGGGCCTTTTCCAGTATCCGACGCTCGATGTCTTCCATGTAATCGTCCAGGCTGCGGTCTTCCGGGGGGCTGATTTCGACATTGTCCTCGTCGAGCATCGACTGGTCGATGTTCAGGTCCTCGACGGTGATCTCGTCGCCCTCGCAGAGGGTCACTGCCCGTTGCAGGATGTTCACCAGTTCACGAACGTTACCCGAGAACTTGTGATTCTGGAGTGTATCCATGGCCTCGGTGCTGAGCTTGCGCGGCGGCTCGCCCCATTGTTCGCCGATGACGCCGAGAAAGTGCTCCGCCATCAGGCGGATATCGCCGCGGCGCTCGCGCAGCGCGGGCATGGGCAATTCGATCACGTTGAGCCGGTAGTAGAGGTCGTTGCGGAACTCGCCGGCCTCCACCTGCGGCTTGAGCGCCTTGTGCGTTGCCGACAGGATTCGCACGTCCACTTTGAGTTCCTCGCGCCCGCCGATCGGGCGAACGGTTTTCTCCTGGATGACGCGCAGCAGCTTGACCTGCATGTTCAGCGGCAGGTCGGCAACCTCGTCGAGAAAGAGCGTGCCGCCGTTGGCGGCGTGGAACAGGCCTTCCTTGTTGGCGTCGGCGCCGGTGAAACTGCCCTTCATGTGGCCGAAGAACTCGCTTTCCATCAGCTCGGAGGGAATGGCGCCGCAATTGACCGCGACGAAGGGCTTTTCGGCCCTCGGGCTGAGGTCGTGGATCAGTTGCGCGGCCAGCTCCTTTCCGGTGCCGGACTCGCCGCTGATCAGCACCGGCGCCTGGCTGCGGGCCAGCTTGGTGATCGTCTGGCGAACGCGGTCCATGGCCGGGGAGCGGCCTACCAGGCGCTGGTGCAGGAGGCTCTCGCCCTTCGGCGTTCCCGCGGTGCCGCCTTCGTCGGCCTTTTCCTTCGGCGGCGCTTCGGTGGTCTTCGGCTTGACCTCGGGGCGCTTCTCGGCGTCGTCCTGGCGCAGTTTCAGCGCGGTCCGCACCATGTTGCGCAGCACTTCCAGGTCGATCGGCTTGGACACGAAGTCGAATGCGCCGTACTTCAGTGCCGTGACCGCGTCGTCGACTTTGCCGTAGGCGGTGATCATGGCCACCGGCATGTGCGGATAATCACGCGCGATTTCCTTGATCAGGCTCAGGCCGTTGCCGTCGGGCAGGCGCATGTCGGTCAGGCAGAACGCGTAGTCCGTGCCGTCGGCCAGCAGGCGTCGCGCCGTCGACAGGTCTTCGGCGGTGTCGACCTCCAGCCCCATGCGAGTGAGCGTCATGTCGAGCAGCTCTCTAAGATCGGGTTCGTCGTCGACTACCAGTGCGCGCGTTTCGCTCATCGAGCTCCTCGGGTCTGATTCTTCAATGGCTCCGGCCGATCGCGCGGCGCGGACGGACTTGTTTGCGTTCGCCCCGGATATCGCTGACCGATGCGCCCGGCGAATCCGGTCTCCTCAGCAGGATACGGAAGCAGGCGCCGCTATTGGGAACCTGCACGTATTCGAGCGGGGCCTGGTTGGCATCGCAGAGCTGCCGGGCCAGGTAGAGACCGAGCCCCGACCCCTGCTTGTGGGTCGTGAAGAAGGGCTCGAAAACCTGCGATCGCTTCTCCAGCGGGATGCCCGGCCCATTGTCGATGATATCGAGCGCGATTTCACGATGACCCCGGATCGGGCTGACACGGAGTGTGATGGCGACCGGGTCGCCGCCTTCGACCCGCGCGTGCTTGAGCGCGTTTTCCATCAGGTTCCACACCGCCTGGCTGAGCTGGCTGGCGTCGATGAGCACCATGATGGAGGCCGAGGGAATCTCGAGCCGGACGCGACCGGGTTCGAGCTTGTGGTAGCGGCGGAAGTCGCCGGCCAGCTTGCGTATCCAGCTGATCAGGTTGACCGATTCGATGCGTGCCCGCTCGCGCCGCGACAGCTTGAGTACGTTCTCGACGATGTCGTTCATGCGTGCGGCGTGATTGAGCATCATGTCGACGAGTTTGCGGTCGGCCTTGTTGAGATCCTCGGACTCGTTGAGCAGCTGGGCGGCATGGCTGAGCGCGCCGAGCGGATTGCGGATCTCGTGTGCGATGCTCGCCGATAGCCTGGCCAGCGAGGCCTGCGCCAGGTCGCGCGCTCGACGGCTGATGACCGATGTGTCTTCCAGGAAGATCAGCGTCGCCTCCGAGTCGTTGACGCCGGGCATGGTCAGCATGCTCGGCACTACGGCCGACTGGGTCGACTGGAGCAGCAGGCCCTCGTCCTCGGTCTTGCCGGTCTTGCGCCAGCGCTCGAGACGTTCGGCCAGCGGTGGGGCGATCTTGCGCAGGTTGCGATCGTTGACCGGCGGATTCCCCAGCAGGTACCAGGCCGCTTCGTTCATCTGCCGAATCCGGTCCTGCGAGTCCACCACGAGGACCCCGGATCGGAGCTTGTGGATGATCAGCTCGTTGATGTGGCCGAGGTTGGCCAGATCCAGGCCGCGGCGTTCGGCCAGCAGCTTGTACTCGCGCCCCCAGCGCCCGAGCAGGGAAGAGCCGATGGCGATGCCGAAAGCGCCCAGGCCGTAGAGCGCCGCCTGGAAGAGGCTGCTTGCGGCCATCGTGCCCGGCCGCGCGAGCCAGGCGTCGGCGAGCAGGCCGAGGGTGATAATCGCTGCGAACAGCAGCGTCGTGCGCAGATCGAGAATCAGGCCCGAGATGCCGACGGTGAACAGCAGGAGGATCACCAGCGCGCTCTCGATTCCGCCGAATGCGTGCAGGATCAGGCCGATCAGGATGAGGTCGGTGGCCAGCGAGAACGAGGCCAGTTCTGCAACCGGCATCAGCCGGCGCAGGTGGAACACGAGGAAGCCCACGGCGCCGCCGGCGTAGGTCAGCGCGGCGGCCTGGGCGAGAAACACCCGGTAACCGGCCTGGATCTCGGTCGACGCAAACCGGAAAACGACCACCACGGCGACGATGGACACGATCAGCCGGAACGCGTTGAGGTAGTAGAGCGCCCGGCGAACGACTTCCTCGTCGGCAACCAGTGTTCCGAAGGCTTTCAAGACGTTCTCCCGGCCTGCCGCCGATTCCGCCGAAGCTGTGAACTCGCCCTGATCATGGTCTGCCCGCAGCTATTGAATAAACGTGTCCTGCGAGTATAAGCGATCGGGCGGTTTGATAATTGCCCGTGGTTGTTCCAGAATACGCCGGTTCCGGCGGTGCCCCGCAAGGGTGTGCCTGCGCGGACATTTCCGGATCGACACTCAATCCATCACAGCTACGGGTTTTCCAAGCATGAATTTTCACGAGTATCAGGCCAAGGAGCTGTTCGAGCAGTACGGTATTCCCGTGCCGCGCGGAGAGTTGGCAACCACCGCCGATGAGGCCGTCACGGCGGCCGAGAAGCTCGGTGGCAGCGAATGGGTGATCAAGGCCCAGGTGCATGCCGGAGGGCGCGGCAAGGCCGGCGGGGTCAAGCTGGTCTCCAGCCTCGACGAAGTCCGCGAGGCCGCGGGCAAGATGCTCGGCATGAACATCGAGACCTACCAGACGGGCGGCCGGGCGCTGCCGGTCAACTCGGTGCTGGTCGCCGAGGCCACCGAAATCAAGCAGGAGCTCTACCTGGGCGCCCTTGTGGATCGCGCCCAGAAGTCGGTCGTGTTCATGGGGTCGGCCGCCGGCGGCGTCGACATCGAGCAGGTCGCCGCCGACACTCCGGAGCAGATCATCACCGCGCCGGTCGACATCGCCGCCGGCTTCATGCCCTACCAGGCGCGACACATCGGCTTCCGCATGGGCCTCAATGCCAAGCAGGTCAAGCAGCTGGTCCAGATCATGAGCGGCCTTTACCGGCTGTTCATGGAAAAGGACATCAGCCTCATCGAGGTCAACCCCCTGATCATCGACGGCAACGGCGACCTCAGCGCGCTCGACGCCAAGCTCAACGCCGACGACAACGCGCTATTCAGGCACACCGACATCGCGGAGATGCGCGACGAGTCGCAGGAAGACCCGACCGAGCTGGCGGCCAGCAAGCACGACCTCAACTACGTCACGCTGGACGGCAATATCGCCTGCATGGTCAACGGCGCCGGCCTGGCCATGGCCACGATGGACGTCATCAAGCTCGCCGGCGGCGAGCCGGCCAATTTCCTCGACGTCGGCGGCGGCACGAACGCCGAGCGCGTCAAGGAAGCCTTCAAGCTCATCCTGTCGGGCGATAACGTCAAGGCCATCCTGGTCAACATCTTCGGCGGCATCGTGCGCTGCGACGCCATTGCCGAGGGCATCATCGAAGCGGTCAAGGACGTCGAGATGAACGTGCCGCTGGTGGTGCGCCTGGAAGGCACCAACGTGGAAAAGGGCAAGAAGATGCTCGCCGAGAGCGACTTCGACATCATTCCCGCCGACGATCTCAATGACGGTGCGCGCAAGGCCGTGGAAGCGGCCGGCGCCTGAAGGACAAGCAATGAGTGTACTGATTGATAGCAAGACCAAGGTCATCTGCCAGGGCTTCACTGGAAGCCAGGGCACTTTCCATTCGGAGCAGGCGATCGCCTACGGTACCCGCATGGTCGGCGGTGTGACGCCTGGCAAGGGCGACCAGGAGCACCTCGGCCTGCCGGTTTTCAATACCGTCGACGAAGCGGTCGAGGAGACCGGTGCGGACGCGTCGATGATCTTCGTGCCGCCGCCGTTTGCGGCCGACGCGATTCTCGAGGCGGCCGATGCCGGCGTGCGCGTGATCGTGTGCATTACCGAGGGCATCCCGGTGCTCGACATGATGCGTGTCAAGGCCGCGCTCAACAGCTACGACGACGTGACGCTGATCGGCCCGAATTGCCCGGGCATCATCACGCCCGAGGAGTGCAAGATCGGCATCATGCCCGGCCAGATCCACAAGAAGGGCAAGATCGGGGTCGTCTCGCGTTCCGGCACGCTGACCTATGAGGCCGTCTACCAGACCACCCAGGTGGGCCTGGGGCAGTCGACCTGCATCGGCATCGGGGGTGACCCGATCCAGGGCATGAGCTTTGTCGACTGCCTGTCGCTGTTCGAAGAAGATCCCGAAACGCAAGGCATCATCATGGTAGGCGAAATCGGCGGCTCGGCCGAGGAGGAAGCGGCCGAGTTCATCGCCGATCACGTCAGCAAGCCGGTGGCCGCCTACATTGCCGGCGTCACCGCCCCGCCGGGCAAGCGCATGGGCCACGCCGGCGCCATCATCGCCGGTGGTAAGGGCACGGCCGAGGCCAAATACGAAGCCCTTAAAGAGGCGGGTGTGACCACGGTTCGCTCCCCGACCGAGCTCGGCGAGGCCATCGCCGGCCGATTGAAGTAGCACAAAGGGTTCAGGTTTCAGGTTTCAGGAAGAACGAAGAATGTGGTTTTCCTGAACCCTGAACCCTGAAACCTGGAACCTGAAGACATGCTTCGAATCGCGCTCGCGCAGGACGACTTCCCGGTCGGCCGGATCACCGGCAACCGGGAGCGCATCCTCGAACACGTCGCCCGCGCCCGTGACGAGCTCGATGCCGACCTCGTCGTCTTCCCCGAGCTGGCGCTGACCGGCTACCCGCCGGAAGATCTCGTGCTCAGGCCCGGGTTCATGCGGTCGTCGGCCGCGGCCCTGTCCGAACTGGCCGACAAGGTTCACGGAATCGATGTCATCGTCGGCCATCCCAGGGCGGACGGAGACAGGCGCTTCAATGCCGTCTCCTGGCTGCGAGACGGCGAAGTGATCGGGACCTACGACAAGTGGGATCTTCCGAACTACGCTGTCTTCGACGAGCGCCGCTACTTCGTGCCCGGCGACGCACCGCTGGTGATCGAGGTGGCCGGCGTGAAGGTCGGCGTGATCATCTGCGAAGACACCTGGACGCCCGAGGCGGCGCGGGCCGCGCGCGAGGCCGGCGCGCAGGTCATCGTGTCGGCCAATGCCTCGCCCTTCTACGACGGCAAGCATCAGGACCGGGCCCGGATTCTTTCGGAACGACACGGCGAAACCGGCCTGCCCCTGATCTACCTCAACTGCGTCGGCGGCCAGGACGAACTGGTCTTCGACGGCCATTCGATGGCGATCGACGGCGAGGGCAAGCTCTCCGATCCGGCCCCGCTGTGCGAGGAAGCGCTGCTGTGCGTGGATTTCGATCCCGAGCGCCGGTGCTTCGACTATCGCCACTGGCCCGCTGGCGAGACCGAGCGCCTCCCGGTCACCTGGGAGGTCCTCAAACGCGGATTGAAGGACTACACCTTCAAGAACGGATTCGAGTCGGTGGTGTTCGGCTTGTCGGGCGGCATCGATTCGGCCGTTACCCTGGCACTCGCGGTCGATGCACTCGGCCCCGATCGGGTAGTCCCTGTCATGATGCCTTCGCGCCACACGGCCGAATTGTCCCTGATCCTGGCCAGCGAGCAGATCGAGCTTCTGGGGACCCGTTTCGAGAACATCTCCATCGAGCCCATATACCAGGCCCAGCTCAAGCAACTCGCAGAGACCTTCGAGGGCACGAGCGAGAACTTTGCCGAGGAAAACCTGCAGGCCCGCGCGCGCGGCAACATCGTCATGGCCCTGTCGAACAAGTTCGGGCACCTGCCGCTGGCCACCAGCAACAAGAGTGAGCTGGCGGTCGGGTATTCGACGATCTACGGTGACATGTGCGGCGGTTTCAGTCCGATCAAGGACGTGCTCAAGACCCTCGTATACGAGCTGGCCCGTTGGCGAAACACCGTCTCGGAGGCGATTCCCCAGGGCGTGATCGACCGGCCGCCGTCGGCCGAGCTGGCTCCCAACCAGCTCGACCAGGACAAGCTGCCGAGCTACGACGTGCTCGACGACATCATCACTCGCTACGTCGAACAGGATCAGTCCATCGCGGAGATCGCCGCCGTCGATGCCGACGAGGCCGTCGTGCGCCGCGTGGCCGGGATGGTGCTGGCCTCGGAATTCAAGCGCCGGCAGGGCGCGCCGGGGCCGCGGATCACGCGCAAGGCCTTCGGGCGGGATCGTCGCTATCCCATCACGTCCGGCTGGCGCGACAGCGGCTGAGACTGCTTGCCGCGCGCGGTGACGCGCTCCATGTCGATCAGGTCAGTTCCTGCGACGCGGGCGGGCGGGGCGGTCGCTTCGATCACCGTCGCCTTGATCGGGATGCGATAGGAATGCGAGGTGTTCGGCGGGATCACGAAGGAACCGCCCTCGACCAGTTCCTCGGGATGCCTGTCGATGATCACCGTCATTTCGCCCATTGAGGCGTGGCCCACGATCTCGTAGGGCCGCGTGCGCGCGGCTTTCTCGCTCGTGGTGTAGTCGCGCCATATTCGCAGGCCGACGGCCTCGCCCTGGGCAAGCTGCAGGTCGCCCAGCGGGCCGTGCTCGATGTTTTCACCCCTGAGCACGTGGTCTGACATGCTTTCCTCCCGGGAAGATTTCGTCCACTCACAACCCTGACAGGAATGCAGTTCGGACCGTGTCCGCATCGTCCAATGGCGCTGATTCCGATTTCGTGCTGATGTGCGTTCGCAACGGAGCCAGTACAATCGTTTCATGTCCCGCGTGGTCGACAGTCGGCGACAGGATCGTCGCCATCGTGAACTGGTCAGCGAGGCCTGCGGGCTGGTCGTGGCGGGCTTCGACGACTACAACGCCAGCTTCTCCGACATCACGCGACGGGGCAAGCGCCGGTTCGAGCAGGGCGATCGGGCAGGAATGCGGGCGGATGTCGTTTCGCGGCTCGAGCTTTACGACCGGACTGTCGACGAGACCATTTCCCGTCTCGAGGGCCTGCTGGCCAACCGCCTGTTCTCTCGCAGCATCTGGCGCGACATGCGAGTCGCCTTCGCCAGTCTGATCAAGCGCAAGCTCGACGCCGAACTCTACAAGACCTTCTTCAACACCATCACCCGCAGGCTGTTCAAGACCCGAGGCGTCGATCCCGCCATCGAGTTCGTGGCGTTCGATTTCCAGCCCAGCGACCGGATCACGCATCCGGTAGCGCGATACACCTACATCGTCGGTGACCGACTGTCCGACGTGTTCTACCGGATTCTCGAGGACTACCGCTTTTCCCTGCCGTGGCTGGACGCCGAGCGCGATGCCGGGCGCCTGGCCGAGCGCATGGACCAGGTGCTCGAAGGCGACGAGGCGCTTTCGATCGAGCTCCTCGAGACGGTGTTCTACCGCGAGGGTCGGGCCTATCTCGTCGGGCGGGCGCTGGGCCGGACGCGGCACGTTCCCTGCGTGATCGCGCTTTCCCGCGAGGACGACGCCCTGGCCGTCGATGCACTGCTGACCCGTCGCCTGCAGTTGAGCATCCTGTTCGGCTATACCTACAGCTACTTTCTCGCCGACCTGCCGACCGTGGCCGACGCCGTGGTTTTCCTGCGCAGCCTGCTGCCCGACAAGCCGGTCGACGAGCTCTACTCGGTGCTGGGCCGGGCCAAGCAGGGCAAGACCGAGCGTTACCGCGCCTTCCGCCGGCATTTGAGCGACCATCCCGAGGAGCGCTTCGAAGTGGCTGCAGGCAAGCGCGGGATGGTCATGGCCGTATTCACCTTGCCCGGTTACCCGCTGGTGTTCAAACTGTTACGCGACAAGTTCGCGCCGGAGAAGACGATCAAGCGCCACCAGGTGATCGAGCGCTACCAGATGGTCTACCGGCACGACCGGGTGGGGCGCCTGCTCGACGTCCAGGAGTTCAAGTCCCTGCGCTTCGAGCGCGAGCGCTTTTCGCCCGAAGTACTCGAGGAACTGCTCGGGGAATGCTCGCGCGTCGTCCGCGAAGACGGCGACGATATCGTCATCCGGCACTGCTACGTAGAGCGCCGGGTTCGACCGCTCGATCTCTACCTGGGCGAAGTGGAGGCCGGCGGCGCGCGGCAAGTGTTGATCGATATGGGGCAGGCGCTGAAGGACCTGGCCCGATCGAACATCTTTGCCGGTGACCTGCTGCCCAAGAATTTCGGCGTCACGCGTTCGGGACGCGTCGTCTTCTACGACTACGATGAGCTGGCCCTGCTGACCGACTGCCGCTTCCGCAAGATGCCCCGGGCCCAGGACGACATCGACGTCTACAACGACGAGACCTGGTTCCATGTTGCCGACAACGATGTCTTTCCCGAAGAGTTCCGCCGCTTCATGGGCCTCAAGCGTGATTTCATGGAGATTCTCGAAGACGCCCACGGCGAACTCTTCGACGCGTCGTGGTGGCGGGATGTACAGCAGCGCATCGCCTCGGGCGAGTCGCTGGATGTGGCGCCCTACGGGCCGGAGGCTCGACTCGCCTGACCTGAATGCTCGCCGGGCGCCCGGACGGGTTGGTTTTTTCGTTCTTTCGTTTCTTCGTTTTTTGGTTCGGCATTCGCTGAGAGTTGCGGGGCGGCTGCGCCGCGGGCCCTATGGCGCTTTCGGCACCCGGCACTGTAGTCCCGGACGGAGCGCAGCGGAGATCCGGGACCTTCTCGCCGAATCGCCGCGCGCCCTACTGCGCTTGCTGGACCGTATTCCCGGACGGAGCGAAGCGGAGATCCGGGACCTTCTTGCCGGATGGCAGTGCCCCGGCTTATTGCTCCCTGCCGTGGCTCTAAAGGTTTTCGCCACCGATCGCTGTGGTGGTCTCGACACGTCAAAATCGATTTCGCCCGGGCCCGCTTCGCGGGGTCTTGCGGCGGGTCGTCGAAGACTTGCTCTCTAGCGCGGAAGGGGGCGCCGCACGCGTTGGCGTCCTCGACCAGTCACAGGCGTTCCGGCCGGCCTGCTTCGCAGGCTCTTGCGCCGGGTAACTTTTTTCCCGCGCGAAAAAAGTAACCAAAAAACGCGCTTAAAAAACGCCGTTGGACGGCTCGGAAATTGGACTGAGTGGGGGCTCCAGAACTCCGATTGCGGCGTTGTTCGAGCCCGGCCGGATTCGCCGGGACTTCGGCCCAGGCCGCAAGTGGCCCTGGTCAGGATGCCTGGCTTTCGGATGACACGACACCGCGCGCTTCGCGCGCGCAGGCTTCCGGGTGGGCAAAGCCCCGCAGCGGAAAAGCCGTGGCTCCGCCAACCGAAGCCGGGTTCATCGAGGTCGTGCTGTTCTCGTGCGGATTACGCCAAGGTCTCCCTAGTGCCACCGGAGAATCAGACCGGTTCCGAGCAACGCCGCAGTCGGTATTCTGGAGCCACCGATACCGCAACTCCTGCGGACCATCCGGCATCTTTTAATAGCCCTTTTGCTTACTTTTTTGGTAATTGAAAAAAGTAAGTCGCCGCAAGACCCCGCGAAGCGGGCCCGGGCGAAACCGATTTTGACTTGTCAAGGGCGCCACTGCGACCGGTGGCGCAAACCCCCGATCTACGGCAGGGAGCAATAAGCCGGGGCACTGCCATCCGGCAAGAAGGTCCCGGATCTCCGCTGCGCTCCGTCCGGGACTACAGTGCCGGGTGCCGAGTGCCGAAAGCGCCATAGGGCCCGCGGCGCAGCCGCTCAGAGTTTGATGGAAATCGCGTCCCGTGCGGCCGTGGCCTTGCGCCGGGCTTCGTCGATGCTGTCGGCGCGGGCCAGCGTCACGCCCATGCGGCGGCGGCCGGCGACATCGGGTTTTCCGAACAGTCTCAGGTCGGTGTCCGGTTGGGACAGCGCCTGGTCGAGGTTTCCGAACGTGACCTGCTTCGATTCGCCCTCGACGAGCAGGGCGGCCGAAGCACCGGGGCCGCGCTGGACGATATGCGGGATCGGAAGGCCGAGGATGGCACGGGCGTGCAGGGCGAACTCGGAGAGGTCCTGGGAAATCAGCGTCACCAGGCCGGTGTCGTGGGGTCGCGGCGAGACCTCGCTGAACCAGACCTGGTCGCCCTTGACGAACAGTTCCACTCCGAAGACGCCGCGGCCACCCAGCGCATCGGTGACGGCGCCGGCGATGCGTTCGGACTCGAGCCGGGCGATCTCGCTCATCGGCTGTGGCTGCCAGGACTCGCGGTAGTCGCCGTCCTCCTGGGTGTGGCCGATGGGGTCGCAGAACAGTGTCCCGCCGGCGTGGCGCACGGTCAGAAGTGTGATTTCGTAATCGAAGTCGACAAAGCCCTCGACGATGACCTTGCCCTGGCCGCTGCGCCCGCCCGACTGCGCGTAGTCCCACGCCGGCCCGATGTCGTCCTGGCTGCGCACGAGGGTCTGACCCTTGCCGGAGGAGGACATGATCGGCTTGACCACGCAGGGCAGGCCGATTTCGGCGACGGCCTGTTCGAACGTCGTGCGGTCCTCGGCGAAGCGGTAGGGCGAGGTCGGCAGTTCCAGCTCCTCCGCGGCCAGGCGCCGGATGCCCTCTCGGTTCATCGTGAGGTGGGCGGCGCGGGCGGTGGGAATGACGTTGTAACCTTCGTTCTCGAGCAGCAGCAGCGCGTCGGTCGCGATGGCCTCGATCTCGGGCACGATCAGCTGCGGCCGGTCGAGTTCGACGATGCTCAGCACCGCCTGCGGATCGAGCATGTCGATGACGTGGTGGCGGTGGGCCACGGACATGGCCGGTGCGTGGTCGTAGCGATCGACCGCGATCACCTCGCAGCCCAGGCGCTGGAGTTCGATGACGACTTCCTTCCCCAGTTCGCCGCTGCCCAGCAGCATGACGCGCGTCGCCGTACTGGAGTGAGGTGTTCCGATCCGGGTCATGACGGAATTCCCGGCGTCATGAAAATCTCGTATCCACCGAACTCACCGAAAACACCGAAGCAGCGGAAAAGGGCGCACTGCGACAGAGCGCTGTTGGCTTTGTTCGGCGAATTCGTTGTGTTCGGTGGTCTCATGGTCCTTTCCGATCAGCCGTCGCTGGAGAAGTCATTCCCCGGCCCTTGCTTGCATAAGGTGGCGATCCAGGAAGCCGGTGATGGTCCGGTAGACGTGCAGGCGCGGACCTTCGCCGGAGATCGCGTGTTTCTCGCCCGGGTAGGTCATCAGCTCGAACGGAAAGGCCCGGGCCTGGAGGTCGTGCATGAGCCTGGTCGAATGCGTGAACAGCACGTTGTCGTCGGCCATGCCGTGGATCAGCAGCAGCGGATCGGTCATGTCGTCCGCGTAAGTCAGCACGTTGCCTTTTTCGTAGGCATCGGGCTGGTCCTGAGGGCGTCCCATGTAGCGCTCGGTGTAGTGCGTATCGTAGAGCGTCCAGTCGCTGACCGGAGCGACCGAAACGGCGGCGGCGAATTCGCCGGGATACTGACCCAGTGCCATCAGGCTCATGTAGCCGCCGTAGCTCCAGCCGAAAATACCGATGCGCTCGGGGTCCACGAAAGCCTGCGAGCGCAGCCAGTCGACGCCCGCCATTTGGTCGGGCATTTCAACCTGGCCGAGCTTGAGGTAGGCGGCGTCCTGGAAAGCCTTGCCCTGGCGTTCGACGCCGCGGTTGTCGAGCGAGAAGACGACGTATCCCTTCTGTGCCATGTACTGGTCGACGAGCATGCGCCGTGACCAGCTGTCCGTGACGAGGCGATGGGTGGGGCCGCCATAGACGTGGATGAAGACCGGGTACTGCCGGCCGGGTTCGAAGCCGGCCGGCCGGATCAGGCGGTAGTGGAGCTCGTGGCCTTCCGGCGCCGTGATCGTGCCGAACTCGGTCGGGCGGTGCCGCTCGCGCCAGGGTCCGTAGGGATGCTCGTCGTCGACGCGGTTCTCGACCAGCCAGGCGAGTCGCTGGCCGTCGACGTTGTGCAGCGACAGCTGCGGCGGCTGGCGAGCGCTGGAGAAGGTGTCGACGTAGACGCGCGCGCGGCCGTCCATGGCCACTTCGTGCCAGCCCGAGCGTCGGGACACCCGGTTGACGACTTCGGGTGAGCTGGTCACGAGCGACTGGCGATAGAGATGCTTTTCCGTCGGCGACACTTCCGAGCCGGTGAAGTAGACCATGCCTAGTTCCTCATCGACGCCGGCCAGCGCGTCGACCTGCCACGGGCCGTCGGTCAGGCGCCGGATGACTTCACCCTCGTAGTCGTAGAGGTAGAGGTGGCGGAAACCGTCGCGTTCGGACGACCACACGAAGGCGGGCATGTCCTCGAGGAAATGCAGGTCGTCGTGAAGGTTGATCCAGGTGTCGCTGGCTTCGGTCAGGAGGGTGCGCGCCTCGCCGCTGTCGATATTGGCGACGACCAGCTCCAGGGTTTGCTGATCGCGGCTCTGGCGCTGGAAGCTCAGCTGCTCGCCGTTCGGGAGCCACTTCACGCGCGGGACGTAGATGTCGGACGCCTCGCCGAGATCCATCCAGGTGGTGTCGCCGGATTCGATGTCGACCACCCCGAGCCGATAGGTCACGTTGTCGGTGCCCGCGTAGGGATAGCGCTGTTCGACCATCTCGATCGTGTCGGCTTCCACCTCGTAGCGGCGTGTGATCTCCACTGGCGACTCGTCGATCTGCAGGAACGCGACGTGCCGACCGTTGGGCGACCACCAGAAACCGGTCGAGCGGCCCATTTCCTCCTGCGCGATGAATTCGGCTACGCCGTTCGCGATCGTGTCCGTGGCGCTTTCGGTCAGTGGGCGCGCTTCGCCGCTTTCGACGTCGACCAGCCACAGGTCGCGATCGCGCACGAAGGCGACATGGCGACCGTCGGGGGCGATCTGCGGGTCGGTGTCGAAGGACTCCGAGTCGGTCAACTGACGCACGTCGCCTTCCTCAGCGGCCATGTCGAGGACGAAGACATTGCCGCCGATGGGGAACAGCAGGAAGCGCCCGTTCGACGACCAGCGATAGTCGACGATGCCGCGCAGATCGGCGATGCGCGCCCGCTCGCGCCGTGCCTGTTCGTCGGCCGAGAGTTCGACCTCGCCGGTCATGACCTCGTCCGCGGCGACCAGCACGCGCGTCTCGGCTTCTTCGACGTGGTACTCCCACAGGTCGAGCACGTTGCGGTCGGAATCGCGGCCCTTCAGGAAAGTGACGCGATCGCCCGCCGGTGACAGTTCGGCACGGCGCAGGGTCGGACCGGCCAGGTCCGGACTGGCGAAGATTCTCTCGAGGGTGAGGCCGTCCTCGGCCGCGGCGTTGAGGACGGTCGACAGACCCAGCAGCAGGGCAAGGATGCGAATCGGCATGTGTCTGGATGCGGCGCTTGGAAATCAGCCTGGTATTGTGTGCCGCCCGGCTGCGGATGGCAAACCCGGCGGCGCCCGGTCAGCAGGGATCGTATCCGAGCTCCCGCGCATGCCGGTCGAGGGTTTCGAGATGCGGTTCGAGAAAGGTCCGGTAGCGCTGCCAGCGGCCGCTGGCGCGGCGATAGATGGTCTCGCCCACCTGCTGGTAGCTGGTGGTCCGGATCCGTTCGCGCGTTCGCGACCTTCGTTCGGTGTCGAGCATCTCGTCGCGCCAGTCGAGACCCAGAAACCGGCAGGCCTCGGTGAGCTCGGCCCGGGGATCCTCGACGAGTGCCTCGTAGCAGACGACATGAAGCCGGTCCGCGACGCGCGGGCGGAGCTTGTGCCATAACGACAGAACGGCGTCGTAGAGCTTCACCGTGCCGGCGAGGGAGTCGCAGTGGATCAGCGCCTGGTTGGGTTCGTAGAGCTGCATGAAATTGCTCAGCACGACGTCGCAGGGATGGCGGCGCACGAACAACAGCCGGGCTGCCGGAAAGAGCCTGCGGATCAGGATCGCGTGCACCAGCCGGAGCGGAAGCTTGTCGACGATCATTCCGGGCCCGTCGCCATCGATCTCGCGCTCGAGGGCCGAGCGATAGACCGATCGAAGGGTCTCCAGTTCCGCTTCGTCGAGTCGGTCGATCGCCTTCGGGTAGCCCCCCGGCATGCGGTCCAGCCGAGCGATCACCGCCTCCAGCGTCGGCCGTTCCTCGACGGCAGCCACGTCCGGATGCGTGTCGAGGGCGGTATCGATCAGCGTCGTGCCCGAGCGCGGGAAGCCGATCATGAAGCACAGGTCGCTGCCGACCGTCGACGTCGTCGTGTCGGGATGATCCGGCTGCGCTGCCAGCCAGCGGTCGATCGCCTCGAGATCGTGGAAATAGGCGCGGCGGTCGACGGCGCGGGCGCGCGGATTCCGCGCCGCGATGCGATGGGCGGTCTCCAGCGCGGCCATGGCCTCGTCGGCCCGGTCCAGCCGGTCGAGGGCCAGGCCGAGTTCGTGAAAATGCTGCTGTGCCAGCCGCGGGGGCAGGGTTTCGGGGGCGAGTCGCCGCAGGCGTTCGACCGCGGCGCGGCAGTCGCCCTGCCGGCGATCGAGTCGCGCCGATTCGAGCAGGAGCCGGGGGTGGTCCGGGTCGATCGACAGCCCGCGGTCGAGCATCTCTCGCATCGCCTCGAGCTGGCCCGAGAGTTCGTGGACTCCCGCCAGTTCGGCGTAGAGGTCCGGGTCCCGCGGGTCGGCGTTGATTGCGTGCTGCAGATGATCGCGCGCGGCCGGCGCATCGCCGCTTTCGCTCGCGATCGCGGCCAGGAAGCGGTGCGCCTCGGGATGACCGGGTGCGACGCGGAGCGCCGCTTCGAGCCGCGCCCGGGCGTCCGGCAGGCGGCCGGCCAGCTGCAGCGCCAGCCCGGCGTGAATGAGGGCATCGACGTCCCTGCCGTTGGCAGAGAGCAGTCGCTCGAAGCATTCGAGCGCCCCCTCGGGATCGTCGAGGTTCAGGAGCGTCAGACCGAGGTTGAAGCGCGCCTGCCCGAGGCCGGGCGACAAGGAAAGTGCGCGTTCGTAGGCCGCGACGGCTCCGGGCATGTCGCCGCTGGCGCGCCGGGCGTGGGCGAGGGCGTACCATGCTTCGGCGTAGTCCGGGTCGATGGTCACGGCCCGGTCGAGCGCTGAAATCGCCTCGGCCGCACGGCCCTGGTTGTGGACCGCCCGAGCGAGATGGAGCAGGGCCGGCGAATGCTCGGGGTCGGTCTCGAGCGCTTCCCGGCAGGCCGCCTCGGCCGAGGGGAAATCGCCGCGGGCGTGGCACAGGAGCGCGCGGTCGATGCCACTGTTCCGGTCACGGCAGACGGCCAGGGCTTCGTCGATCCGTCCTTCCGCGACCAGGTATTCCCGCAGTGCCGTGAGGCAGGCGTCCATTCCACCTGAGCGCCTGAGCAACTGCTCGGCCTCGCCGGCTCGGCCGTCCGCGAACGCCCGGCGGGCCATCGCGAGGTTGTCGTGGGTCGGGTCCTGGCGCATCGCGGGCTGAAGAATGGGAGTTCGGCGACAGTTTGACACAAGCCGGGGCACCGGATGCCCGGCTTTTCGGCCCGACTTGGAAATCGACGGCGCGCACTCCATCTTGCTTCCAGCGTGTGTAAGATGCCCCACGCGCCGGTCCACAGATTCCATCAAATCGCGATGCCCAGCCTCTCCAAAACGACTCCTGCTTCAGACGGCCTGCCGGAATGCGACGCAGGCGTGCTCGAACGAACCGCGCCCTTGTACGAGAAGGTCCGTGACGTCGTGCCCGAGGCCGAATGGCCGCTGCACGCGCCGCTGGTCGACGCCATCAACCGGCTCAAGATCGAGCGCAACGCGGTCATCCTGGCGCACAACTACATGACGCCGGAAATCTTCAACTGCGTCGGCGACATCACCGGCGATTCACTGCGCCTGGCGCAGGTGGCCGCCGAGGCCGAACAGGACGTCATCGTTCAGGCGGGGGTCCACTTCATGGCCGAAACCGCGAAGATCCTGTCGCCGGACAAGACCGTGCTGATCCCCGACCTCGAGGCCGGCTGCTCCCTGGCCGCTTCGATCACCGGCGAGGACGTTCGGCGGATTCGCGCGGCTTACCCTAGCTACCCCATTGTCACCTACGTCAACACCTCGGCGGAGGTGAAGGCCGAATCCGATATCTGCTGCACTTCATCGAACGCCGTGCAGGTCGTCGAGGCCGTCGCGCGCCAGTGGGGCACGGATACCGTGATCATGATCCCCGACGAGTACCTCGCGAAGAACGTGGCCAGCCAGACCGGTGTCCGGATCCTGACCTGGAAGGGCGACTGCGAGGTGCACGAGAAGTTCACGCGGGCCGAGATCGAGCAGCTGAGGATCGAGCATCCGGACGCGATGATCATCACCCACCCGGAATGCCCGCCCGAAGTGCTGCGCGCCGCCGACTTCGCCGGTTCCACCGGCGCGATGTCCTCGTTCGTGGCCGAACACCGTCCCGCAAAGGCCATCCTGATCACCGAGTGCTCGATGAGCGACAACGTCGCCGTGGCCAATCCGGGCACGCAGTTCATCCGGCCCTGCAACCTCTGTCCGCACATGAAGCGCATCACGCTCAGGAACATCTACGAGGCCTTGCGCGACCTTCGCTTCGAGATCGACGTCCCGGCCGGGGTGGCCCAACGGGCACGGGTAAGCCTGCAGGCCATGCTCGACCTTCCCGGCGGCTGCAAGCCCCCGGCTTTCGACACTTCGAGGCCGGAGACACGCGCCGACTACGTCAGCGTCTGACGCAGATGGCCGCCCGGCCGATCATCGTGGTCGGCTCCGGTATCGCCGGCTTGTGGACGGCGCTCGAGGCCGCTCCCGAGCCGGTGCTCGTACTCACCGCCGGGGCTTTCGGACGCCAGTCGGCGACCGAGTGGGCGCAGGGCGGTATCGCCGCCGCGCTCGGGGACGACGACGAGCCGGGCCGGCATGCCGCCGATACGGTGGCGGCCGGCGCCGGCCTCGTCGTCCCGGCCGTCGCCGGCGAACTGGCCTCCCGGGCCGTCGAACAGGTCGAGGCGCTCGAGCGGCTGGGTGTTGCCTTCGAGCATCTCGAGGACGGCCGCTGGGCGCTGTCGCGCGAAGCCGCCCACGAACGTTCCCGCATCGCGCGCGTGGGCGGCGACCGTTCCGGTGCAGCCATCGTCAACGCCCTCATTGGCGCCGTGCAGCAAGCCCGGCACGTGACGGTCAGGGAGTACGCAAGCGTCCTGGGCCTGCTGCCCGGCGTGGCCGGCGGATGCTCCGGCGTGGTGGTCGATGCCGGCGGCGGCCGGACCGAAATCCTGTCCGGCCGGGCGACCGTGCTGGCGACCGGTGGGCTGGGCGGACTGTATGCCCTGAGCACCAATCCGGCGGGCAACCAGGGGCAGGCCCTGGCCTGGGCGGCGCGCCTGGGCGCGGTGGTCCGGGACGCGGAGTTCGTGCAGTTTCATCCCACCGCGATCGACGTTGGCCGCAATCCCGCTCCCCTGGCGACCGAAGCGCTGCGCGGTGACGGCGCCGTGCTGGTCGATCGCGAGGGGCATCGCTTCATGCCGCCGGTTCATCCCGATGCCGAACTCGCGCCGCGCGACGTGGTGGCGCGTGCCGTCCATCGGCAGGTTCAGTCAGGAGCAGGCGCCTACCTCGACGCTCGTGAAGCCATCGGCGAATCCTTCCCCAGACGCTTCCAGGCCGTCTTCCGCGCCAGCATGGCCGCCGGAATCGATCCCCGCCGAGAACCCATCCCGGTGGCGCCCGCCGCGCATTACCACATGGGCGGGATCGCCGCCGGTCTCGACGGCCGAACCGACGTGCCGGGGCTCTTCGCCGTCGGCGAGGTCAGCTGCACCGGCGCCCACGGCGCCAACCGGCTGGCTTCCAATTCCCTGGCTGAAGCCCTCGTCATGGGGGCGCTGGCCGGAGAGGCACTGAAATCGATGACCGGGGAGTCGCCGGAACCCGGCGAGCCCGGCAGTCTTGCCGCCCCGGCGCCCGACTCGCTCGACCGCCTGCGGCGCGGCATGTCCGCCCACGCCGGCGTCGAACGCGACGAGGCCGGATTGACCCGGCTGCTCGACCTGATCGACCAGCTCGAGGACTCGCACGGACCGGCCGACGCGTTCGTGACCGGTCGGCTGGTCGCGCTCGCCGCACTACGGCGAAGAGAAAGCCGGGGCGCGCATTTCCGGACCGATTATCCTGAAATCGACGCCGAGGCCCGCTCGAGCCGATTGACGCTCGACAGCGCGGATGTCACCTGTCTCGACCGCATCAGAGGAACCGATCAGCCATGAACAACGCCTTGCCCCGAAACCTGGTCGCCGAGATCGTCGCCCGCGCGCTGGCCGAAGACCTGGGCGGTCGCGGCGACGTCACGACCCTGGCCACCGTGCCGGCCGAAGCCGCCGGACGATTCCGGCTGGTGTCGCGCCAGCACGGCGTGCTTTCGGGCGTCGAGGCGGCCACGGAGACTTTTTGCCAGGTCGATCCAGCCATCGAGGTCGACTGGCTGGAAGGCGACGGCGACGTCCTCGAGCCGGGCCGTATCGTTGCGGAACTGGACGGTCCGGCCGCCTCGATCCTGACGGCGGAGCGAACGGCGCTCAACTTCCTGGGCCGGCTCAGCGGGATCGCGACCCTGACGAGGCGTTTCGTCGATGCCGTCGCAGGCACCAACGCGGGCATCGCGCACACCCGCAAGACCACGCCGGGCCTGCGCGCGCTGGAACTCCAGGCCGTCGTCGCCGGTGGTGGCGTGCGCCACCGCTTCGGACTCGACGACGCCATACTGGTCAAGGACAACCATGTCGCGATGGCCGGAAGCGTGGGCGAGGCCGTGCGCCGCGCGCGGGCCTACGCCGGACACATGCTGCGCGTGGCCGCCGAAGTGGACGACCTGGAGCAGCTCGACGAGGCGCTCGGGGCCGGCGCTGACAGTGTCCTGCTGGACAATTTCGATACGGCCGACCTGCGGCAGGCGGTCATGCGCAGCAGGGGCCGCGGCGTGACGCTCGAGGCCTCCGGCAACGTTTCGCTCGAAACGGTCGGCGCGATCGCGGCCACGGGGGTCGACGTCATCTCCGTCGGCGCGCTGACGCACTCCGCCGCGTGCCTGGATCTCGGCCTGGATGAACACGTCTCGTGACGTGCAGCGTGCTATCGTCGTGTTGAACTTTCAGGGAACGGGGACAGCATGAGCGAACGCGAATTCGACATCGTCCTGATGGGCGCGACCGGATTCACCGGCCGACTGGTGGCCGAACACCTCGTTCGAAGGCACGGGGTAGGCGGTCAACTCAAGTGGGCGCTCGCCGGTCGCAGCCGCGAAAAGCTCGAAACCATCCGGCTCGAGCTCGGCGAGACGGCCGCCGGCCTGCCGCTGCTCGTTGCCGACAGCCACGACCGGGAATCGCTCGATGCGATGGTACGCCGCGCATCGGTGGTCTGCACCACGGTCGGGCCCTACGCCCTGCACGGGTCCGACCTGCTGGCGGCTTGCGCCGAGAACGGCACCGACTACTGCGACCTCTCCGGCGAAGTGCCCTGGATGCGCAAGATGCTCGACGCCCACGCGGATGCCGCCGCGAAGAGCGGCGCGCGGATCGTCCACTGCTGCGGCTTCGACTCGATTCCTTCCGACATGGGCGTCTGGTTCCTGCAGAAGCACGCCAGGGAACGCTTCGGCGAGCCCCTCGGCCGAGTTCGCATGCGCGTCAAGGCGGCCAAGGGCGGCCTGAGCGGCGGCACCTACGCATCGATGCTCAACATCGTCGAGGAGGCCCGTCGCGACCGGGAGGTCGCGAGGGTCCTCAAGAATCCTTACGCGCTCTGCCCGGCGAATGCGCGTGAAGGGGAGCGCCAGCCCTACGTGTCCTCGGCCGTCTATGACCCGGTCTTCGACGTGTGGGCCGCACCGTTCGTGATGGCCGCCATCAACACGCGCGTGGTCCTCAAGGCCAATGCGCTGTCGGGATTCGCCTACGGCAAGGATTTCCGTTATGACGAGGCGGTCATGACCGGCCGGGGTTTCTCGGGCCGCATGAAAGCCACCACCGTGTCGCTGGCGATGGGCGCCTTCGCCCTCGGCGCGGCAATGGGCCCCACGCGGGCGCTTCTGAAGAAGATGGTGCTGCCCAAGCCGGGCGAGGGCCCCTCGGCCGAGGAGCGGGAGGCCGGTTTCTTCAAGATCGTTCTGGACGGTCGCAACGACAGCGCCGAGCAGAGCCTGCGGGTCTCGGTCAGTGGGGATCGGGATCCCGGCTACGGTTCCACCTCCAAGATGCTCGGGGAGACGGCGCTGGCGCTTGCCCGTGATCTGCCCGCGGATGCCTGCCCGGGCGGAATCTGGACGCCGTCGACGGCGCTCGGCGAGAAGTTGCTCGATCGCCTGGAGGAGCACGCCGGGCTGAGTTTCGAAGTTGTAGGGAATCTCTGAATAGCTCTGCGCGGGCGAGACGGCCCGCCTGGGCGGGCCGCGACCGAATGCCCTCCCTGGCGCTCAGGCAGCCTTCAGGCTCTTCATGTCGATCACGAATCGGTAGCGCACGTCACCGCGCTTCATGCGCTCGTAGGCCTCGTTGATCTCGCGGATGTCGAGCATTTCGATATCGCACTCGATGTCGTGCTCGGCGCAGAAGTCGAGGCATTCCTGCGTCTCGGGCAGACCGCCGATCAGCGACCCCGCCAGCGAGCGTCGACCGAAGATCAGGGGGCCTGCATCGAGCGGCGGGTCGACGGGCTCTGGCATCCCGACGAGCATGTGCACGCCGTCGTGCTTGAGCGCGGCGATATAGGGATTGAGGTCGTGTGCGACCGGCACCGTGTCGAGCATGAAATCGAAGTGCCCGGCGACCGCTTCCATCTGTTTCTCGTCGGTCGACACGACCACGTGGTGAGCGCCCTGGCGTTTTGCCTCGCCCGCTTTCTCGGCCGAGCGCGTGAACAACGTGACCTCTGCGCCCAGCGCCCGGGCGAGCTTCACGCCCATGTGGCCCAGGCCGCCCATGCCGATCACGCCGATGCGATGACCGTCGCCCACGCCGAAGTGGCGCAGCGGTGAATAGGTCGTGATTCCGGCACAAAGCAGCGGGGCCGCGGCAGCGGGATCGAGATTGTCGGGAATCCTGACGACGAAGCGGTCACTGACGACGATGTGTTCGGAATAGCCACCGTAGGTCTTCGAGCCGTCGTGCAGGTCCTGGCCGTTGTAGGTCAGCACGTTGCCGCCGGTACAGTATTGCTCGAGCCCTTCCTCGCAGGCGGAGCAATTACGGCAGGAATCGACCAGGCAGCCCACGCCGACGCGGTCGCCGACGCGAAAGCGCTCGACCTCGTCGCCTACGTCGGTGACACGCCCGACGATCTCGTGCCCGGGGACGACCGGGTAGTCGGTCATGCCCCAGTCGTTCTCGACGAAATGGATGTCGGTATGGCAGATCCCGCAGTACTCGATCTCGATGCTGACATCGTCCGGCCGTGGAGCGCGCCGCTCGATGTCGAGTGGTGCCACGCCGGAAGTCTCCGACGTTGCGCCGTAGGCTCTCGTGCTCATCTCTGGTTCTCCCGTGATGTTGTCGGGTGATGGTAACGCCGGTCGTTCAAGGCGGCGTCACATGAATCGAGAATAGCCAGTTTTCGCGCTTGGTGTTTTGGTTTTTTGGTTCGGCATCCGCTGGGGGTGGTGGGCGGCTGCGCCGCGGGCGCTGTGATGCTTTCTGCACTCGGCACTCGGCACCGTAGTCCCGGACGGAGCGAAGCGCAGATCCGGGACCTTCTTGCCGGATGGCAGGGTGCCGGGTTGTGCTTCCCTGCCGTGGACCGTGGGTTCGCGACACCGGTCGCCGTGGCGTCCTCGACACGTCAACTGCGATTTCGCCCGGGCCCGCTTCGCGGGGTCTTGCGGCGACTTACTTTTTTCAATTACCAAAAAAGTAAGCAAAAGGGCTCTTAAAGATGCCGGATGGGCCGCAGGAGTCGAAATGGTGGTGTCTCCAGAACCCCGACTGCGGCGTTGTTCTGGTCCGGTCTGATTCTCCGGTGGCAGTAGCGAGACCTTGGCGTAATCCGCACGAGGACAGCACGACCTCGATGACCCCGGCTTCGGTTGGCGGAGCCACGGCCTTCCAGTTGCGGGGCTTGGCCCATCCGGAAGCCTGCGCGCGCGAAGCGCGCGGTGTCGTGTCGTCCGAAAGTCCAGAAGCCGGACCAGGGCCACTTTCGGCTTCTGCCGAAGTCCCGGCGAATCCGGCCGGGCTCGAACAGCGTCGTAACCAGAGTTCTGGAGCCCCCACGCAGTCCAATTTCCGAGACGCCAGACGGCGTCCTTTAAGAGCGTTTTTGGTGACTTTTGTCGCGACTGACAAAAGTTACCCGGCGCAAGAGTCTGCGAAGCAGGCCGGCCGGAACGCCTTTGACTTGTCGAGGACGCCACGGCGACCGGTGGCGCAATCCCTCGATCCACGGATCAGAAAAAATCCAGCGCCCTGCCATCCGGCAAGAAGGTCCCGGATCTGCGCTTCGCTCCGTCCGGGACCACGGTGCACAAAGCGCCACAGGGCCCGCGGCGCAGCCGCCCCGCCACGCCAGGCAGATGCCGAACCAGAAAACCAAAACGTGAAAAAACCAAAACACCAGGCCGGATCGCTACCAGCGGTCGGAACGCGCGTTCTTCCACTCCTCGCTGAAGGGCCCCCTCGCATTGCTTTCATCGAGCAGCTGGCCGGGCTCGTGAAAATCGTAAAGGTCGGCGAAGGTGGCCACGCTCAGTTCGCTGGAACGCCGATAGATGTGCGACGGGCGGATTTCGTCGGGGTGGCCGAGACCCATGGCCGAAAGCAGTTTGATCAGGCCCTCTATGGTCTTCCTGTGATAGCGCGCCACGCGCGGTGCCTTGTCCTCGACGACCAGGCCGCGCACCAGGGACGGATTTTGCGTGGTGATTCCGGTGGGGCAGGTATTGTTGTTGCAGCTCAAAGACTGGATGCAGCCGAGCGCGAACATCATGCCGCGGGCGCTGTTGCAGCCGTCGGCGCCCAGCGCCAGCGCCCGGATCATGTGAAAGCCGCTCAGGATCTTGCCGCTGCAGATGATGCGGACGTCGTCTCGCAGGCCCGTGCCGGTGAGTATGTCGTGCACGAGCACCACGGCGTCTCGCTTGGGCATCCCGAGCGAATTGGTGAACTCCAGCGGGGCGGCTCCGGTGCCGCCTTCGCCGCCGTCGACGGTAATGAAGTCCGGGCGGATGCCGGTATCGATCATGGCGCGGCATATCGCCAGGAAGTCGCTGACCCGGCCCACGCAGAACTTGAATCCCACCGGCTTTCCGCCGGACAGTTCGCGCAGCCTTGCGATGAACTCCATCATTTCGGCCGGGGTGGAGAAGGCGCTGTGCGACGGCGGTGAAATGCAGGCCTCTCCGACCTCGACTTCGCGCGCGCGGGCGATTTCACGGTTGACCTTGGGTCCCGGCAGAATGCCCCCGGCCCCCGGCTTGGCGCCCTGGGAAAGCTTGAGCTCGATCATCCGGATGCTGTCCTGGCCGGAGGCCACTTCCTCGAAGCGGTCGACATTGAACTTGCCGTCGGCCGTCCGGCAGCCGAAATAGCCGCTGCCGATCTGCCAGATGAGGTCGCCGCCGCCGGACAGGTGGTAGCGTGAAACGCCGCCTTCGCCGGTGTTGTGAGCGAAGCCGCCCTCGGCCGCCCCCTTGTTGAGGGCCTCCACCGCGTTGGGCGACAGGGAGCCGAAGCTCATCGCGGAAATGTTCAACAGCGAGGAAGAATAGGGCTTCGAACAGTCCTTGCCGCCGATGTCGATCCTGGGCTCCTCCTCGAGCAGCGGCGCCGGCGAGAGGACGTGTGCGGCCCATTCATACCCCGGGCGATAGACGTCGCGCTGCGTGCCGAAAGGCCGGGTCTCGAGTTCCCCTTTCGCGCGCTGGTAGATCAGTGCGCGATACTCGCGCTCGAACGGGTAGGCGTCGAGGTTGCTCTCGATGAGGTACTGCTGTATCTCCGGCCGGAAATGCTCGATCAGGTAACGGAAGTGCCCGATGATCGGGAAATTGCGCAGCACGGTGTGCTTGGTCTGCATGGCATCGCGTATGCCGAGCGCCAGCAGCGGAACGATGATCAGCAGCAGGTACCAGGCCGGCGGCCAGGCCATGCCCACAAGGCCGACGACGGCGAACCCGATGAGCAGGAAAACGAAAACGGATTGTCTTGCCATGCGGGCAGACTAGCCCGAATTCGCGACGAGTTGAAGTCCCTCCTCAGAAGCTCAGTTCGGTGCGGGCGTAGACGAATCGCCCGTTGAGGCCGATCGGGTTGATCGGATCGTAGGCGAAGTTGCCGAAGAAATCGTTGGCCTCGCGGGACTGATCGGGGTAGCGATCGGTGAGATTGCTCGCGCCCAGGCTCAGGCGCCACTGCCGGCCGAAGCGATAGCCGGCCTCGACGTCCAGCGCGTATTGGTCATCGAATTCCTGTTGGGCGAACGTGAACACTCGGGTTACCGAAGAGTAGGCGCGCAGCCGCGCGGAGAATGACCAGGCGCGGCCCTGCCATTCGACGCTCGAAATCCAGCGATGTCGCGGCGTGGCCGTCTCGATGGTGTTGCGTTCTTCAACGCCGACGAGATCGATCCCGGGCACCAGCGTGGTGAGTTCTCCCGGGGGCGTCGCCGTATCGGTGATTTTCGTGCGCGCGTACGCGTAGCTGCTGTCGATACGCCAGGTGCCGCGCTCGCCGGGCATGTCGAGGCTGAAGAGCAGTTCGCCACCTTCGGTTCGTGTGTCGGTGGCGTTGGTGAAGAAGCTGATCGCCTCGACACCTTCGGCTCCCGGCAGCGGTGCGATGAATCCGATCACCGCCGGGTCGCGTATGAAACCCGACAGCGTGATTCGGTCCTCTACCTCGATCCGGAAAACGTCGGCGGAGACGCGCAGCGCACTGTCGGGCTGCCACACCAGCCCGGCGCTGAAATTGATCGAGCGCTCTTCGTCCAGCTCGGGAATGCCCAGCGCCCGGGCAATGGCCGAATCGTTGGATACGAGCCGGGAGGATATTCGGCCCCCTTCGGTCGAGAAGGTGTTGTCCCGGCGCGCCCAGGCAAGCTGCGCCAGGGAGGGGGCGCGGAAACTGTTCGAAAGCGAGGCGCGCAGGCTCAGATTCTGAGTAGTGTCGTGACGCAGCGACAGCTTGCCGGTCACGGTGCTGCCGAAATCGTCATAGTGTTCGTATCGACCGGCGATGCTTGCTTCGAGGCGCTCGCTCAGTTGCGCGGTCAGTTCCGAGAACGCGCCGAAGACACGCCGGTCGATGTCGGCCGTGTCGTCCGGAGAGAGGCCCTTGGCCCCCTGGGCGCCGATGTCGGGCAGCCCCACGAGTTCGGCGAGCGCTTCGGGGTAGCGGAATTCGCCCGCGGCGTAGGAGGCGAAGTCCCCGGCTTCGGGCTCGAATCGCTCGAGACGGTAGTTGACGCCCACGGCGAGATGCGACGGTCGTCCGAAGGGGCCTCGCTGCAAGCGTCGGTTTGCCTCGCTCGAAAAGGCGAGCAGGCTGTTGGTGAACGTCCCCGAATCGAAGCGAGTCGGACTGTCCGGGCCGAGCGACGGGTTGAGCGAATTCTCGACGCCGAATTCGAAGCGGTTGTAGCCGGCACTGATCGAATGGTCGAAGCGCCAGTCGCCCGAGGCGTGGCGGGCACCGAATGCGAGCCCCGCATCCTCGTTGTCACCGATCGTCACGGGGCGATAGCCGTCGGGGTAGATGGCCTGCACGTTCTGTTTGCTGTCGGGATAGCGATAGACCGCCGCGCCCTCGCTGTCGCGGGCAGTGGCCGTACCGAAACCGTAGAGCGTGACGCCGCCGAGCGGTCGCTCCAGATTGAACCAGGCGCCGAGTGCGTCGCTGTCCGGATCGCCCACCCGATGCGTTCGTTGCCCCCGGAAGCCCAGGTTGGCCTCGGTCTGCGGGATGAAGGGCGACACCCGGTCGAGGCCGGCGCGGTTGGTCGCGCCGCGGCGATTGGCTTCCAGGCCGAAAGACAGGAATCCGCCCTGGTCCAGCGCCAGGCCGCTATTGACCCAGGCGCCGGTCGAATGGCCGTCGGTGACCGTCTCGCCGATCGGCGAGACCCGGCTGTGGTGCAGGCCATGGCTGATGCCGACTCGCGTGCTTCCGATATCGTCTTCCAGCACGATGTTGATGACGCCCGCGATGGCGTCGGAGCCGTAGAGTGCGCTCGCGCCGTCGCGCATGATTTCCACGCGCTTGACTGCGCTCAGGGGGATGGTGTTGAAGTCGAAAGCGTTACTGCCCTTGCCGATCTTGGTGTTGTCGTTGACCACTGCCGACAGGTGGCGACGCTTGCCGTTGACCAGCACCAGGACCTGGTCGGGATTCATCCCGCGAAGTTGTGCGGCCCGGATGTGGTCGGACGTCACAGAATTGGACTGCCGCGGAAAACTGAACGACGGAACGACCAGGGCCAGCGCTTCGCCCAGTTCGTTGCCGACGGCGCCTGAGCTGCGAAGTGCCTCGCCGGAAACGATATCCACTGGAATGAGCGTCTGCCCCGCCGTGCTCGCGCGGGCCCGGCTGCCGATGACGGTGACCGGGCCCAACTCGAGTTGCCGGTCGTCGGACGGCCGGGCTTCGCTTTGCGCGGATACGCCGCCGGTCGCGCCGGAGGCCAGCGCCGCCGCGATTGCAAGTCTCGAGAAGTTCCCGATCACTGATTGTCCTCCCGCCATTGCCGCATGTTGTCAGGAGAATTGAGATCCCAGTCGTAGTCGATGAAGCGTTTCTCCCGGGTGTTCTGGTAAAGAGCCTCGCGCGTGGGCTCGAGGTGCTGCTCGATGAAAGCGTCGACGCTGCCGGCGGCCTGCTCGAAGTCGTCCTGGTACCAGTTGAACAGGCTGGTCAGTCGCGCCGTCACGTCGCCGATTTCCAGGTGCATGTTGGTGAGTAGCGCGCGCCGGGTGTTTTCTTCCAGCAGCGCTTCGACATTGGACGGCGTGTAGATCATGCTTCGCAGCGGCGGGCAGCCCACGGAGGCGCAGTTGACGGCAAAGTGGACGCGCGCATCCTTCCAGCCCCGTTGCTCGAATCCCTTGCCGAGCAGGATTTCCTTTTCGATCTCGTCGAGTGAGTGGTCTCGACCGGCGACGTCGAAGATTCGCAGCCCGAACACCCGAAAGGGATTGAACAGGCCGCCGAAGTCCTTCACCGACCCCACCGGACGGCCGCCGTCGGCGTTGTCGACGATGTGGGCAATCATGAAGAAGTTGTAGGCGTTGATCCAGAAGGCGAGTGCGGTCTCGCGGGTGCGTACTTCATCGATCTCGACCTGCGACAGGAACTCTCTCTGCCGGTCGATCAGCGCCCGGCTGTCGGGATTACCGATGGCAGCCGTGTAATCGAAGGAAGAAACCAGCCCGCCGGAATCCAGCTCGTGTTCGGTGACATGCCGAGCGAGCAACTCGGTATAGGGGGCAAACAGTTCGCGCACTTCCAGGGCATGGGCGGGCCAGGCACAGCACAGAAAAACCAGGGCTGCGAGGAATCTGGCAGGCGGGGCGGGCATCGATGTCGGTTTGCGATTGCAATGCATGACCATGAGCGTCGTTGGGGTGGAACCGTCATCGAGGATGCTAACGCAAAGGGCGAGAATGGCCCGTACGGGGTTATGCGTAGAGCAGAATGGCCGAAGCGGTGCCGGTTGCGCAGCGCGCGTAGGTCGGGGCCGCGTCCCCGACGGTCGACCTGGCCGGTACCGCCACGCGGCTGTTACTCAGGCGTTGCGTCGGGTGCGAAGATTTGGATACCGGTCGGATTGGTGGCCTCGACACGTCAAAATCGATTTCGCCCGGGGTGGCTTCGCGAGGTCTTGCGTTGGTTGATTCGATGACTTGGTCTCTAACTCGGAACGGGACGCCGCGCACGGTGGCGTCCTC
Source organism: Gammaproteobacteria bacterium (assembly GCA_009908385.1). GTDB lineage: Bacteria > Pseudomonadota > Gammaproteobacteria > Xanthomonadales > Wenzhouxiangellaceae > Wenzhouxiangella. The sequence continues at coordinate 53,123 of JAAAPE010000059.1, forward strand.
GACACGTCAAATTCCGTTTCGCCCGGGCTCGCTCCGCGAGGTCTTGCGGGGGCTGGTCGAAGACTCTGCCTCTAGCGCGGAATGCGACACTGCACGCGTTGTTGGTCTCGACCAGTCACAGGCGGTTCCGGCCGGCCTGCTTCGCAGGCTCTTGCGCCGGGTAACTTTTGTCAATCGCGACAAAAGTCACCAAAAACGCTCTTAAAAGACGCCGTTGTAGGTCTCGGGACTTGGGCTGAGTGGGGGCTCCAGAACTCCGGTTACGGCGTTGTTCGAGCCCGGCCGGATTCGCCGGGACTTCGGCCGAGGCCGGAAGTGGCCCTGGTCTGGCTTCTGGGCTTTCGGACGACACGAAACCGCGCGCTCCGCGCGCGCAAGCGTCCGGGTGGGCAAAGCCCCTTAGCCGAGAGGTCGTGGCTCCGCCAACCGAAACCAGGGTCATCGAGGTCGAGCCGTCCCCGTGCGGTTTACGCCCATAGCTTGCTAATGCCACCCGAGAATCAGACCGGTTCCGAACAACGCCGCAGTCGGGATTCTGGAGCCACCATCATTCCGATTCCTGCGGCGCATCCGGCATCTTTTAAGAGCCCTTTTGCTTACTTTTTTGGTAATTGAAAAAAGTAAGTCGCCGCAAGACCCCGCGAAGCGGGCCCGGGCGAAACAGATTTTGACTTGTCGAGGACGCCACAGCGACCGGTGGCGCGAACCCCCTGAGCTACGGCTGAGAAAATCCAGCCGCCCTGCCATCCGGCAAGAAGGTCCCGGATCTACGCTGCGCTCCGTCCGGGACTGCGGTTCAGTAAGCGCAGCAGGACGCACGGTGATCCATGCAGGTGATCGTCGAGACAACGGCTCTCTTTCAGGGAGTGAGCACCAGTCGCCTGGTCGCGCGCTCTTCCACCATGCTGCGAGACCAGGGGACGGTCCACGGACGTCCGGTCAGGAAGTCTTCGAAGAAGTCGTCGTAGTGTGGGCTGAAGGGATTGCCCGACTGGCCGAAGGTGAGGTTGAGGGTGAAGGCATCGGGGTTTGACCAGTCCATCACGTAACGCATCGACGCGCCTCCGCGCACGCGCAATCGCCCGGTGTCTGGGTCGAAGCCGACGTAACTGACGTTGAGTGAGCCGGCGTCCCCGCCGCGCGGGACCGGGCCGCGCGAGAGATTCAGCCAGCGGTCCAGGAGAGGGTTGTCGGCCATCGCGTGGCCGATGCCGAGCGTCTGCATGCTACCGAGCGGATGAATGCCGATCTTGAGGGCGTCCTCGAGGGCGCGGAGTGCGGCCTGGTCGCGGTTGACGTCGGCGGGGAAGGCTTCCTCGGGGCTGGCGTGCATCCAGTTGTCGAGCAGCGGTCGCAGTTCCCACCACTGGGCCGGGCGTTCGGCTTCCCGGGCTTCGAAAACGGCGCGGGCCAGGTAGTGCCACCAGAGCTGGAAGAGCCCGGCCATGTCGCTTTCGGCGCGCATGACACCGTCCCACTCGCGGATTTCCGAAGCGATGGCCGTTCGGCCGGAGTCTTCCGCCAAGTCCGCCAGCCAGTCTCGCCAGCTCAGGGCCCGGTCCGAACGCTGGCTCAGCTGGAAGCGCCGCATGTCCTCGCTGTCGAAGCGGGTCTGCGCAGACAGGTAGTCGCTGATGCGGCGCATGCGAAGGTGTTTGTAAAAGCCCGGGATCGGGTAGGGCCAGTCCTCTCCGGCGGCGTGGTTATTCGAGTTGGCGAGCCAGCCCTGTTCAGGATTCAGGGCCCAGGGGCGGTTATCGGGGGGGTGGAATCCGTCCCAGTCGTTGGTCGGATCCGTGGCGTCGAGTACCGTGAAGAATCGGTCATGCCGGCGCACCGGGATGGGCGTCGACTGGACATAGCCGATGTTGCCTTCCCGGTCGGAGTAACTCCAGTTGACCGATAGCGCACCCATCCCCGTGGCGGCGCGGCGGAATGTCTGGAAATCGCGGGCCCGGTTGAGCGCCAGACCGTTGCTGACGATGCCCGACAGCGGCAACTCAAAACCCGCCCATCGCACGACGACGACATGGTCGTCTTCCTTGTCGACCACGCGGCCCATCGGCGTGTAGAAGAACTCGTGCTGCAGCGGTTTCTCCCGGCCGCGAATCTCGATCGAGGTCTTCCGGGTGATCATCCGCTGCCAGCCGTCCGGTCCGCCCACCCGCTGCGCGTCGTCCGGGTGACGCGGCTGGCGGTAGGTTTCGAACACGTCCACCGGGGCCACGGTGAAGGCCCAGGCGATCGTCCCGTTGTGCCCCATCGCGACGAAGGGCAGGCCGGGTGTCGTCACGCCGACCGCGTCGACGGTCTCTTCCGAGTGGATCCCGGCTGCGTACCACATGCCCGGCGCCTGATCGATGTCGAGATGCGGATCGGCGGCGTGCAGCGCCGCCCTGCTTTCGGATTTCGACGGGGCGACGACCCAGGTGTTCGAACCCTGGGTGATCGACTGGCGGGGAATCGTGGCCCGCGTCCAGTCGGGCAGTTCGCCGAGCCAGTCGGCGGCCGGCTGGCCGTGGCGCGCGGTGATGGCATGCCAGGCCTCGCTGAGGCGCTGCACGAGCGTGGTGGGATAGAAGGTCTGGTAGTAGGCGATGGTCAGGACGTCCTCGCGCGACCATGGCTCGGGGTCGGCGCCCAGGATGACCAGGCCCGGCGGGAGGCGTTCGATGGCATCGATATGACGGTTGATGCCGTCGACGTAGGCGTCGATCAGCAGGGCCGTGCCTTCATCGAGCTCGGGGCGTTCCTCTTCCACGCGGCGGGCGAATCCGAAGGACCGGTTCAGGATATCGAGTTCGACGGCGGCTTCGCCCACCAGCGCGGAGAGTTCGCCGCGCGCCATGCGTCGAATCAGTTCGAGCTGGAACAGGCGTTCGCCGGCGTGCAGCCATCCCAGCGCGCGCATGGCGTCCGCATCCGTTCGGGCGTAGATGCGCGGTATGCCGCGCTCGTCGAACAGGATCTCGACCTCCGCGCCGAGGCCGGGCAGGGTGGCTTCGCCTTCGTAGGTCATGACCGAGTCGTCCAGCCAGCGCGGCCCGCCGAACCAGGCAGCCGCGGCGACGGCGAAAACGGTCAGCAGGCTGATGATCAGGCTGCGCTTGAGGATGTTGCGGTTGCCGGGCACGACTCTTCACCGTTGGAATGGATCGATAGGGCTGCCCGGGGCCGGTCCTGATCCGCTGTCCCCATCTTCCGGCCGGCAAGAGCGCTCGCCAGCCGGTCGAAACCCGGGGTCGGGTTGCGGCGGATGTCTCGTTCCCGAGCAGCGTGCAACATAGCACAGCGCCGGGGGCGGAAAGGTCGTGACCCCTTGGTGCAAACGAGCCCGGCCCCACGGTATTTGCAGTATGCTTTGCGGCCGATTCCAACGATTCCGGAGGCACAATGCCCAGGGCCAGTGAAATCAAGCGCGGCCAGGTCGTCGAGCACGACGGCGGCGTCTTCGCAGTCCGCAATATCGAACGTTCGGCCCCGACCGCTCGCGGCGGCGGGACGCTCTACCGTTTCAAGCTGGAAGGCATTCCCGGCGGTGAACGCAAGGAAACCACGCTCAAGGGCGATGACGTGCTCAAGGAGGCCGACCTGGTTCGTCGCCAGAGCGAGTTCTCCTACCGTGACGGGAACCAGTTCGTCTTCATGGACAGCGAGGACTTCAGCCAGTACCTGGTCGACGCCGAGGCCGTGGGTGACGCCGCCGACTACATCAACGACGGCCTGCAGGGTCTCTACGTCCTGATCATCGAAGACACGCCGGTCGCCATCCAGCTGCCTCAGTCGGTCGTGCTCGAGGTCACCGAAACCGCGCCGGTCATGAAGGGCGCCACGGCGACCAAGTCCAACAAGCCGGCGACGCTCGAGACCGGGCTTGAAATCCAGGTGCCCGACTACATCACGCCCGGCGAGAAGGTTCGCGTCAACACCGAAAGCGGCGAGTTCATGAGCCGCGCCTGACCGATGGACGAGCACGAACTCCAGAAAAGGCTCCGGTCTCTGCGCGATGAACTGGACGGCGTCGACACCGAGCTGATCGAGCTGGCCACCCGTCGGCAGCAGCTGGTGTCGGACATCGGGCGTCTGAAGAAGAGCCACGGTCGGCAGCTGCGCGACTTCAAGCGCGAACGTGAGGTGATCGATGGCGTCCGCAAGGCGGCCGAGTCGAAGGGCCTCGACCCCGGCCTGGCCGAGGATCTGTTCCAGCGCCTGATCGAGGCCTCCCTGACCCGCCAGGAGCAGGAGCGCCTGCGCCTGGCACGGCACGGTCACGGTCAGCGCGCGCTGGTGATTGGTGGTGCAGGACGAATGGGTCGATGGGTGGCCGCCTTCCTCGACGGGCAGGGATTCGACGTGATAATTGCCGACCCGTCGGTCGAGGCGGACGGCGAGGCGCGTTTTGCAGACTGGCGCGACGCCCCCATGGACGTCGGGATCATTGTCGTCGCCGCGCCGCTTCGGATTTCCGCCGAAGTGCTGGGCGAGCTGGCGCAGCGCACTCTGCATGCCCTGGTCTTCGATATCGGTTCTCTCAAGTCCCCGCTCGAGCCGGCGCTTCGTGCGGCCGCCAGGGCGGGGCTCCGGGTTTGCTCGGTGCACCCGATGTTCGGTCCTGACACGCAGCTGCTGTCGGAAAAGCACGTGCTCCTGATGGATGTCGGCCATTCCGAGGCGGTCGAAGCGGCCCGCTCCCTGTTTGCCGACACCCTGGCCGAGGTAGTCGTCATCGACATCGACGAACACGACCGCCTGATGGCCCCGGTGCTCGGACTGTCGCACGCGTTGAGCATCGTGTTCTTCACCGCACTGGCGGACAGCGGCGTTCCGGCCGAGCGCCTGGCGCAATTGTCGAGCACGACTTTCGACAGGCAGCTGGCCATTGCCCGGGGCGTGGCCGGAGAGAACCCGGATCTGTATTTCGAGATCCAGTCTCTCAATCGCCACGGCGCGGGGGTGCGGGAGGTGCTCCTCGAAGCCGTGCAGACCCTCGTTCACGCCATCGAGCATGACGATGCCGAAGCGTTTCGGCATCTGATGGAGCGGGGCAGGGAGTACCTTTCGGATCTTTAGGGGCTGGCGTTCTTTCGTTCTTTCGTTTTTTGGTTCGGCATCCGGTAGGCTTGGTGGGCGGCTGCGCCGCGAGCGCTGTGGCGCTTTCTGCACTCGGCACCGTAGTCCCGGACGGAGCGCAGCGGAGATCCGGGACCTTCTTGCAGAATGGCAGCTCGCGGGATTGATGTTCCCTGCTGTGCATCAAGGGTCCGCGCCGCTGGTCGCAGTGGGAACCTCGACACGTCAACTGCGATTTCGCCCGGGCCCGCTTCGCGGGGTCTTGCGGCGACTTACTTTTGTCAGTTACCACAAAAGTAAGCAAAAGGGCTCTTAAAAGATACCGGAGGGGCCGCAGGAGTCGGAATGATGGTGGCTCCAGAATACCGACTGCGGCGTTGTTCTGATCCGGTCTGATTCTCGGGTGGCATTAGCAAGCTATGGGCGTAAACCGCACGAGAACGGCACGACCTCGATGACCCCGGCTTCGGTTGGCGGAGCCACGGCTTTCCAGTTGCGGGGCTTGGCCCACCTGGAAGCCTGCGCGCGCGAAGCGCGCGGTGTCGTGTCATCCGTGAGCCAACCATCTAGACCAGGGCCACTTTCGGCTTCTGCCGAAGTCCCGGCGAATTCGGCCGGGCTCGAACAGCGTCGTAACCGGAGTTCTGGAGCCCCCACACAGTGCAATTTCCGAGCGGTTACACGGCATCTTTTAAGCGCGTTTTTTGGTTACTTTTTTCGCGCAGGAAAAAAGTTACCCGGCGCAAGAGCCTGCGAAGCAGGCCGGCCGGAACCGCCTTTGACTTGTCGAGGGCACCAACACGACCAGTGACCCAATCCCAGCTAGAGACAAGATCATGGACGGACCACCGCAAGACCCCGCGAAGCGGGCCCGGGCGAAACCGATTTTGACTGGTCGAGGACGCCAACGCGACCGGTGTCCCTTTCCGTGCTAGAGAACAAGATTTAGACAAGCCACCGCAAGACCCCGCCAGGCCACCCCGAGCAAAACAGATTCTGACGTGTCGAGACCCGCACAGCGACCTTTGGTGCGAAACTGGCCGGATCCACTCCACCCAGCATGGATGTCACGAAAAATGCTCATCCAGGTAGCGGTTGATTTCCTTCTCGACGGCCGGCTGGAGGTAGGTGAACAGGAAGGCGAGTTTTGCGCGGACGTGGATGGCTTCCTCGTCAACGTCGATTTCGCCGTGAACGCCCGGGCGTTCGAAGACGATCGTGTCGCCGTCCCAGCCGTAGTTGACGCTGAACTTGTCTGCGAGGTCGGCGGCCAGCTCGTCGGCCACCTGCTGCGCATCCTCGAGGTCCATGGAATGCGGCTTGCGGATGTCGATGCTCATTCGTTCTCGTTGTTGTTCTCGTGATACTCCGCGATCCAGCGGGCGAAATCGTCGGGCGGAATCGGCTTGCTGTAGAGGAAGCCTTGAACCAGGTCGCATCCGGCCCGTAGAACATAATCCCGTTGCCCGGCTGTTTCAACGCCCTCGGCGACCGTGGAAAGTCCCAGGCTTTTGGCGAGGCGAATGATGGCGGTCACGATGGCTTCGCTTTCGCTGTGCGCCTCGAGGTCATGGATGAAGGACCGGTCGATCTTGAACTGGTCGATCGGGAATCGTCTCAGGTAGGCAAGGGACGAATAACCGGTGCCGAAATCGTCGATCGATATCCCGACGCCCAGCGACTGCAGCTTGCCCAGAATATTCGCGGCCTCTTCGGCGCTGTCCATCACGACCGACTCGGTGATTTCCAGGCGCAAGCGATTGGCCGGAACGCCCGCCTGCTCGAGGGCCGTGACGATGTGTTCGCCCAGTTGCGGATCGCGAAACTGCCGGGCGGAGAGGTTGATCGCCACGTGCAGGTCGATGCCGTGGTCGCGCCAGGCCGCGGCCTGGCGAGCGGCCTCCTCGAGCACCCACTCGCCCAGGGGAATGATCAGGCCGGTGTCCTCGGCAAGAGGGATGAACTCGTCCGGAGAAACCCAGCGTTCCTCGTCGTACCATCGCAGGAGCGCTTCGGCGCCGACGACCTTGCCGCCGGCCAGGTCGATGACGGGCTGGTAGAACAGCGCCATGCGGCGCTCTTCGACGGCGCGTCTTAGACGTGACTCCATGTCGACGCGTTCGAGGGCCGTCGCGTTCATGTCCTCGGTGTAGAAGCGGAAGTTCCTTGCGCCGAGTTGCTTGGCGCGGTACATGGCGATGTCGGCGTTTCTCAGCAGGGTGTTGTAGTCCTCCCCGTTGCCGGGAAAGACGCTGATACCGATGCTTGCCGTGATGTTCATCTCTCGGCCGGAGACCTTGAACGGAAGGTCGAATGTCTTTAGGACGCCGTTGGCGCGCCCGGGCAGGTCGCCGGGGTCGTCGATGTCGGTCAGGAGGATGACGAACTCATCTCCGCTGACGCGGGCGACCGTATCGCGCGATCCCACGGTCCGCTGCAGTCTTCCGGCCGCGTCTCTCAGCACGGAGTCTCCGGCCGATCGGCCGAGACTGTCATTGATGCGCTTGAACTGGTCGAGGTCGATGAACAGCAGGGCGATGCCGTGGCCGTCTTCACGGGCCGCGGCCATGGCCTGTTCGACACGGTCCTGCAGGAGATTCCGGCTGG
>JAAAPE010000054.1 GCA_009908385.1 Gammaproteobacteria bacterium
CGTGGTGGCCACCGGCCGCGGCGCCGGCATGGGCGTGCTGTTCCGCGACGCCGAGGCGATCGAGGTATTCAGGAAGGTCGATACGCTGATCGTCGACAAGACCGGCACCCTGACCGAGGGCCGGCCCCGGCTGGCGTCGATAGAGACGACCGGGGATGTGGACGAGAGCGACCTGCTCGGCGCCGTGGCGGCACTCGAGCGTGCCAGCGAGCACCCCCTGGCCGAAGCCATCGTCGAGGGCGCAAGAGAGCGAGGCCTGGAACTGGCCGACGTCTCGGAGTTCGATTCCGTCACCGGCCAGGGTGTCCAGGGCAGGATCGGTGAACGTCGCGTCGCACTGGGCAACCGCAAGCTGATGAAAACGCTGGATGTGGACGTCGAATCCCTCGCCGAGGCTGCTGAATCCATGCGCGGCAAGGGACAGACGGCCATGTTCGCCGCGCTCGACGGCCGGGCCGCCGGCCTCGTCGGCGTCGCCGATCCGATCAAGGACAGCACACCCGACGCCATCCGAGCGCTGCACGATGAGGGCCTGGAGATCGTCATGATGACCGGTGACAGCGAAACCACGGCCCGAGCGGTGGCCCGGGAGCTGGGGATCGACCAGGTCTTCGCCGATGTCGCGCCCAAGGACAAGGCGGACAAGGTCAAGGAGCTGCAGGAGGCAGGCCGGACCGTGGCCATGGCCGGCGACGGCATCAACGATGCCCCGGCGCTGGCCCAGGCCCAGGTCGGTATCGCCATGGGAACGGGCACCGACGTCGCCATGGAATCGGCCGGGGTCACGCTGGTCAAGGGCAACCTCGACGGCATCGTGCGCGCCCGGCGGCTGTCGCGGGCCACGCTGGCGAACATCAAGCAGAACCTGTTCTTCGCCTTCGTCTACAACAGCCTGGGCGTCCCCGTCGCCGCCGGCGTGCTCTACCCGGTCTTCGGCCTCCTGCTGAGCCCGATGATCGCGGCCGCGGCCATGAGCTTCAGTTCGGTGTCGGTGATCGGCAATGCCCTGCGGCTCAATCGCGTGACGCTCTGATTCGCACCGGGGCGAGGCCCTGTTGTAGGGTAATGGGGCAATGGCATTGCGGAGGACGGGATCATGCTTGCTCGAGGACCACCCGGGCAGCCTGCCCCTGCACCGGCTCCGGCAGGACCTGGCGCTGGCGGCCGGAAGCGAAGACCGCGAGGCCGCTCGCCGCGAGCTGATGCGTCGCGAGGGCTACGACTTCCCGGTGCTGATGCACGACGGCGAGCAGTCCGCGTTCGAGGGGGTGGGCATTCCGCGCAACTGGCTGGTCGGTGCCGACGGTATCCGGCAGTGGGAACAGACCGGCTTCGTACCGGCGGAGGCCGAGCACTGGGTCGACGACATCGTCAGCCTGCTCGGTCGGATGAATTAGCACCCGCCGGAGCTGGATTACAATCCGGATATGGAAGCGGCATCGGATATCGGCGTGGTTTCGGCGGTCATGGCCGGCATCTGCCTGAGCGCGGCGGCGGGACTGCGCGTATTCATCCCGGTCCTGGCGCTGGGGCTGGCGGGCCGGTTCGAGCTGCTTCCGCTGGGTGAGCAGTTCGCCTGGATGACGTCCGAGCCCTTCCTGATCGTCGTGGGCGCCGCGGCGCTGCTGGAAGCGGGCGCCTACTACATCCCCCTGGTCGACAACATGCTCGACGTGCTGGCCACACCCGCGGCGCTGGCCGGCGGGACGGTGATCGTGTCGTCCCTGCTGCCCGAGATGAACCCGCTGGCCCAGTGGGGCGCGGCCGCGCTGCTCGGCGGCGGCACGGCGGGCATCGTCCAGGGCTCGACGGTACTGGCGCGCGGCCTGTCGACCGCGTCGAGCGGCGGGCTGGCCAATCCACTGCTTTCGACCGGGGAGACCGGCGGCAGCCTGTTCGCCGTGGCCATGGCGCTGATCGCCCCCCTGCTGTTCGGCGTCGTGGTCCTCGTCGGACTGATCGTTCTGCTCGTGTGGATCGTCCGCCGGCTCCACGGCGGGCGCAACGCCCCGCCCGACAGGCCGGCCGCGCCGCGCTGAAGGCGACCGGGATCAGTCCCGGGAGTCTCCGCCGGGCGCCTGAAGCGTGGCCGTTCGCTGTCCCAGCAGGCCCGACTCCGGCTTTCCCAAGGTGCAGGAATAGGCCGGCCAGCCCTGCTGATCCACCGCAACGGATCGGGCTGGTGTGTTGCGGTAGTCACCGTCATCGTCCGACATCGCCGAGCGGTAGCGCACGAGCACGGGGGTCGCATCGGCCGACAGATCGATGTCGAGCGTACGGGCCTGCCGCGGGCGCCAGGGGCCGTGTACTTCGACCATCAGGTGGCTGGCCGTCCGTTCGATGCCGTCGCGCCCGAACAGCCTGCCGCCCGCCGGAATCACGTGCAGGGCCATGTCCTCCGGGACGACGACGTCCGTGATTCGCTCGCGGTCGCCGGGCCGGGTCCATTCGGGAAAGGACAGCGTGATGCCGCCGTCGGGGCTGGCGTGGCGGCTGTTGTTGACGACGGTGACGCGCAGCGTCGTGGCGTTGCCGCCGCGAGGCACCTGTACGACGTCCTCGATCATGGGGTTGGGCCCGGTCGAGGTCACGAAGGCCAGTTCGGCGAGATCCGTGTCGGCCCCGGCCGTCTCTGCATCGGCGGAGACGGTGTCGCGCAGGCGCCGGACCACCGGCTCGCCTTCGGGTTGCGAGGCGCTGTGAGCCGCGGGCAGCGGGCAGATGTTCGCCGCTCCGGGCGCGGCCGCTCCGGCCCCGACGACGAACACCAGGCCGGCGATGCCGGTCGATGCCACCGAGACAAGCTGCTCAGGGGATACTTTAATTCGCATATCAAGCCCCATATCGTGATCTGCATCACAATCATAGCGCTGCCGGCGTGGTTTTGCCATGAAAAACCGGGGCTTCGGACCGAAATCTTCCCGCGACCCGTCACATCCGTCGGGCGCCTGCGTCTTGAAGGTTGCATCCACAACCACAAGCGAGGCGTTTCCACCATGATCCTGAGACTGCTACTTTCGGCCCTGCGAGAAAGCGTTCGCAAGGGCTACGATAGACGTTCCGGAATTCGTGTGTCGAGAGGTGCTCCGCCTGCTGGAGGTCACGGACAATGAATGACATCGATCAGCAGATCGCCGAGCATCTGCCCGCCGCCCGGCGGGGGGATCGCCGGGCCTTCGGGGCGCTCGTGACCGCGACGCAGACGACCGTCACCACGCTTGCGCTGGCGGTGGTTCGGGACGTCCAGCTCAGCGAGGATATCGCGCAGGAGGCCTATTTCCGCGTCTGGCAGCGCATCCGCCACCTCAAAAACGATCAGAGCTTCCTGCCCTGGCTCAGGCAGATCACGCGCAACCTGGCGCGTGACCATCTTCGCCGCCGCCTGGTTCGCCCGGGTGACTCGGGACGCGGTTCGGACACGGCGCTCGAGCTGGACATGGCCGGCCCCACTCACGCCAGTTCGGAGGCGCGGGCGCTCGAGGACGAGCAGGACCGGATCATCGCCGAGGCGCTCGAATCGCTGCCGCCGGAGAGCCGGGAGGTTCTGACCCTCTTCTACCGCGAGGGCCGGTCGAGCCGGCAGGTGGCCCGCCTGCTGGGCCTGAGCGACGCCGCGGCCCGCAAGCGGCTCGAACGCGCACGCGGGGCGCTGCGCGGCGAAGTCGAACAACGGCTTGGGGTCGGCCTG
>JAAAPE010000001.1 GCA_009908385.1 Gammaproteobacteria bacterium
CCGTGGCCCAACCCGGTTCTCGATGGTTCAGTCACCAAAAAACGCGCTTGAAGGACGCCGTCTGACGTCTCGGAAATTGGGCTGTGTGGGGGCTCCAGAACTCCGATTACGGCGTTGTTCGAACCCGGCTGGATTCGCCGGGACTTCGGCCCAATCCGGAAGTGGCCCTGGTCAGGATGCTTGGCTTTCGGACGACACGACACCGCGCGCTTCGCGCGCGCAGTCGTCCGGGTGGGCAAAGCCCCGCAACTGGAAGGCCGTGGCTCCGCCAACCGAAGCCGGGGTCATCGAGGTCGTGCCGTTCTCGTGCGGATTACGCCAAGGTCTCGCTACTGCCACCGGAGAATCAGACCGGTTCCGAACAGCGCCATAGTCGGGATTCTGGAGCCACCATCATCCCGACTCCTGCGGTGCATCCGGCATCTTTTAAGAGCCCTTTTGCTTACTTTTTTGGTAATTGAAAAAAGTAAGTCGCCGCAAGACCCCGCGAAGCGGGCCCGGGCGAAACCGTAGTTGACGTGTCGAGACCACCACAGCGACCGGCGTCGCAAACCCTCGATCCACGGCAGAGAGCAACAACCCGACACTCTGCCATTCGGCGAAAAGGTCCCGGATCTGCGCTGCGCTCCGTCCGGGACTACGGTGCCGGGTGCCGAGTGCCGAGTGCCGAAAGCGCCATAGACCCCGCGGCGCAGCCGCCCGTCAGACCCGCACCTTCCCCTGCCGCACGAACGGCGGCTTGACCACCCGGGCGGCGAGCCTGCGTCCGCGCAGTTCGACTTCCACTTCGTCGAACTCGCCTGCGGGGATCCTTGCGAGCGCGACCGGGCACTGGGTGCTGGGACCGAACACCCCGCTGGTCACCTGGCCCTCCCCGGCGGATGTGTGGACGACCGCTCCCGTTCTGGGAATGCCGCCGCGGCCGAGTACGAGCCCGACGAGCTGTCGCGGAACGCCCGATTCCTTCTGGCTTTCCAGCGCCGCGCGCCCCAGGAAATCGCGATCCGCGGGCTCGAAGGCAACGGTCCAGCCCAGGTTCGACTCCAGCGGCGTGGTCGTGGTGTCCATGTCCTGCCCGTACAGGTTGAGTCCCGCTTCCAGGCGCAGGCTGTCGCGCGCGCCCAGGCCGCAGGGCCGCACGCCGGCATCGAGCAGGGCCTGCCAGAAGCCCGTCGCCTCGCCGGCGGGCAGGAGCACCTCGAAGCCGTCCTCGCCGGTGTAACCGGTTCGGGCGATGAAGTAGTCGCCGTGCGTGGTGGCCCTGAAGGGCTTGAGCGATTCGGCCTGGCGGGCACCGAGCACCTCGATGACCTTGTCGCGGGCCTCGGGTCCCTGCACGGCGATCATGGCCAGGTCGTCGCGCTCGACGATCTCGACGTCGAAATCCCCGGCCACGCGGCGCATCCAGGCCAGATCGTTCTCGCGCGTGGCCGCGTTGACGACCGTGCGGAAGAAATCTCCGTCTAGCCAGTAGGTGATCAGGTCGTCGATGACGCCGCCCTTGTCATCGAGCATGCAGCCGTAGAGTGCCTGCCCCTGCTCGCCGAGCTTGGCGACGTCGTTGGCGAGCAGATGGCGAAGGAAGTCGCGCGCCTGCGGGCCGTGAATGTCGACGACGGTCATATGAGAGACGTCGAACATGCCGGCGGACTCGCGCACCGCCTGGTGCTCTTCCAGTTGAGAGCCGTAGTGGATGGGCAATTCCCAGCCGGCGAAGTCGACCATCTTGCCGCCGGCATCGAGGTGCGCGGCGTGGAGCGGGGTCTTCGAAGTCATATTCGATCAGTGCCTGGGCTTGAAACAGGCGGGCATTATATCGCCCGAACGCGACCCGACCGGATCAGAACGGCAACCGGAATCGCGCCCAGCAGCACCAGAATGAGCGCCGGCACCGCGGCCATTTCCCACTGGCCTTCCGCTGTCAGTTCGTAGATGCGCACGGCGAGCGTCTCCCAGCCGAAGGGGCGCAGCATGAGCGTAGCGGGCATTTCCTTGGCGATCTCGACCAGGGCCAGCAGGAAGGCCGTGACGAGGCCGGGCCAGAGCAGCGGCAGGTTGACGCGCCACAGGCGATACCAGCGCGGCACGCCCAGGCTGCGGGCGACCTCGACGTACTGCGGCCGAATCCGCCCGGCCACGCTGTCGAGCGGGCCCCACGCGACCCGCAGAAAGCGAATCAGGTAGGCCATCACCAGGGCGGCCATGCCGCCGGCAAGCGCTGTGCCGGCCATCTGGTCGATCTGCAGGAAGGCCAGCATGATGGCCACGGCGAGCACGGTACCCGGAATGGCGTAGCCGAGCGCGGCCACTTCGCCGAGAAACTGCTGTCTCCGGGAGGTGTGGTGGGTCGCGGCCAGCAACAGAATGCCGCCGAGCACGACGGCGAGCGCACCCGACAGTCCCAGAACCATCGTGTTGAACACCACGTTCACCAGGCGGGCGTGGAGAAGCCCGGACATCTGAGGCCAGGCCCAGACCAGCAGCTGGATCAGGGGCAGCACCACCCCGACCAGCAGCACGGCGAGCTGCAGGAAGGTGGCCAGCCACCCTTTCGCTCCCGTCAGGCGGATGCGATGGCCGGTCGGCCGCCGCTCGGACTGGATGCCGCGGGCGCTGCGGCTGAAGCGCTCGATACCGAGCAGGAGCAGCACGAACAGCATCAGGATGGAGGCCAGCTGGACGGCGGCGGTGAGGTTGAACATTCCCAGCCAGGTTCGGTAGATAGCCGTTGTGAAGGTGTCGAAGCCGTAGATCGAGACCGCGCCGAAGTCGGCCAGGGCTTCCATCAGTGCCAGCGCGAGCCCGGCCACCACCGCCGGCCGCGCCATAGGCAAGCTGACGCGAAAGAACGTCCGGACCGGCCCCTGGCCGAGGCTGCGCGAGGCCTCGAAAGCGGCCAGCCCGCCGCCGAGGAAAGAGGCGCGCGCCAGCAGGTAGACGTATGGATAGAAGGCCAGCACCAGGATGAACAGGACACCCCCCGGACGACTGATCGCCTCCAGCAGGGCCGGCGACGAGCCGGTCCATCCACGCCAGGCCGTCTGGATCGGGCCGGCGAAATCGAGCATGCCCAGGTAGATGAAGGCGAGCACGTAGGTGGGAAATGCCAGCGGCAGGACCAGCAGGGGATCGAGTATTCGACGCAGCGGATAGTCACAGCAGGCCGAAAGCCAGGCCAGGCCGACGCCGATTACGGCCACGCCGATGCCGACGACGACCATCATCAGCGCGGTGTGCCCGATCAGCCGCGGCAGGAGGTAGCGGGAAAGGTGCTGCCAGATGTCGGGCTGAGGCTGTGCCCAACTGGTCAGCAGCATCAGCAGAGGAATGCCGACGAGCAACAGCAGCGGGCCGATCAGCCATCGCCGATCGGCCCGCGGCCATGACCGTACCTGCAGCGTCTCAGCGGTAGCCGGCACGGTCCATCAGTTTGACGGCCTGCGCCTGCCGCTCGCCGGCAATCTGCAGCGGCGTGTCGTCGGCGCGGAATTCACCCCATTCGCGGACCGGACCGCGAACCTCGATGTCCGGATCGACCGGGAACTCCAGGTTGTTGAGGGCGAACTCGGCCTGCGCCTCGGGTGACGCCAGCCACTCCAGCAGGTTCCGGGCCGCCTCCGGCCGCGGCGCGTGCCGGGTCACGCCGGCGCCGGAGACGTTCACGTGGGTGCCCGTGGTGTCCTGGTTGGCCCAGAACAGCTCGACCGGGTAACCGGGGTCTTCGGCCAGCTTGCGCCCCAGGTAGTAGCTGTTGACGATGCCCACGTCGCATTGCCCGGCCGCGACCGCTTCGATCAGGCGCGTGTCGGACGAGAACGGTTCGGTCGCCAGGTTGTCGACCCAGCCGCGCACGATCTCCTCGGTGCGGGCCTCGCCGTGATGCTCGATGAGCATGGCGACCAGCGACTGGTTGTAGACCTTCTGCGATGTGCGCAGGCAGAGCCGTCCCGACCAGGCATCTTCGGCCAGCGCCTCGTAGGTGGAAAGCTCGGCGGCATCGACGCGTTCTGGATGGAAGACCACGGTACGCGCGCGTACCGAAAGGCCGTACCAGCGACCCTGCTCGTCGCGCAGCGCCTCCGGCACGGCATTGGCCAGCGACTCCGACTCGATCGGCCGCAGCAGCCCGCGTTCGGCGGCGTGCCAGAGGTTGCCCGCATCGACGGTCATGAACAGGTCGGCCACGGTCTGATCGCCCTCGGCGTCGAGGCGCTCGATCAGGGCGGCTTCGCTGTCGTTGATGTAGTCGATGTCGATGCCGGTGGTGCGCGTGTAGCGTGCGAACAACGGCTCGATCAGGTGCGGCTGGCGCGAGGTGTAGACCACCAGGCGCGCCGGCTCGGCGGCTGCCGGTTCCGCGGCCCCGGACGATCTGGACTCGGTCGCTTCGGAGCCGGCGGTCTGCGAACCTTCGGGCTCGCCGGTATCGGAGCCACAGGCGGTCAGAAGCGCCAGCAGCAGTGCGGAAAACAGGATACGCATGGGTCGGGATTCACTCGGTTGCGAAACGAATCATCGATTTTACTGATAACGATTTGCATTTACAACGCGAAGCTCGTCCGTGCAATCTGCTGCCTCGACCCGGGCCGCGCTTGAACGGGTCGAGCGCCTTGCCGAGGCGCGCCGAGGGACGGCGTGCACTGTTGGGCGAGCCCGGCGCCGTCAGTCGCCGTCCTTGCCCTCCTGCAGGAGGCGTCGATCGTCGCTGAACAGGTCCTCGAGCTGTTCGCGGCTCTTGCGCTCGATGCGGGCCAGGCGTTCCTGATCGCCCCGATGCTCGACCTGCTCGCGCAGGGTAGCTTCGTCGTGCTCGGCGAAACGGTCGACGAAGCGGTCGGCCTTGCGCACGCCCACAGAACGCAGGGCGTTGCGGGCCATCTCCAGGCTCGACAGCCAGGTTTCCCGGATCACCTCGTCGACGCCCAGGGCCATCAGTTCCATCGCATGGTCGCGGTTGCGCGCCCGGGCGAGAATCTTCAGCTCGGGGAAGTGGCGGCGCACCATCTGGGCGGTCTGGATCGATCGCTCCGGATCGGAAATCGTGAGGATGAACAATTGCGCCTTGTCCGCGCCGGCCGAACGCAATACGTCGAGACGGTTGGCGTCGCCATAGAAAATCTTGTGACCGAACTTGCGCACGAAGTCGACGTGCACGGGGTTGTTGTCCAGGGCCGTGAAGTGGATTCCCAGCATCGAGAGGTTGCGCCCGACGATCTGGCCGACACGACCGAATCCGGCGATGATCACGCGCGGCTCGCCGTGATCGTCAGGGATGCGATCGGGCTCGGGTTCGGGCTCGGAACTCGCCAGCCAGGGCTGGAGCAGCTTGTCGTTGATGACGTACATCAGCGGCGTGAGCGCCATCGAAATGGTGACGGCCACGATCAGCGGATCGACGAGCCCGGCGGTCATCACCCCTTCGTTGACGGCCACCGCGAAGAGGATGAAGGCAAACTCGCCCGCCTGCGGCAGGGCCATGGCCAGTGCCGCCGTGGAGGCCCGACTGAGCCCGGCGATGCGACCGACCACCAGCAGGGCAACCACCTTGACGACCATGATCACGGCGACCAGGGCGAGGATGGCCAGGGGAGACGCCATGACGCGCCCGAAATCGATGGACATGCCCACGGCGATGAAGAACAGGCCCAGCAGCAGCCCCTTGAAGGGATCGATGGCGGCCTCGATTTCGTGGCGATACTCCGAGTCGGCCAGCAGCACGCCGGCCAGGAAGGCGCCGAGCGCCATGCTCAACCCGGCGTAGTCGGCCAGCGCCGCCGTGCCGAGCACCACCAGCAGGGCCATGGCGACGAACACCTCGGGCACGCCGGTGGCGGCAATCGCGCGGAGGGTCGGGCGCAGCAGGAAGCGTCCGGCTACGATCAGCCCGCCGATCAGCGCGGCGGCCTGCAGCATGCCGATGACGATGGACCAGTCCGAGCCCGAGCTCACCTCGCGGCCGGCGAACAGCGGAATGATGGCCAACAGCGGAATCACGGCGATGTCCTGCATGAGCAGGATTCCGAACGCCTGACGTCCGTGCGGAGCGCCGAGCTGCTTCTTCTCGGCCAGGATCTGCACGCCCATCGCCGTCGAGGACAGCGACAGCACGACGGCAATCAGCGCCCCGATGCCCCAGCTGCCCGCCCACCAGGCCGCCAGGGGCCACAGCAACAGGGTAGTCAGCAGCATCTGCAGCGAGCCGATGAAGAAGACGACCCGGCGCAGCACCCACAGGCGCGAGGGTTTGAGTTCGAGGCCGATCAGGAACAGCAGCAGCACCACCCCGAGCTCGGAGAAGTGCAGGATGGTGTAGACATCGTCGATCAGGCCCAGCACCCAGGGCCCGATCAGCACGCCGGCGGCCAGGAAACCGAGGACGGCGCCGAGGCCCGCCCAGCGGGCGAGCGGCACCATGACCACGGCAGCGGCCAGGAAGATGATGACTTCGGCCAGCATGCTCATGCCGGCAGCGTGAGCTCGAGCGGCTCGCGATCAGTCGAGAAAGCGCGCAAAGACATGCCGGCCATCATAGCGCGCGGCATCCCCCAGGCGCGCGTGGATACGCAACAACTGGTTGTACTTGGCGACGCGATCCGAGCGGCACAGCGACCCGGTCTTGATCTGCCCGGCGTTGGTGGCTACCGACAGGTCGGCGATCGTCACGTCCTCGGTTTCGCCGGAACGGTGCGAGATGACCGTGCCGAAACCGGCGTTCCGCGCCATGGCCACGGCGTCGAGCGTTTCCGACAGGGTGCCGATCTGGTTGGGCTTGATCAGGATGGCGTTGCCGATGCGCTCGTCGATACCGCGCTGGAGGATGCGGGTATTGGTCACGAACAGGTCGTCACCGACCAGCTGCACCTTCCCGCCGATCCGCTGCGTGAGCTCCGCCCAGCCGTTCCAGTCGTCCTCACTCATCCCGTCCTCGATGGAGAGCACGGGGTAGCGGTCGACGATACCCGCCAGGTAATCGGCGAACTCAGCGCTGTCGAAGGCTCGTCCTTCGGCATCCAGGACGTACTGCCCCTCGCGATAGAACTCGCTCGAGGCCACATCCAGCGCGAGATGAATGTCCCGGCCGGGTACATAGCCCGCCTCCGTGATAGCGGTCATCAGCAGTTCGAGCGCCGCCTCGTTCGAGGACAGGTCGGGGGCGAAGCCGCCCTCGTCGCCCACCGCGGTATTGAGGCCGCGCTGGCGCAGGATGGCCTTGAGCGCGTGGAACACCTCGGTGCCCGCCTGCAACGCGGCAGGAAAGTCGGGCAGCCCGACCGGCATGATCATGAATTCCTGGATATCGACGCGATTGTCGGCGTGCGCACCGCCGTTGAGGATGTTCATCATCGGCACCGGCAGGCTGGCTTTCTGGCCCGAATCGTCGAGCAGGTGCGCCCAGAGCGCCTGGCCGCGCGCGGTCGCCGCCGCGTGCGCGACGGCGAGCGACACGCCCAGCAGGGCATTGGCGCCCAGGCGGGACTTGTTTTCCGTACCGTCGAGTTCGATCAGCGTCTTGTCGATGGCCGCCTGGTCGGTGACGTCCATGCCCTTGATGGCATCGGCGATCTCGCCGTTGACATTGGCTACTGCCCTGCGCACGCCCTTGCCGCCGTAGCGCGCGTCGCCGTCACGCAGCTCCACGGCCTCGCGCGCGCCGGTCGAGGCGCCCGAAGGCACGGCCGCACGACCCACATGACCGCCCTCGGCGGTGACTTCGGCCTCCAGCGTCGGATTGCCTCGGGAGTCAAGAATCTCGAGAGCTCGGATTTCGGTAATTTTCATCAAACGTTCCAGTCAGTTTCCAAATTGGGCGCCGATCGAAGGCTGAATAGGTTTCAGGTTTCAGGTTTCAGGGCGGGCTTCGGTCGTGGGTTTCCTGAAACCTGAAACTTGAACACTGAAACCTTATAGCTTCTTGACCACCCGATCGATCGCGACGAGCTGCTCGAGCAGGCCTTCCATGTCCGACAGGTGCATCGAGTTGGGGCCGTCGCAGAGTGCCTCGTCGGGCTTGGGGTGAGTTTCGCAGAAGACTCCGGCGACACCGGCGCCCACGGCCGCCCGCGCCAGCACGGGGATGAACTCGCGCATGCCGCCGGAGGACTCGCCCTGGCCACCCGGCAGCTGCACCGAGTGGGTGGCGTCGAAGACCACGGGGCATCCGGTCTCGCGCATGATGGCCAGCGAACGCATGTCCACGACCAGATTGTTGTAGCCGAACATGTAACCGCGTTCGCAGACCATCAGCTGATCGTTTCCGGCTTCGCGGCCCTTCTCGACGACCTTGCTCATTTCCCAGGGTGAAAGGAACTGCCCCTTCTTGATGTTGACCGGCCGCCCGGCACGGGCCACGTTCTGGATGAAGTTGGTCTGCCGGCACAGGAAGGCGGGCGTCTGTAGCACGTCGACCACGGCGGCGACCTCGCCCAGCGGCGTGTCCTCGTGCACGTCCGTGATCACCGGTACGCCGATCTGCGACTTCACCACCTCGAGTATGCGCAGCCCCTCTTCCAGGCCCGGACCGCGGTAGCTCTTGAGCGAGGTGCGATTGGCCTTGTCGAAGGACCCCTTGAACACATAGGGAATACCCAGGCGGCCGGTGACTTCCTGGAGATGACCGGCGACTTCGAGGCACATCGCCTCCGACTCCAGCGTGTCGGGACCGGCAATCAGGAACAGGGGCTGGTCGAGCCCGACTTCGAACCCGGCCAGCTTCATGCTTCCACCGCCCGGCTCGACTTGCCGCTGGCCTTGTCATGCTGGGCCAGCGCGGCGCGGATGAAACCGGAAAACAGCGGATGCCCGTCGCGCGGCGTGGAGGTGAACTCGGGGTGGAACTGGCAGGCCACGAACCAGGGGTGGTCGGGCAGCTCCACCATTTCGACGAGCATGTCGTCGACCGAAAAGCCGACCAGCTTCATGCCGTGCTCGTCGAGCGTGTCGCGATAGGCATTGTTGAATTCATAGCGATGGCGATGGCGCTCGACGATCTCGTCCTTGCCGTAGAGCTTGCGGGAGAGCGAGCCGGAGACGAGCTTGCAGCGCTGCGCGCCCAGGCGCATGGTACCGCCCAGGTCGGCGTTTTCGTCCCTGAGTTCGCGCTGGCCTTTCTCGTCGAGCCACTCGGTGATCAGGCCGATCACCGGGTGTTTCGCATCCACGTTGATTTCCGTTGAATGCGCATCCGCGAGTCCGCAGACGTTTCGGGCGAACTCGACCACCGCCGCCTGCATACCCAGGCAGATACCCAGGTAGGGAATACCGTTTTCACGAGCGTAGCGGATGGCAGCGATCTTGCCCTCGAAACCGCGCTCGCCGAAACCGCCGGGCACGAGAACGGCATCGGCGCCGGCCAGGATTCCGGTACCGCTGGATTCGATTTCTTCCGATTCGACGCCCTTGATCTTCACCTTCACCCAGTCGCCGAAACCGCCCGCCATCAGGGCCTCGTTGAGCGACTTGTAGGCGTCGGCGTGTTCGACGTACTTGCCGACCATGGCCACGGTCACTTCGTGCTTCGGCCGGGTCTGGCGCTCGACCACCTCTTCCCAGTCCGAGAGGTCGGGCGAGGCGGCCTTGATGCCCAGGCGATCGAGCACGATGCGGTCGAGCCCCTGGCGGTGGTAGAACAGCGGGATCTTGTAGATCGAATCGACGTCGACCGCCGAAATCACGGCGTCGTGCGGCACATTGGTGAACAGCGCGATCTTCTTGCGCTCCTCGTCGGAGAGCATGCGTTCGCAGCGGCACAGCAGCACGTCGGGCTGGATGCCGATCGACCGCAGCTCCTTGACCGAATGCTGGGTCGGCTTGGTCTTGATCTCGTTGGCGGCCTTGAGATAAGGCACGAGCGTCAGGTGCATGAACAGCGCCTGCCGGCCGTATTCGCTGCCGAGCTGACGGATGGCCTCGAGGAAGGGCAGCGACTCGATGTCGCCGACCGTGCCGCCGATCTCGATCAGCGCCACGTCGTAACCTTCAACGGCCTGGTTGACCGAATCCTTGATCTCGTCGGTGATGTGCGGAATCACCTGGACGGTCTTGCCCAGGTAGTCGCCGCGGCGTTCCTTGGCGATCACGTTGGCGTAGATCCGCCCGGTCGTGAAATTGTTGCGCTGGGTCATGCGCGTGCGCACGAAGCGCTCGTAGTGACCCAGGTCCAGGTCGGTCTCGGCACCGTCTTCGGTGACGAACACCTCGCCGTGCTGGAACGGGCTCATGGTGCCCGGATCGACGTTGATGTAGGGATCGAGTTTCAGCAGCGTCACGCGCAGACCCCGGGCTTCCAGGATGGAGCCCAGCGAGGCGGCTGAAATGCCTTTACCCAGCGATGAAACGACACCGCCGGTAACGAAAATGAGAGAGGTCATGCCCGGACATCCATGCTGCAGTGAATCCGGGAGAGCATTGTAACTCAATTTGGGCGGGATACCCCCTCGGCGGACGCTGACCGCGCCGGATCGGCACCGTGGACGGGGGCGACGAGAAATGATCAATTTTCAAACAAGCACCAATGACCCAATGGATCAATGACGAAAACCGCTCCGTGAGGCCCGCTCCTCTCCGGCTTTGGTCATTCGGTCATTGAGAATTTGGTCCTTGTTTGAGAATTGTGATTTGAAAATTGGTCATTGCTCCTCCGACATCCAGATTACCGACGCCAGTCTTCCGGTCCGCCCCTCCCGGCGAAAGGAATAGAAAGTGTCGACTTCCTCGAAGGTGCAACGACGGCAATCGAACACCTCGACACCCGCCGCGCGCAGCTGCTGGGCGGCGATCCACTTGAGGTCGGCGCGCCAGCGGTCGCCGTCGGCCTGAAACGCGGCGGCCAGCACGGGATCGAGATCGACGAAGGCCGAGCGCACCTCGCCACCGACCTGGTAGCAGCGAGCACAGATGCCGGGGCCGATCCAGGCGCGAAGTTCTTTGCCCGGAACCGGCACGGCCCACAAGGTCCGTTCGATGATGCCGGCGGCCAGGGACCGCCAGCCGCCGTGCACGCCCGCGACCAGCGAGCCGTCGCGGGCAGCCAGCAGGACGGGCAGGCAGTCGGCGGTCTGGATGACGACGGCCTCGCCGGGCCGGTCGGTCCAGGCGGCATCGGCCTCGACCTCCGGCTGCCAGTCGGCCAGGTGGATCACCCGGCTGCCGTGCACCTGCCCGAGCCAGCGCGGTTCGGCCGGCAGTTCGTCGGTCAGCCGGCCGCGGTTGGCGGCAACCGCATCAGCCTCGTCGCCGCTGTTGACGCCGAGATTGAGCGACGCCCAGGGCCCGACGCTCACGCCGCCGTCGCGGGTGGTCGTGAAGGCACCCACGCGTCGCTCGACCGGCCAATCGGGCTCAATCACTTTCATCGGCGCCCAGCAGATCGATGAGTTCGCGCATGTCCGCCGGCATCGGCGCGGCGGCCTCGACCGGCTCGCCGGTCTCCGGGTGCTGAAAGCCGAGCCGGGCCGCGTGCAGCGCCTGGCGGGGGAATCGCTGCCAGGCGTTTCGCTGGTCCTCGCTCAGGCCGCCCGGCGCGCCGCGCCGACCGTAGACCGGATCGCCGATGATCGGGTGACGAATGTGCGCCATGTGGACGCGAATCTGGTGCGTCCGCCCGGTTTCGAGCTCCACGTCCAGCAGGGTCGCGCCCCTGAGCCGCCGCCCCACGCGGTAGTGCGTGACCGCGCGCCGACCGTCCTGGCGCACGACCTGCCGCCTCCGGTCGACCGGATGGCGGCCGAGCGGCTCGTCGACCGTCCCGCCGGCAATGATCTCGCCCCAGACCAGGGCCCGGTAGCTTCGCTTGATCTCGCGGCGCTTCATGGCCGCCACCAGGGCGCGGTGGCTCGCGGTCGTGCGCGCGACCAGCAGGCAGCCCGACGTGTCCTTGTCGAGGCGATGAACCAGCCCGGCGCGGGGCAGCGGCGCCAGGGCGGGATCGAAATGCAGCAGCGCATTGACCAGGGTGCCGTCGGGATTGCCGGAACCGGGGTGTACGACCAGACCGGGCGGCTTGTCGACCACCAGGAACGCCGGATCGTCGATCAGCACGTCGAGTTCGATCGCCTGCGGCTCGAGTGACGAGTGCGCCTCGAGCTCGGCGGCCAGCTCGACCTGCTCGCCGCCGGAGACGCGAAGTTTCGGCTTGACCGTCTCGCCGCCCACGCGCAGCTTTCCCTCGCGAATCCAGGCCGTGATCCGACTGCGCGAGAATTCAGGCCACAGCTCGGCCAGCACGGCATCGAGACGCTGTCCGGCGTGCGCGGGGTCGATCAGCTCCTGTTTATGCACTCGGGTGGTCATCGGGCTCTGCACTGGTGGGCAGGTGCAGCGGCAGGATGGCATAATGGCCGGCCGCTGCCTGCTTCATTCGAACACGAGATCATTATGCGCAATTGTGCTCCAGCCCGTCGTCCGTTTCTCCGCCTCGTGCTGCTCGCCACCGTCCTGGTGACGGTCCTGGCGGCTTGCAGCCGCGAGGAGATCGACGACAGCGTGCCGGCCGAAGAAC
This sequence comes from Gammaproteobacteria bacterium, assembly GCA_009908385.1. Classification (GTDB taxonomy): domain Bacteria; phylum Pseudomonadota; class Gammaproteobacteria; order Xanthomonadales; family Wenzhouxiangellaceae; genus Wenzhouxiangella. The sequence goes on from JAAAPE010000001.1 coordinate 12,497, forward strand.
TCTACGAACGGGCCCACAGGGCTCTGCAGGCGGGCGCCTGGCCGACCGCCGTCGATCGCTACAAGGAACTGACCACGCGTTACCCGTTCGGGCGCCACGCCGAACAGGCCCAGCTCGACATGGCCTACGCGATGTACAAGGGGCGCCAGGGTGAGGAAGCCATCACTACGCTCGATCGCTTCGTCCGCACCTACCCGACCCACCCCAACGTGGACTACGCCTGGTATCTCAAGGGACTGGTCCACTATGACCAGGCGATGGGTTTCCTGCGCCGGCTGTTCCCCGGCCAGGTGGTCGACCGCGACCAGAGCAGCGCGCGCGACGCCTTCATGGACTTCCAGGAACTGATCCGGCGCTTCCCGGAAAGCCGCTACGTGGCCGACGCCCGCCAACGCATGGTGTTCCTGCGCAACGCCATGGCCGAGCAGGACATCGTCATCGGCGAATACTACTTCCGCCGCGGCGCCTACATCGCGGCCATCAACCGCGCCGAACACGTCATCGAGAACTATCCCCAGGCGCCGGCGAACATCGACGCACTCGATCTGATGGCGCGATCCTACACTCGGCTCGACCTGCCTGAACTGGCCGCCGATACCCGGCGCGTTCTCGAACACAACTACGGCGACGTATCACTCGACCGGGACGAGCCCTCGTGGTGGCGTCGTCTGTGGCCGTTCGACTGAGCCGACCGGAGCGATCGACGCTGCCGGCATGAGCACGCGCCCTTTCGAACAACGGGTCGCGGAACTCACCACGCGCGTCGAGCGCATTCTGGCGGCGCGCCTCGAGTCCCTGCCCGGAACCGACTCGACGCTGGCCGCAGCGATGCGCTACGCGGTGTTCAACGGCGGCAAGCGTCTCCGCCCCCTGCTCGTCTACGCCAGCGGCGAGGCGCTCGGCCAGGGCATCGATCGACTCGATGCACCGGCCGCCGCCGTCGAACTGATCCACTGCTATTCGCTGGTGCACGACGACCTGCCGGCCATGGACGACGACGACCTGCGCCGTGGCAAGGCGACGGTCCATCTGGCCTTCGACGAGGCCACGGCGATCCTCGCCGGCGACGCCCTGCAGGCGATGGCTTTCGAGGTACTGGCCGAGATCGAGGACGCCGAGGCGGCGCGCCGCATGGCCCTCGATCTTGCCCGCGCCTGCGGCGTGCTCGGCATGGCCGGCGGCCAGGCGCTGGACCTCAAGTTCGAGGGTCAGCGTCCCGACCGCGAGGCGGTCGAGAACATGTTCCGCCGCAAGACAGGGGCGCTGATCCATGCCGCGGTGCTCATGCCCGCGGCGCTGAAGCCGGCGTTCGGCGAGGACCAGCGCCAGGCCCTGTCGAGCTTCGCGGACCATATCGGCCTGGCCTTCCAGATCCGCGACGACCTGCTCGAAATCGAGGAAGACACCGAGGCGATCGGCAAGTCGAGCGACTCCGACGCGAACCGGCAGAAGGCGAGCTGGCCGATGCTCTTCGGCACCGGGGCGGCCCAGGAACGCATCGACGGGCTGGCCGCGCGCGCTTCGGAGGACCTCGCCCGCCTGGCCGGGCGGACCGAATCCCTGGCCTGGCTCGCCGACCGACTGGTCAATCGCCGAAGCTGAGATTTCCCCGGCCCTTCGAATCAGGCCCGGCCTGACGCTTCAGGCCACCCGGCAGACGATATCGACGATCTCGTGGCCCTTCTTCTCGCCGCGGCGCTCGAAGTGGGTCTGCGGCCGCCAGGCCGGGCGCGGCACGAAGGGATCGCCCTGCAGCGCCAGCGCCGGCACTTCGCGGATCGCTTCGACCATCCACTCGGCGTAGGGCGCCCAGTCGGTGGCCAGGTGCAGCAGGCCGCCGGGCTTCATGCGCTCGACCAGGCGCTCGAGGAAGGGCCGCTGGATGAGACGGCGCTTGTGGTGGCGCTTCTTGGGCCAGGGATCGGGAAAGTAGATGCGCACCTCGTCGAGGCTTTCCGTCGAAACCTGCCGGTCGAGCACCTCCACGGCGTCGCGCATGCACACGCGCACGTTGCCCAGGCCGGCCTCCTCGACGCTTTTCAGCAGCCGTCCGACCCCGGGCTCGTGGACCTCGGCCCCGACGAAGTTCTTTTCGGGCTCGTTGGCCGCCATCCAGGCCAGCGCCTGGCCGTTGCCGAAGCCGATTTCGACCACCAGGGGCGCCGGTCGATCGAAGGCCAGCCGCAGGTCGGCCAGGTCGCTGTCGATCCCGTAGCAGGGCAGCAACGCCTCGAGCGCGCGCCGCTGGCCGGGCGTCAGGCGGCCGGGCCGCCGGACGAAGCTGCGAACGCGGCGGAGTCTCGTTTCTTCGTTCATTCGTTCTGTGGCTGGCTCAGGAGTCGCCCGACCCCTTCACGATCTCGACCCGGTCGCCGTCGTTGACGGTCAGCTCGGCGAACAGCGACGCCGACACGGGCTGACCGTTGCGCTCGACGCTCACGCTCCGTTCGTCGTAGCCGAGCTCTTCGAGCACGCCGGTGATCGTGAGATTGTCGGGCAACTCACGGCCCCTGCCGTTCACTTGCACGTTCATGACGACCAGTATACCGGCGCGTCCGGCCCGAGACATCGCGACACAGCCAGACGGCAATGACGATCACCGCCCCGCCCGCGATCACCCGCAGCCAGTCGGCCTCGCGATTCCAGAACAGAACGTTCACGAGGATCCCGGCCGGGATCAGCATGTTGTTCATCGCCGCCAGCTGGCCCGTATTGACCCGCTTGGCGCCGAGGTTCCAGCCCAGGTAGCCCAGGCCGGAAGCCCCCAGGCCGAGCCAGAGCAGGACGCCCCACTGGAGCGCGGTCGCCGGCCAGCGCGCGTGATCGGCGAACAGGACGACACCGAGGCCCGCGACGAGCGCGGCGCCGAGGAAGAAGAAGCCGAAGGTCTGCACCTGGGACAGCGTGCCGCCGAGCTCGAGCCGCTTGTAGGCGACCTGCCCGGCGGCGAAGCAGAGATTGGCGCCCTGCACCAGGACGAAACCGAGCAGGAAATCCGGGCTGACGGCACCGAAGCGGATGATCGCCGCCCCGCCCACCGCCAGCGCGGCACCCAGCCAGAAGCGGGGGGCGACGTGCCGGCGACCCAGGAAGACCTCGTCGATCAGGGTGACGTAGAGCGGCGTGAAGATGGTGAACAGGAGCAGTTCGGGAACGCTCAGGTAGGCGTAGGCGTGAAACAGGAACAGGTACATCACCCCGATCTGCACCGCGCCGATGGCCATCAGGCCGACGCCGACTCGCCAGCCCGGTCGGGCGCGCCACAACAGGGGCGCGAAAACGGCCAGCGCCAGGACGACGCGCAGGAACACGGACACGAAGTCGTCGACCTGCCCGGACAGGTAGACGCCGATCAGCGAAAAGCTGAAGGCCCAGACCAGCGTTACGATCCACAGAAAGGACATGAGCGCCTCGTCACGCTAGAAAACACGGAATGCCGACCGCATCGGACGTCCGACGCGGCCATTGGCAAAGACTATCGCGGTGATTGTACTTCGCCGGAAAATGCGCCTAACATGTTCCACTTTGCCGCATCGGCAAGCCCCGGCGGGCGCCGCAACCGGATGATTCATTCCGACACGGAACAACACGACGACCCGTCCCCGGGCTTCGGGGTGCTGGTCGCCATGGCCCTGTTGCTGCCGATCGCGGCGACCCTGCCGGCGGACCTGCCGCAACCCCTGGCGGTCTACCTGCCGGTGCAGGCGCTGTTGGAGACGATCTCTTCGGCAGCCGCCTTTCTCGTATTCGTCGTCGCCTGGCTGAGCTACCAGCGGCGCGCCCCGGTCGCGGTCCTGCTGATCGCGGTCACGTTTCTCGGCGTGGCCCTGTTCGGCCTGGGATACCTCCTGTCGGGCCAGCACGGCGGCGGCTCGGCTGCGTTGTTCAGCGCCGAGTCCGAGCGACTGTTCTGGCTTTCGGCCAGGGTTTTCGCGGTGGGGGGCGTGGCGCTCGCCATCATCGTGCCCTGGTCCACGCGCGCAGCGTCGAGGGCGACGCGCTCATCCCTCGTCACTGCAACCCTCGGGCTGGTGGGTGGCACCTACGCGATCATCCTGTTCGGCCGCGACGAGTTGCTCGCCGCCATCCAGTCGGCGACCGGCATGGCCGCTTTCGGGAACACGGTCCACTACGGCGCGCTCGGCGTCTACCTGGTGACCGTCGCCGTGCTCTGGTTCCAGCGGCGGCCGATCCCGCACGTCGACTCCCGTTCACTGATCACCGCGATCGGCTTCATCGTGCTGGGCACCCTGTCGTTCGCGCAGCAGGGCAGCGTCAACGACATCTTCAACGTACTGGGGCACGTCTACAAGCTTTTCGCGTACTACTACCTGTTTCGCGCGGTGGTCATCAGCGGCATCGAAACGCCCTACCTCGAGCTCGCCGGCGCGCGCTCAAGGCTGGCGGCCACGCTCGAAACGCTGCCCGACATCATCTTCGAGCTGGGTCGGGACGGCACCGTTCACCAGTTCCACTCGCGCTATCCGCACCTGATCGCCCAGCCCGAAACCGTCGTCGGGCAGCGTCTGTTCGACTTCCTGCCCGACGAGGCCGCGAAACCGATCCGGCGCCTGCTCGAGGATATCGACGAGCACGGCCGGTCCGAGGCCTTCCATTACCGGATCGAGGTTGACGGGAAGCTGCGCGACTACGAAGCCATGGGCAACCTGCTGGAAGATCCGGCGACCCGCTCGAGGCGATACATCGTGATCGTCCAGGACATCACCCAGCGCAAACGCCTGGATCATGAACTCCGGATCGCCGCCGCGGCGTTCGAATCGCAGGAAAGCATCTGCATCACTGACGGCGACCACCACATCCTGCGCATCAACTCGGCCTTCACCCGCATCACCGGCTTCGGGGAACACGAGATGACCGGGGAGGATCCCGTCGTGCTCCTGCCCGAAGACGACCGGGACGCTTTCCGACGGCAGCTGGACGAACGCATGCAGCACCGAAGCCGCTGGCGCGGCGAGATCCGGCTGCGGCGCAAGAGCGGTGAAGTCCAGTCCCAGCTGCTGCTGGTGACGGCCGTGCGGGGCGAGCAGGGCCGGGTGCGCAATTTCATCTACGACTACATCGACATCAGCGCACTGAAAAAGGCCGAGAACCGCATCCAGCAGCTCGCCCTCTACGATTCCCTGACCGGGCTGGGCAACCGTCGCCAGATCGGAATCCGCCTGGACCGGTCCATCGAGGCCGGTCGCCGGGCTGGACGCTACGGCGGGCTGCTGCTGATCAACCTGATCCAGTTCAAGAAGGTCAACGACGCCATGGGCTTCGACGCCGGCGACCAGCTGCTGATCCAGGTGGCCCAGGCGCTGCGCGAGATCGCCGGTCAGTCGGGCAACGCCTTCCGGCAAGGCGCGGACGAGTTCGCCCTGATCGTCGAACCGTCCGCCGGGGACGCCAAGGAAGCGGCCAGCCTGGTTCGCTCGACGTCCGATCGCGTGTTCGCAGCCCTGAACCGGGCCTTCACCATCAGCGGAGAGGCGTACTACAACCGCTGCCGGATCGGCGCGACCGTATTCGACGGCGACTCGGTCGACGCCGCCAACGTGCTCGGGCAGGCCGCCATCGCGCTTCACCAGGTCAAGGCCGACCCGGACCGGGATTTCAGTTTCTTCGACCCGGCCATGCAAGAAGCCGTCGCCCAGGAGCAGACGCTCGAGGGCGAGCTCCGGAAGGCGATCGCCGAGGAGCAGTTCGTCCTGCACTACCAGCCCAAGGTGGATCAGGATCGCCGCGTCGTCGGGCTCGAAGCCCTGATCCGCTGGCAGCACCCGGGCCGCGGCCTGCTGCTTCCCGGCGATTTCGTCCCGGCGGCGGAGCGCACCGGCCTGATCACCCCGATCGAGAAGTGGACGCTGGAACAGGCGGTCGCACAGCTGGCGGCGTGGCGCGGGGACCGTGCGCGCGGACAATGGTCGATCAGCGTCAACGTCGCCTCCAGCCAGTTCTATCGCGACGAGTTCGAGCCGCACCTGGTCTCCCTGCTGGAGCGCTACGGGATCGAGGCCGACCGCCTGTTCCTGGAGTTCACCGAGAGCACGCTGCTCCACGACGTGCATGCCGCCCGCGACAAGATCCGCCGCCTGGCCGACCGCGGGGTCCGTTTCTCGATCGACGACTTCGGCACCGGCTACTCGTCCCTGGCCTACCTCGGCCGCCTGCCGGTGCACGAACTCAAGATCGACCGCTCGTTCGTGCACGACCTCGACCAGGAGGCCTATAACGCCGCGATCGTGCGCATGGTCATCGAGATGGCGCACATCCTCGGCATGCAGGTCGTGGCGGAAGGGGTCGAAACCGAGGCGCAGTGCCGTTTCCTGACCGAGCAGGGATGCGAACTGCTTCAGGGCTTCCTGTTCGGAAAGCCCGCCCCCGTCGACTCGGTGGCCCGGGCGAGCGGCGCGCAATCCTGAATCCTGACCGGGCGAGACTTCGATCGCTCGCACCGGCACACGATCGGGCGCCGGCCCCCTGAATCCGGCGCAGCCTCCGACCGATCGGCCATGGCGCCCATGGCGTTTTTCCTACAGATCGTCGCGGCAACCGCCCATTACGTCGCGAGCGCGTCGCAGGCAGGCTGGAGAAAATCCATCGACGCCTGGAGTTCGAATGGGCCTGGCCACCGTCCAATCCCGCGCCGCCGTCGGCATCGAAGCGCCGGAGGTGCTGGTCGAAGTCAACCTCTCCTCGGGGCTGCCGGTGTTCGCCATCGTCGGCCTGCCGGAAACGGCCGTGCGCGAAAGCAAGGA
>JAAAPE010000009.1 GCA_009908385.1 Gammaproteobacteria bacterium
GATTTCGATCTCTCGGACTACGAGGGTCTCGAATTGCGGGTACGCGGCAACGGGCGCATCTTCGAAGTCGAGGTCAACGATGGACAGCGCTACGGCTGGCGAGCGGTATCGCGTCGAGCGCCGTTCGATACGGGTGACGACTGGCAAGACGTACGCGTCCCCTTTTCAGAACTCCGCGCCACGGTCTTCGGTCGCCGTGTCGACGTACCCCCGGTCAGGCCGGGGGAGATATCGCGCATCGGTTTCTTCATCGTCGACGGCCGCGACGGCCCGTTCTGGCTGGAGGTCGATTCGATCGGGGCCTACAGCGCGCGTTAGTCGAGAGTGCTCCATTTGCCGCCGCGGCGGGCATTGCACCCTCGGGGCGTTTACTATTGCAGGCCCACGCTCATCGAACCCGGTCACCGAATGAAACGTCAGGACATCGATTTTCCGCCCGAACATCAGCCGCTTCGCGACGATGTCAGCCTGCTCGGGGCCATGATCGGCGAACTGCTCCGCGAGCAGTGCGGCGACGCGCTGTTCAGGCGCGTCGAGACGGCCCGGTCTGCAGCCATCGGCCGGCGCACGGGCGAGGACGACGGCAATTCTCTGCTGGAGCAATGCCGGATTGGCGATCCCGCCGAAGCCAGCGCCTTTGTTCGGGCGTTCGCAGCCTGGTTCCGGATGGTAAACCTGGCCGAACAGGTGCATCGCATTCGCCGTCGTCGCGAATACATGGCGGCCGGGGAGGGCGTGCAGCCCGATTCGCTGTCGGACGTGTTCGAGAAGCTCGCCGATGAGGGACGCGACTGGGAAGCGGTGCGCGCAACTCTAGCCGACTTGCTGGTCGAGCCGGTGTTTACGGCGCATCCGACCGAGGCGACGCGGCGTTCGATCCTGGAGAAGGAGCAGCGCATGGCCAGCTACCTCGTCGAGCGGCTGGACCCAGGGCTTTCGGACAACGCCTCCAGCCGATTGATCGACCGAGTGCGCATGGAGCAGACGATTGCCTGGCAGACGGCCGAGCAGTCGCGCTCGCGCCCGACCGTGGCCGACGAGGCCGAGCACGCGCATTACTACCTGGCCAACGTGCTTTATCGCGTTGCTCCCGTGCTTCACGAGAACCTGGCGGAGGCCGCCACGCGCGCCTGGGGTGTGGAGCTGTGGCCGGGTGATTTGCCGTCGGTGCTGCGCTTCGGTTCCTGGGTCGGCGGCGACATGGACGGCAACCCCAATGTCACCGGCGAGACGGTGATGGAAACGCTCACCGAGCAGCGCCGCCAGGTGATCGGCAACTACTTGAAGGAAGTTCGCCGCCTGAACCGCCTGCTCAGCCAGACCGACGGGCGTGCGGGCGTTAGCAAGGACGTGCGCGAGCGCATTGCCGAATACCGCAAGCTGCTGCCGCAGGTGGTCGAGACCATTCCTGCCCGCCACGCTGATATGCCGTATCGCGAGCTGCTCTATCTGGTCGAGGCGCGGCTGAAGGCCACCATCGGCGACGGGGAGGGCGCTTACGATCATGTCGACGGGTTCGCCGCCGACCTGGCTCGCATTGCCGAAAGCCTGAAGGAAAACCGGGGCAAGCGCGCAGGCCTGTTCCCGATCGGGCGCCTGCAGCGCCGGGTCGATATCTTCGGCTTCCACCTGGCCGCACTGGACCTGCGCATCGACTCCGGCGACCTGCACGAGGCAGTCGGCGAGTTGATCGACGACGCCGACTGGCCCGAGCGAGACCCTGAAGAAAGAACGAACTACCTGAAAAAAGCCGTGGGTCGGGGGCGCATTACCTCTGGACGAGACGTCAAGCCCACCCACCCCGTCTACGAATTGCTGGCCGCAGCCGCGAAGGCCCACGACAGGTTCGGTGAACGCGCCATTAGCACCCTGATCATCTCCATGAGCCGCAACGCCGACGATATTCTGGCAGCCTGGTTCATGGCCCGTGCGGCCGGTGTGGAGGAGGACCGGCTCGATATCGTGCCGCTGTTCGAGACCGTCGACGACCTGCTCGCCGCCGAGGGCGTGATGGAAGGCCTGCTGGGGCTTGGCGTATGGCGCGAACTGCTGGCCGCGCGCGGCGATCGCCAGACCGTGATGCTGGGCTATTCGGATTCCAACAAGGACGGCGGCATGGTCGCCTCACGCTGGTCGCTGCAGGACGCGCAACGCAAGCTGCTCTCGCTGTTCGAACAGCACGGCGTGAAGGTCACTTTCTTCCACGGCCGCGGCGGCACGGTTGGCCGCGGAGGCGGCAAGACGCCGGCGGCGGTGCTGGCCGCACCGGCGGGTTCGGTCGGCGGGCGGCTGCGCATGACCGAGCAGGGTGAGGTCATCCATCGCAAGTACGGCCTGCGCACCATCGCCGTTCGAAACCTGGAGCAGGCCACCGGCGCGGTCATCCGGGCCGGTTTTCTCGACGGCGACCCGGACAGCGAGGAAGGCCCCTGGCGCCGGGCGATGGCGCGCCTGGCCGAACTCTCGCGCGAAGCCTACCGTGACCTGGTCTACGACGACGCCGCCTTCGGGGATTACTTCCGCCTGGCCACGCCGATCGACGTGATCGAACGCCTACGCATCGGCTCGCGCCCGGCCTCGAGAGCGAAGAAGACGGGCATTTCGGGCCTGCGCGCTATTCCCTGGGTGTTCGCCTGGGGCCAGTCGCGCCAGGGCCTGCCCGGCTGGTACGGACTGGGCAGCGGGCTGGAACGGCTGGTCGACGAGATCGGCTTCGAGGCCGTCGAGGAGATGGCGCGCGAGTGGCTGTTCTTCTCCAACCTGCTCTCGGATGCCGAAATGGGTATGGCAAAGGCCGACATGGGCATCGGTCGCCACTATGCCAGGCTGGCCGGTGATCTGGGCGAGCGCTATTTCCCGACAATCCTTGCCGAATTCGAGCGTACGCGAGGGATGATCTGTCGCATAAAGGGCCAGGGCGGTCTGCTGGACAAGGATCCGACGCTCAAACGATCCATCCTGCTGCGCAACCCCTACGTCGACCCGATGAGCTTCACGCAAGTGGAACTGCTGGAGCGCTGGCGCGCCGGGGGCTCGAAGGACGAAGCCCTGGAACTGGCCCTGATCGACAGCGTACACGGCATTGCACAGGGGCTGCAGAATACCGGGTGATCAAGTGGAACGGCCGCTTGGCGAGTTCTGCTTGGCCCCAGGCCAGGCCGGCGCTCGAGGCCAATCGTCAGGCCCGACCCGTAGCACCCGCCGCGCAGAATCGGTATAATTCTGCGCTTGCCGGCGCCGGTGTAGCTCAGTTGGTAGAGCAACGCATTCGTAATGCGTGGGTCGGCGGTTCGACTCCGTCCACCGGCACCATCTTCCGAAGAAGCCCCGCAGCGATACGGGGCTTTTCCGTATCCTGTGCCCCAAGTCGAACCGCCGACCACGAGGATCGGTTCGAAATGTGCGCGTCAGCGCATATTCGCTGGCGCGCAGCCGCCAGCCCGAAGGGCAAGATCGCGCAGCGAGCGCAGCACTCCGTCCACCGGCACCATCTTCCGAAGAAGCCCCGCAGCGATACGGGGCTTTTCCGTTTCCAAGTCGCCGATTCGAAGCGCTGACCGATGACAAACGGTTCTATTGTCTGACCGCCTCGAACTCGAAGATCAGCTCGACTTCGTCGCCGACGAGGTCTCTCTCGACCCCGTAAGTCATGCCCCACTCGCTTCGCTCGATTGTGGCGCGGGCCGAAATGCCCAGCGTGTACCCGCCGTGGCCGAACGGGTATTCGGCGCCCTTGTTGATCGTCACGTCCAGAGAAACGGGCCGGGTTTCACCGAGCAGCGTGAGCTCGCCCTCGAGCGTGCCGCGCCGCGGATCGTCGGACGGGCGCCATTCGTTCGCCTCGAAACGGATGGTGTCGTGGGCGTCCACGTCCAGGAAGTCTTCGTTGCGGAGGTGCTCGTCGCGGCGTTCGTGGTTGGTGAACACGCTGTCGGCCTGAATGGTGACGTCACCTTCGGTGAGCGCGTTGGCGGCCTCGTCGTAGACGAAGCTTCCTTCGGCCTCGAGGAACTGCCCGAGCGTGTCGGCGTAGCCGATGTGCTCGACCAGGAAGCCGATCGAGAAGTGTTCCTCGTCGATTTCGAAGCTCGCCGGTTCGGCACGGGACGTCGACGCGAAGCCGATCAGCAGTGTGGCCAGGATGCAGTTGATGGTCGGATTGCGTTTCATGGGGTCCTCCTCAGGGAATGGCGTGGTGCTTGCCGATGACGGAAAAGCCAGAAGACGTCGATGGCGAAAGAGACGACGAGGGCGATCAGCGCGGCGGCCAGCACGGTCAGGCGCGGCGCTTCGCCCAGCGTCGGCAGCAGCGCGACCGGCAGGGCGGCCACCTGGACGGTGCATACGAACTTGCGGAGCAGGCTCTCCGGAAGCGACCGCGACAACCAGGGCAGGGCCAGCCCTGCGATCACGAAGGCCGGGCGCATCAGGCCGATGGCCAGCACCCAGGCCGGCGCGAGTCCACTGCTCCAGAGGCCGGCGCAGAGCAGGAGAATCAGCGCCGCGTCCGTTTCCATGTCGAAGCGTGCTCCGAAAGCAGTGGTTTCGCCCAGTCGCCGGGCCAGCCAGCCGTCGAGCCCGTCGAGTGCCAGCGCTGCGATCGCCAGGGCGATGACGAATCCGGCCTGCTCGATGAAGAGGTCGGGATGGACAAGCGCGCCAGCGAGAACGCAGCACACGATGGCGCGCAGGAGCGTGAGTCGATTGGCCCAGCCGAGGGTGCGGCGGCCCCGCAGTCCGGACCCGACGAGGCCGGCGACGAGGCCATAGGCGGCGAGTGTAACGGCGGCCGAAAGCCAGGGAAGGGGTGCGTTCGAGGCCAGAAACAGCGAAAGTGCGCCGGCGGCCGCGGCGCCGAGGGCCAGGTCGCGCTTGATTCCTGTATGACTCATCGGCAATTCTCGTCGGCCGAAGCTCGTATCATCATGCTCTCACATTGCGTTCCGCGCCACCGTCAACATGGGCCTCACCGGCAATCGCGATCATGACCTGCATGCTCAACCAGACTCGACGCCATGACTGAAACCGCCCGCGCCTTCTGGACCGTCGCGCCCGGCAGCGGCGAGATTCGCGAAGAACGCCTGCCGAAACCGGGTGACGGCGAGGTGATGGTCCGGACCCTGCACTCCGCCGTCAGTCGCGGGACCGAGTCCCTGGTGTTCGAAGGCCGCGTGCCGGTATCGGAGTACGACCGCATGCGTGCGCCGTTCCAGCAGGGTGATTTCCCGGCACCGGTCAAGTACGGCTACAGCGCGGTGGGCGTTGTCGAGCAGGGTCCGGTCGGGCTGACCGGCAAGACCGTGTTCTGCCTGCATCCCCACCAGGACCGATTCGTCGTTCCGGTGACCGCGGTCGCTGAACTGCCCGACGGCGTGCCGCCCCAGCGAGCGGTCCTTGCGGCGAACGCCGAAACGGCGCTCAACGGGGTGTGGGATGCCGGCATCGGCCCGGGCGATCGCGTGGCGGTGCTCGGCGCCGGCGTGGTCGGCGCCCTGGTGGCCTGGTTGTCGGGCAGGATACCCGGAACGGAAGTCACGCTGGTCGACGTCCAGCCTGCCCGCGCGCGGCTGGCCGAGGCGCTGGGCGTGGCCTTCGCCGAGACCGGTCGGGCCACGGGCGACTGCGATGTCGTCGTACACGCCAGCGGCAGCGAGGCGGGACTGGTCGCGGCGCTCGGACTCGCAGGCAACCAGGCCCGGGTGGTCGAGATGAGCTGGTACGGCGAGCTTCGACCTGCCGTGCCGCTGGGAGAAGCCTTTCATTCGCGCCGCCTGTCCCTGGTTTCGAGCCAGGTCGGCCAGCTGCCCCCTCAGCGCTTACCGCGCTGGGATTTCCGCCGCCGGCTGAAAACCGCCCTGGCCCTGCTGGCCGATCCGGCGCTCGATGCGCTGGTGTCGGGCAGCACTTCCTTCGAGACCATCGCCGAGGACCTGCCGGGTGTACTCGCCGGCGTCGGCGAAGTGCTCTGTCACCGCATCGATTACGCTGCCCGGCGCTGATCGCCTCTCACTGATCGGATCGAGGATCAAGCGATGTACACACTGACCGTTCGCGACCATTTCATGATCGCCCACAGTTTCGACGGCGAGATATTCGGTCCGGCCCAGAAGCTGCACGGCGCGACCTACGTCGTCGCCGCGAGCTTCATGCGCCCGGAACTCGACGACGACGACCTGATCGTCGACATCGGCCTGGCCGGGCGTGTCCTCGAGGAGATCCTCGCGGAATTCAACATGCAGAATCTCGACGAGGTCGAGGAGTTCGCCGGGCGCAATACGACTACCGAGTTCATGGCTCGCGTGATCTTCGACCGGCTTGCCGACGCCGTCGGTGCCGGGCGCCTGGGTCCGACGGGCAGCGGCCTGACCCGCCTGAAGGTCGAATTGAGCGAATCGCACGTGGCCCGCGCCAGCTACGAGGCGTCGATTTGAGCGAATCGCTCGTGTTCGTCGTTCCGGGGGATCCGGATCAGCGCACCGGCGGCTACCTCTACGACGCCGCGGTCGTGCGCGAACTCCGCCGGCTCGGCTGGGCCGTCGACGTCGTCGGGCTGGCCGGACGATTCCCCGATGCCGACGACCAGGCCAGCCGCGCCATGGCCGAGGTGCTCGACGGTTTGGCGTCCGGCGCGCGCGTGCTCATCGACGGCCTGGCCCTCGGCGGCGTGCCCGATGCGGTCCGCCCGCACGCCGAACGCCTGGAACTCACGGCTCTGATTCACCATCCCCTTGCGGACGAGACGGGTCTCGGTCCGGAGCGGCGGGAGGCCTACCTCGAAAGCGAAGCGCGGGCGCTTGCGGCGTGTCGACGCGTGATCGTCACCAGCGCCTTCACCGCGCGCAGGCTCGCGCAGCTCGGCCTCGTCGATCGGGAGTGCGTGGTGGTCGAGCCGGGCGTGTCACCGGCGCCACTGGCCGGGCCCGTCTCGGAGAGGCTGAAGGGGCGCGAACCTACCGGCCCGGAGCGACTGCTCTGCGTCGCCAGCGTGACGCCGCGCAAGGGTCAGGATGTTCTGGTACGGGCCCTGGCGGACCTCGTCGACCGCGACTGGCATTGCGTCCTTGCCGGTTCCACGCAGCGCGATCCCGTTTTCGCCCTGCGCGTGTTTCGCGATATCGAGGCGGCCGGCCTGACCGACCGCGTCGATTGCATCGGCGAATGCGACGCCGATGCACTGGAAGCCGAATATAGCCGCGCGGGCGTGTGCCTGCTCCCCTCGCACTTCGAGGGTTACGGCATGGTGGTCACCGAATCGCTCGCGCGAGGATTGCCGATGATCACGACGACCGGCGGCGCGCTGGCGGAGACTGCTCCGGCGGACAGCTGTCTCAGGGTCGAGCCTGACGATGCCGATGCGCTGCGCGATGCGCTTGCCCGCTGGCTTGACGACGGGGATCTGCGGCGCGCGATGACGCAATGCGCCGCGGCCCGGCGCCCTTCGTTGCGCGACTGGCCGACAGCGGGACGGGAGTTTACTGCGGCGCTCGGGGCGAGGGCGGCTTGATGGACACCGACGCCGCGAACTTCGCCGGCGAATGGCTCGCGCTGCGCGAGCCCGCCGACCATGTCGCCCGGTCCACGAGCCTTGCCGATGAGATTGCCGCGCGGCTGGCCGGCCGCGACGAGCTGAGGATCGTGGACCTGGGCGCGGGGACGGGCAGCATGCTGCGCTGGCTCTCGCCGCGCCTGCCGAGCCCGCAGCGCTGGTTGCTGATCGATCGCGACCCGGCGCTGCTCGAACGGGCGCGGCCGGTGCCGGCAGGCGGGGAAGCCGACCCGGCCGTGCCGGCCGTCGAGACCCGCCGCGCGGACCTGTCCGAGCTGGCGGGGGCGTGCTTCGAGGGAGCCGACCTGGTCACGGCTTCGGCCTGGTTTGATCTCGTTTCGCGGCCCTGGATCGAGCGACTCGCTGTGCAGCTGAGGCGTTATCGCGTGGCCGGCCTGTTCGCCCTGACCGTCGACGGGCGCCGCTGGTTCGAGGACCCGGACGGCCGACCGATCGACGAGGCCGACGACCGGCACGCGACCGAGTTGTTCAATCGTCACCAGCGCCGCGCCAAGGGACTGGGCGAGGCGCTCGGCCCGGATGCGGCCGAGCTGCTCCCGGCCTTGCTGAGATCGGCTGGGTTCGAAGTGCGCGTCGAACGATCGGACTGGCAGCTTGCGGCCGGTGCTCCCGGCACCGTCGAGCTGGGGACGGCGCTGCTGGAGGACTGGGCCCGCGCCGCGGCCGAAGTCCCCGGCTCGGAGGCCAGCCGGATCGGGCGCTGGCGCGAGCATCGCACGCGGGCGCTGAGGCAGGGCCGCGTCGGCCTGGGCGTCGGGCACGTCGACGTCCTGGCGCTGCCGGGGGACTCATGACCGAGCGGCGGCGCATCGGTCCGCTCCTGCGGTGGTCGGTGAGCCTTGCGGTGCTGGGCAGCCTGGCGTTGTGGCTCGATTTCTCGGTCCTGCTCGACGAACTTGCCGGTCTTTCGGCCGGCTGGCTGGTGGCGGCGTTGGCGATCACCGCCTTGCAGACTCTCGTGTCGGCCTGGCGCTGGCGTTTCACGGCGGTGCGACTGGGGCTGCCGCTGCCTTGGTCGCGCGCGGTAAGTGACTACTACCTGGCCCTGTTCGTCAATCAGGTCCTGCCCGGCGGCGTGGCCGGCGACGCGCTGCGGGCGCATCGGCACGCGCGAAGGAGCGAGGCGGTGGGAGCGGCCTGGCGGGCGGTGGTCATCGAGCGTGCTTCCGGGCAGGTGGTGGTTGCCCTCGCCACGCTATCCGTCCTGGCCCTGGTGCCGGCCTGGCGGGAGATGCTCGTCAGGGCCTGGGATCGCGGTGGCGAAGCCTGGATCTGGCCCCTGCTGGTTGTCTTGGTGGTCGCCGGATGCGCGGTCGCGGCAGCCAGGCGATGGCCGCGCCACTGGTTCGTGCTGCGCGGCGAAATCCACGCCGCGCTGCTTTCGTCGTCGGCCTGGCCGAGACAACTGATCGCCTCCTCGGCCATCGTGTCCAGCTACGCGCTGGTCTTCGCCCTGATTGGCCAGGGCATAGGCGTCGACGCGTCGTTCGGACTCCTGATGGCCGTGGCCCTGCCGATCCTGCTGGCCATGCTCGTGCCCTTGTCGGTTGCCGGCTGGGGCTTCCGGGAGCTTGCCGCCTCCACGGTCTGGATTGCGCTGGGTC
Source organism: Gammaproteobacteria bacterium (assembly GCA_009908385.1). Taxonomy (GTDB): domain Bacteria; phylum Pseudomonadota; class Gammaproteobacteria; order Xanthomonadales; family Wenzhouxiangellaceae; genus Wenzhouxiangella. Next base: position 9,172 of record JAAAPE010000009.1, read on the forward strand.
TGCCGGCCGAGCAGGGCATGGCCGTGGCGATGGCCTACGGCATCTTGGTGCTGGTGGCATCGCTGCCGGGCTCCGTTGTCCTGGCGCTGCGGCCCCGCGGCTGAATCGGTTCGGGCTGCCCCGGATTCAGTGCCGGTCCGCCGCGAGGTCGACGTCGATCAGTAGCTCGTCGCCAAGCGTGAAGCTGTGAATACGCGGTCGGCGTGCCTCGTCGAGCCGGTCGATGGCCGGCAGTTCCAGTCCATTGCGCCCCGAGCCGATGATCAGCGGGGCCACGAGCAGGTGCAGGCGATCGAGCCTGCCGGCATCGATGAAGCGCGAGATGGTGTCGGCGCCGCCCTCGACCAGGATCCGGTGCAGGCCGCGTTTTTCGAGCGCCGAGATGATGGCCGCCGGCGCGAAGCTCCCGTTGGCCAGATCGACGCACACGCGCTCGACGTGATCGGGCGCCGGTTCGGGATCGGCGCCCGGGGCGACGAAATGAAGCACCCGTCCGACGCGCCCGTCGGTCTCGAACAGGGGGCCGGTCGCCGGTACCCGTCCGCGCGGGTCGATGATGACCGGCGTGGGGTCGGGCCCGTCGACGTTCCTTACGGTCAACCGCGGCAGGTCGGTGCAGGCGGTGCCGGCGCCCACCAGCACCGCATCGACCAGCGCGCGGATCCGATGCAGGTGGGCCAGGGCGACCGGACCGTTGATGTACTGGGAGTGTCCGGTCCGAGTGGCGATCCGGCCATCCAGGCTCTGGCCGAGCTGGCCGATGACCATTCGCGCGGCGCAGGCCAGCGGGGCGAGGACGTCGAGCATGGCGCGCGCGCTCGGATCGACGGCGACGTCGGCCTGCCAGTCGCCCGAACGATGGAACGTCAGGTGACCGGCCGCGAGCGGGAACCTCGGCCTCGGATCGCTTGCCCAGTCGTGGCCGCGCACCTTCACCAGTGAATGCCAGATTCGCGCCGCGTCGCTCCCCTCGGTGTCCCGCTCCACGGGCAAGGCTGGCAATTCACACAATCGAGCCCCACTTGACTTACGTTCGTTGTTCATGGAAGAACATAATGGCACATGCAGTGAGAAACCCATGCATCAGGTAGAACGCGCCATCTTCGATCTTCGCCGCGGCCTTCCGGTCGTGGTCTGCGAGGATGTCGAGCACCCGGGAAGCGGCGTGATGGTCTATCCAATCGAGTCGATCGGGGACGCGGACCTGTCCGAGGTGATCGAGACCACCGGCAGTGCGCCTGCGCTGACCCTGACTCGGCACCGCATGGAAGCGATGGGTTTCTCGGCGCATGTCGAATCGGCCTCTCTGCCGCTGAAAGGGGGCGACGGCCTGAGCGCCGAAAGCCTTTACTGCGCTGCCGCCGCGGTCGGCGCGACGCGGGCTCGGCTGTTCGATGAACCGCGGCCCGCCAGCCCGGCCGAGCGGGCCGCGCTGGCGCTGATGCGCCGCGCACTCCTGGTGCCGGCGGCGCTGACGGCGCGCATCGACGGCAGTCGCCGGGTGGCCGTGGAGCGAGCCGTTGCCGAAGGGCGCATCCTGTGCGTGCCGGCCCGACTGGCCGAGCGTTGCTTTGACTCGGGAGCCGGCATGCTGCGCCGGGTCAGTGAAGCCGACGTACCCCTGAGCGAGTCGGTTCATTCCCGTTTCGTGCTCTTCCGCGAACCCGACGGCCTGCGCGAGCACGTGGCCGTGCTCATCGGCGAGGCCGCCGAATGGCCGGACGCGGTGCCCGTAAGGATGCATTCGGCCTGCCTGACCGGCGATCTGTTCGGCAGCCTGCGATGCGATTGCGGGGAACAGCTGCAGAACGCCGTTCGCGCCATCGCGGAGTTGGGTGGTGGCGTGCTGCTTTATCTGGCCCAGGAAGGGCGCGGCATCGGCCTGGCCAACAAGCTGCGAGCCTACGAACTGCAGGACACCGGGCTCGATACGGTCGATGCCGACCGGGTGCTCGGCTTCGGCGACGACAACCGTCGCTATCGGGTGGCCGTCGACATGCTCGGAGCGCTCTCGATCGACCGCGTCCGGCTGCTGACCAACAATCCGGCCAAGATGCGGGCGCTGGAGGAGGGCGGCATCGAGGTGGCGGCGCGCGACGGTCTCTACGGCCGCGTCACGCAGCAGAACCGCCGCTACCTGAAAGCCAAGGCCCGCCGCTCAGGCCACCTCCTCGACGACGTTCTCGAAGAATAGGGGGCTCAGCGGCCCCGGCCGTCGACCGGCTGCCAGGGCTTGTCGCGACAGGCCCGGATGACGTCGGCCAGCCGGCCGGCGTAGTGCGCGACCAGCTTCTCTCCGAGTTCCGCCGTCGCCGAGGCCGCATCGCCGACCACGCCGGCCTCGTGGAGGTCCTCGGCCAGCCAGGCCCAGGGCGCCTCTCCCTGGGGCGGCAGCGGCTGGTCGTGGCGGTGCCGGGGAACGAAATCCTCGGCGTGCGCCATGTGCACCAGCTCTCCGGCGAGATGGCGCATCATCGCCGTTTCGGCCAGCCCGCCATGCAGGCCGTCGCGCAGTTCCTCGGCGGCGACCAGATCGACGGGCGCGGCGAAACGCATGTAGCTGGCCTTGACCACCAGCATGCCGAATGCCCGCCGCAGGGCGAGAGCGCCCGATTCCATCCAGCCGATGTTGCCGCCGTGCGCGTTGACCAGCACCAGGCGGCGCAGGCCGGAGCGGCTCAGTCCCTCGCCCAGGGCGAGCAGCTGGCGGTGGAGCTGTCCGGCCGTGCAGCTCAGCGTGCCGGCGAAACGGGCATGTTCCTCGCTGGCGCCGAGCGTGAAGGTGGGCAGGACGAGGAGGGGGAAGGCGTCTTCGAGCTGCGCCGCGGCAGCGGCGAGCAGGGCTTCTCCGATGATGCAGTCGGTGGCCAGCGGCAGGTGCGGTCCGTGCTGCTCGATGGCGCCTAGTACCAGGGCGGCGACCGGCTCCCGGCTCGCGAGAGCGTCCAGCTCCCGGCTGGTCAGATGAGCCCAGTGTTTCGGCATGTTTTCAGCCTCCCTCGCTATCCTGACGGGCGTAGAGATCGCCCGAGGACAGTCCGCCGGCGCCTGATTCGAGCCAGGCGCGGACGGTGTCCGGCGCTCGCCACTCCGGCCAGAGGAAGTTGCGTTCCTCGCCGGCTACGGCATTGTATCGGTAGCGGCCGAGCGCGGCGAGGCGGTCGACGCAGTCGACCGTGCCGTCGAGGGCGCCCGCGACGAATTCCACCGACAGGGCCGGCAGGCACTGGCCCAGCCCTTCCAGTACCTCGGCCTCGTGGCCTTCGACGTCGATCTTGCAGAAGTCCGGCCGGCCATGCGATTCGATCAGCTCATCGAGGGTGGTCACGGCAATCTCGATAGAATGCGCCCAGTCAACGCGTGAGAACCCGGCATGATGCTTCGTGACCTTGTTGCGCCAGGATGTCGACATCGAAGCCACGGCGGGGTGCAGTTCGCTCAGCGCCAGTTCGGCCCGTCCGGGACTCGCGCCCGCGGCTCGTTGAAGCAGCGTGACAGCCGGGTCGCGGCCGTGAAGGCGTTCGAGCCACCGGAACAGCCCCGGCTGGGGCTCGAGGGCGACGACGCGCGCGCCGAGCCGGCGAAAGGCGCGGGTGCGATCACCCAGGTGAGCGCCGATGTCGAACACCAGTCCGCCGGCCGGCACGAAGGGGCGGTAGAGCGCGCACAAGCCGCGCAGGCGTCCGGGCCGCCTGTAGATCCACATCGAGCGCGCCAGGCCGAGTGTCGAACGAAGGCTCATCAAGGGCGGCGCGCGCGGACGCTGGGCATCGAATTCATGCCGTTTATTGTGCGCGATCCGGCGTCCTTTCCGGATCAAGCGCTTCCAGATCGTGCCGGCCCGCCGCGGCCCGTCGGCCCGGTGGCGGTCCTGCGGGAGCCGCGGTATTAGTCCCGCTGCCGGCAAGCGGTCCGGATGGCCCTTGCGCTTGCTGCTGGTCGGCCTGGCCGTCAACGCCCTGATCGTTCTGCCGGCCTGGTGGCGAGACGGCGTGCCCGGCAGCGTGTGGCTGGCGCCGGAGGCCTGGCTGCTGCCGGCCACCGCCGCCTTGCTGCCGGCCGGGCGCGGCGGAGCGGTCGTGCGCGCCGCGATGGCGGGGCTGCTCGCCTTCGCCGTCATCGCCGGCATTTTCGACGCCCTCGTGGTTTCGGTTCTGGGTCGGCCGTTGAACGTGTTCATCGATCCCCTCATGCTCGGGGCGGGCTTTCACCTGATCGAGGGCAGCCTGGGTTTCTGGGCGGCCGTGCTCGCGTCGCTGATCGTCGCCGCCGCGGCGTTCGCCGTGGTGTGGGGCGCGGCAAGCGCCCTGAAACCGGATGCCGGTCGTCCGGCAATGGTCGTGCTTCTCGTGGCGCTGGCACTGAGCCTGCCGCCGCTTCAGGCGCGCCTGCCGGGCGTGTCGACCCAGCTCCCCGCACTGGCCGCGCACCAGGTCGATCAGTTCGAGCGCACGCGGCTTGCGCGGGCCGCGCTCGTCGAGGCCCAGGGGCATCCGGAGTTCGAGCCGCGCGCTCTCGAGGGCCTGACCGGGCGGGATGTCTACGTCGTGTTCGTCGAGTCCTACGGCGCCAGCGCGATCGAGCAGGCGCGCTTCGCCCGGACCATACGGCCGCTGCTCGACGGCTGGCGGCAGCGGCTGGCGGCAGCGGGGCTGTCGTCGGTGAGCGCCGCGCTCGAGGCGCCCATTCGCGGGGGTCAGTCCTGGCTGTCGCACGCTACCGTGCAGAGCGGGCTGCCCATCGACAACCAGCTCTGGTACAGCATGCTGCTCTCGCGTGACATCGGTCTGCTGGCCGATGACTTCCGGGCGACGGGTCACTGGACGGTCAACGTCGCGCCCGCGATCGTGCGTGACTGGCCGGAAGGGCGGCAGCTTGGCTTCGATCGCGTGCTCGCGGCCGCCGAGCTCGGGTACGAGGGGCCCGCCCTGGGCTGGGTGACCATGCCCGACCAGTTCACGCTGCAGGCGCTGAGCGAGGCGCTGGGCGAGCGCCCGGACCCGCGTCGCCCGGTGTTCGCCCAGGTCGCCCTGATCAGCAGCCACTGGCCATGGCAGCCGGTGGTCGACCTGGTCGAGCCGGCGCGGATGGACGACGGGCGCATCTACCGCCGCTGGGCAGGCCGCGATATCGACGCCTTCTCGCTGTTGTTCAGCCCGCGGCGCCTGCGCTCGGCCTACAGCGACAGCCTCGCCTATTCCCTTGAAGCGACCTTCGACTGGGCCGCCCGCAGCCTGCCGCGGGACGCTCTCCTGATCGTGCTCGGGGACCACCAGCCCGTGTCCCTGGTCACCGGGCGGGACGCGGGTGCGTCGGTGCCGGTTCACGTCATCAGCGCGGACGGGGAGGTGCTGGCCGCATTCGCCCGGCGTGGATTCGTGCCCGGGCTGCTGCCGGCCGCCGTGGATGACCCGCCCGGGCTCGAGCGGTTGCGTCACTGGCTGCGCCGGGATTTCGCGCGGCCTCGGGAGAATTTGCCATGAGGCCGCCGCGCCATTAGTCTATGGCGGTTTTACGCCGCCGATCCCGCCATGCTTCCTGCCATAATATTTGCCTTTCCAATCCTCCCGCAATCGTGCGGGCCCGGAGCCGCGCATGGCTGAACGCGTCGCCTCGGCAGGGGGGCTGGGGTATCGCTGGCGGCTCGCCATGATCTGGCTGGCCGTCAGCGCGCGGCTTCCCGCCCGCTGGTTCCAGTCGCCGCCACCGCCGGAATCGCGTCGGGCTGCCCGCACCGGGCGCTTGCACATCGAGATCGTCAGCCATTGCTGGCAGTATTCGCACCTGCTGGCTTACCAGCTCAGCTCACTGGCCGAGGATCCACCGCGCGATGTCCTCGTCACGATGACCGTCTTCCATTCCGAGGAGGACCAGGATACGGTTCGCCTGCTCGAGTACTTCGCTGGCCTGGATGTGCCCAACGTGGAATGGAACAGGCAGTCGCGGCCCAAGGAAACGGTGTTTCGCCGCGCGATCGGGCGCAACGAGGCGGCCCTGGCGAGCAGCGCCGACTGGGTCTGGTTCATCGACTGCGACGTGATTCTCCGAGAGGGCTGCCTGGACGCGCTCGGGCGCGAACTGCAGGGCCGGCGTGACAGCCTGGTCTACCCGACGCACGAGTTCGTCTCTCCCGTCTACGAGCCGGGTGACCCCGCCCTGGAAGCCGCCCGGGAACCCGACCTGGTGGACATCGAACCCGGGGATTTCAAGCGTCGGGACTACACCCGCGCGGTGGGCGCCATGCAGATCACTCACGGGGACGTGGCACGGGCCTGCGGCTATTGCCGCGATATCGGCGTATTCCAGGAGCCGACGGATCGCTTCGCCAAGGCCCGCGAGGATCGCGCCTTTCGCTGGCTGCTGGGGTCCGAAGGCGTGCCCGTGGAGGTGCCGGGGATCTATCGGATACGTCACCAGGCGAAGGGGCGCTATCACGAGGAAGGCCTCCACAGCCGCCTGCGCACCCAGGTTCGCAAGCTCCAGTTGCTGCTTCGCGAGGGAAGCAGTCGCCAGTGACGGGTGCACTTTGGCTCCGGCCTTCCCGGACCGTTCGATCGGCAAGCCCCATGACTCGCATCCGCTTTCATATCGGCGCCCACAAGACCGCCACCACCCACCTGCAGATGACGCTCGCGAGGTGTCGGCTGGCGGCGGGCACGCGCTACGTCCCGCTCAAGCGGCTACGGCGATGGCTGACCTCGCCGGTGCGCAAGGGACGGCCCTTTCTGCCCTGGCACCGCTGGTATCGCGGCACCTGGTTGCTGTCGGACGAGAACATCCTCGGTAACTCGGCCAACGTGCGGCGCATGTATCGCGATCCGGCCTCGGCGCTGAGGTATTTCGCCGACGGCGAACTGGCCGTTTTCATGGCGGTCCGCAGCTACGACACCTTTCTGCCGTCTGCCTGGGGAGAGCGTCTCTGGCGCCATCCCTTCGAGCCGTTCGAGGCGAGCATTCCCGACCGCCGCTGGACCGATATCGTCGCGGACCTGCAGGCCTCGCTGCCCGGCGTGCCCATTCACGTCTGGCGCTACGAGGATTACCGCGACCACGCGCGCGAGATCATCCAGTTTTACGCCGATGGCGCGGTCGACCGGTTTCCCCCGGAGCTGCCCTCTGCGCCCAAGTCCGGCTTCTCGGCGCGCGCGATCGAGGAGCTCTCGCGTTTCGCCGGCAAGTCTCCCGGGCGGGCACGCATCCGCCGGACTCGGGCGCGCTTCCCCGTCGGCCCGGAGTTTCCGCGTTTCGACCCATGGACGGACGAGCAGAAGGCGACACTCCGGGCGATGTACGCCGAAGACCTCGCTTCGCTGGACGAGCGAGTGCACCTCTGGACGCCCTGAGCCGGCCCGCGCGCGCCGGGGTCAAGCGCCCGCGCGCGCCCTGGGATCGATGACCGCGGCACCCGTGAAGCGTCCCTCGCGCAGGTCGCGCAGCGCTTCGTTGACCTGGTCGAGGGGGTAGCGATGCACGGTGGTCCGGATCGGGATCTTCGGCGCCAGCGCCAGGAACTCCCGCCCGTCGTGCCGGGAGAGGTTGGCGACCGACTTCAGGCTGCGTTCGTACCAGAGGTCGCGGTAGGGGAAGGCGGGAATGTCGCTCATGTGGATGCCGCCACTGACCACGGTGCCGCCGCGGTCGACGTGGCCGAGTGCGGTCGTCATCAATGCTCCGACCGGGGCGAAGACGAGCGCGGCGTCGAGCGTGACCGGCGGTGACTCGTCGCTTCCCCCGGCCCAGGCCGCGCCCAGTTCGAGTGCCAGGCGCTGCGCGGCATCGTCACCCGGGCGGGTGAAGGCATACACCGACTGGCCGTGGTGGGCCGCCACCTGGGCGAGGATGTGAGCGGCCGCTCCGAAACCGTAGATTCCGATACGGCGGTTGTCCGCGCCGCCGGCCAGGCGCCAGGTGCGGTATCCGATGAGGCCGGCGCAGAGCAGCGGCGCGATCTCGAACGGGTCGGCGCCTCGGGGCAAGGGGAAACAGAAGGGTGCGTGGGCGCGGGCATAGCGTGCAAAGCCGCCGTCGAGCGTATAGCCGGTGAATTCCGGTGACTCGCAGAGGTTCTCGCGCCCGCTGCGGCAGAACCGGCAGTCGCCGTCGGTGCGCCCCAGCCAGGGCACGCCGACGCGATCGCCCTTCGCCAGCCCGCGCACCGCTCGGCCGGTGGCAACGACGGTGCCGACGATCTGGTGTCCGGGGATGAGCGGCAGGCGCGGGCTGTCGAGCTCGCCGTCGAGGATGTGCAGGTCGGTCCGGCAAAGCCCGCATGCCTCGACCTCGAGCAGCACGTGATCGTCGTCTTCGATCGCCGGTATGGCCACTTCGCGCCACTCGAGCGGCCGACCGGGGGCTTCCAGGACCATGGCGGGCATGCGCCCGGAATTCGTCTCGGTCATCGGGTCGCTCCTGGTGGCTCGCGGGATCGATTCCGCTCACTCGTCAGTGTACGCCCCGGCGGGCGTGCTGCAGGCGGTTTCTGTCCCGTGCGTGATAATCTCCATTCGTTTCACGCCGAGGGGAAAGACCCGATGCGCGCTTGTCTGATGGCACTGTTCCTGATTCTGCTGCCGGTCCTGCCGGCCGAGGCCAGCTGCGAGCTGTCCTCGGCGCGGATCGACAACGTCCTGCTGAAGGTCGGCGACGGCGAGCGCCGGGTGCTCGAACGCGATCCCGACCGCGTGGTTCAGTTGGAAAACGACCGGGGCGGGGCGGCCGGCATTCGCTACGACTTCTACCTGCGTGACAAGACCGTTCAGGTCTATGTCGCGGCGGGGCGCATATCGAGGATCTGCCACCTGAATGACTGACCCGGCCCGTCCCGGCAACGGCAGTCAATCGGCCGGCCGAGATGGCGCTGGCGAAGCTGCGCCGTAGCGCGCCGTGACCACTTCGAAACCGTCTCCGGCCGGGATCAGGACGAAGATCCGGTCGTAGGTCGATTCGTCGATCGGCGCGATCGTGTCTCCGCTCAGGGCCTCGACGATGCGGGGCACCGTGTTGGAATGCCCGGCGATCACCCAGACGCCGTGGTCCCTGGAGTCGCGCACCCGCGCCGCGATCGCTTCGACGTGGGCATCGAGCGTATCCGGGCCTGCCGGCACGATCACGGGGTCGACCCCCTCGCGTCGCTCGAGCGCCGACAGGGTCAGTCGCGTTCGCCGGTATTGCGAGGCGATGAGCCCGGCGACCCTTACGCCCTCGAGCGCGTCGGCCAGGGCTTCCGCGCGTGCGTGCCCGGCCTCCGTCAGCCCCGGATCCTTCGTGCCGTCCTCGGCTTTCTCTGCGTGACGCACGATCACGGCGCCGGCGCAGTCGGCGCTCGACGGCGCGGCGATCAGCAGGCTCAGGATCAGGATCGAAATGACTTGTCGCATGGTTTCTTACTCTGGCGGCTTGCCGGAACGCGCATCGGGTCCCGCCGCCGGCCGGATGGCTCCCGGTGTCGGGCCGATACAGGCCTGCCATAATAGCGCCGGAACCAAGTCATCGAGGTATCGAGCATGCAACTGGATCAGGCCGCCGCCACCATCGATCGCCTGTGGCAGGAGAGCATTACCGACGAACTGGTCGAATACATTCGGATCCCGGCCAAGTCGCCGCATTTCGACTCCGACTGGGAGAAGAACGGCTATATCGACGATGCAGTCGAACACATCGCGGCCTGGTGCCGCCGGCAGCCCATCGAGGGCCTGAAGGTTGAAGTCGTCCGACTCGAGGGACGGACGCCGCTGATCTTCATGGAGGTGCCGGGGAGCGTGGACGACACGGTGCTGCTCTATGGCCACCTTGATAAACAGCCGGAAATGACGGGTTGGTCGGAAGGGCTCGGCCCCTGGAAGCCGGTGATCTCCGACGGCAAGCTCTACGGTCGCGGCGGTGCCGACGACGGCTATGCCGCCTACGCCTCGCTGGCGGCCATCCAGGCCCTCCAGGAACAGGGCCGGGCGCACGCGCGCTTCGTATTGGTCATCGAGGGCTGCGAGGAGTCGGGCAGCTATGACCTGCCGGCCTACATCGAGCATCTGTCCGAACGCATCGGCTCGCCCTCGCTGGTGGTCTGCCTCGACTCCGGC
>JAAAPE010000101.1 GCA_009908385.1 Gammaproteobacteria bacterium
GCCCGTGGGATACGTGACCCTGGGCCGACTGCTCTCCTCCCGCCGCCAGGTGCCGCTGGTCGACATCACCGAGCCCAGCTTCAGGACGGTGACCGTGACGGAGGAATCCGAGGAAGTCGCCTACCTGTTCAATCACTACCACCTGATCTCCACGCCGGTGGTCGACGAGAACGGCCGCCTGGCCGGCATGATCACCATCGACGACGCCATGGCCGTGCTCGACGAAGAGCACGAGGAAGACATGCTGCGACTGGCCGGCGTGGCCGAGGACTCCAGCGTGGTCGACACGGTCTGGCAGACCACGCGGGGCCGCGCGGTGTGGCTGATGGTCAACCTGGTCACCGCCATCTTGGCCTCGGGGGTGATCAATCTCTACGCCGATACCATCGACCAGATGGTCGCCCTGGCGGTGCTGATGCCGATCGTCGCCTCGATGGGCGGCAACGCGGGCACCCAGACCATGACCGTGGCGGTGCGCGCGATCGCCACGCGCGAACTCACGCGCCGCAACGCCATCCGGGTGAGCTGGCGAGAGATCACGGTGGGCGCCATCAACGGCGTGGGCTTTGGCATCATCATGGCCGTGGTGGCCGCCTTCTGGTTCGGTGTGCCAATGCTCGGCCTGGTGATCGCGCTGGCCATGGCCCTGACCCTGGTGGCCGCCGCGCTCGGCGGCATCGTCATCCCGATCGCGCTGGAGCGATTCAACATTGACCCGGCCCTGGCTTCGGGGCCCTTCGTGACGACGGTGACCGACGTGATCGGTTTCTTCGCCTTCCTGGGCCTTGCGTCGCTGATCCTGCTGTGACGACCTGCGCGCCGGTCGGAGCGACGCCCCGCCGGAATTGCGCCCCCTGGTCGAGCGGCTAGAATCGACGTTCCAGACCGGCAAGGGGCCATGCCCCGCCAGCCGGGGCAGCGAAGAAGGAGCGGCTCGTGCAGGTCCACGACACCGATGATTCGGTCGATGCGCTTCGCATTGGCCGCGTGTGCCTCGACCGGCGCCGCCGGACGGTCCGGTGCGATGGTCGAACGGTTGCGGTCGAACCACGCGTATTCGACCTGCTGTGGTTCATGGGCCGGAACCCGGGACGGATCTGTTCCAAGGATGAGCTGCTCGACGCCGTGTGGCACGACCGCGTGGTGTCGGAGTCCACGCTCTACCGGGCGATCGCACTGGCACGGGAGCTGATCGGCGACGAACCCCCGACACGAATCCGAACCGTGCACGGGCGCGGCTACGAACTGATCGGTGAGGTCGGGCCTGTCGAACCCCTCGACGGGGAGTCGCCCCCCGATTCAGTCGGCCACGGACCGGAGACGTTTCGACGGCGGCAGAATGCATTCTGGATCGCGTCCGCGCTGGGCGGCCTGGTGGTAGCCGCATGGCTGCTGCTGGAATGGCCATCGGATGAGCCGCGATCCGAGGGCGTGTTTCTCGAGTTCGGCGACTTCGTGACGGAATCCCCCGAATCGGAGTTTCCTGGCAGCGCCTTCTGGCTGGAGCTGCGTTCCGAGCTCGCCCGGCTGGACACCCTGCAGATCAGTGACGCCAGCGAGGAATCGGGCGCTTTCCGTCGCGTGCTCGAGGGTCATTGGCGCATCGACGAGGACGAGCTGGTCACGCACGCCCAGTTGCTCGAACGGTCATCGAAGCGGCTCGTGTGGAGCGCCAACTTTCGTCGACCGGTCGAACACGCCGACACCCTCCGCCGGGACCTGGCCACGGCCATCATCGAGGCGCTCGGCCTGGCGTCGAAGAACCCGGCGGGCGAATCCCTGCCGCTGCCGGCGCTGGAGGCCCCGGGCGTTTATGCACGCTATCTTCGAGCCCGCAGCCTGTGGCAGGGGCGCGATGCCGACGCCCTGCTGGCGGCCCGGAAACTGCTCGAGTCGATCGTCGTCGAACAGCCCGGTTTCGCCCGCGCCCACGAAGCGCTGGCCTCGGTCTATGTCGTGCTGCCGGACTGGCTGGATGTCGACGTGGCGGCGACGCGCGCGCTCGCCTGGGCGTCCGCGCGCGAGGCCCTGCGCATCGAACCCCGCCTGGGCGAAGCTCGGGCCGTGCTGGCGCAGCAGGCCATGCACCAGAATCGCTGGATCGATGCCGAGAGCCTGTACGTGCAGGCCCTGGCTCGCGAACCGGGGAACGCGACCATTCGGCACTGGTACGCGGAATTCCTGCTGCGGGTGGGTTACCTCGAACGGGCCCGCGAACAGGCCGAGCGCGCCGTCATGATCGACTCCACGGCCGGTATGCCGCATGCCGTCGCCGCCTGGAGCGCGTTGCTGGCGGGCGACAACGAGCAGGCCGTAACCAGCGCCCGTTCGGCCGTCGACATGGGCCTGTCGAGCCTGGCCGTGGTCGAGGCGTGGGCGGCCGCGCGCATGGGCCGGAGGGCCGCGGCCGCGGAGCGGCTCGAGGCGCTGCCGAATCCACCGGCCGCCCTGATCGACTGCGTGTCGGCCCTGCGCGATCCTTCGCTCCGAGCCACCGCGATCGCGAGAATCGATCGCGATATTCGCCAGGACGAGCTGGCGGAAGTCTACAGCCTGTCCTGCCGGGCGATGCTCGGCGGGGTCGGCGAGAACCTGCCCGCGACGCTGCCGCCCACGCACTCGAGCGCCTTCGGATTGCTCTGGAGCGAGGAGTTCGCCCCACTGAGAGCCTCGGACGCGTTCGCTTCATCCCTCGTCGGCAGCGGCCTGATGGCATACTGGCGGAGGCTCGGCGCCCCCGACGTCTGCCGCCTTCGCAACGAGTCCCTTGAGTGCGGGCCGGTCAAGGCGCTGGCGCTTCGAAGCGATCGCTGAATATCGGCACGAGGCCGCGACCCGACAGAACGATGACGCGGCCGCTGTTCGCCACGCCGCCGGGATCGGCGAACGGGGCGCCGAAAAGCAGATCGATTTCTCCATCCCCGTCGAGATCACCGCCGCCGGCCAAGTCGAATCCCGTGCGCTCGCCCGCAGTGGCGCCGATGACGACAATACCCGCTTCGCCATCCAGCGCATCGACCGAGCGCGAAGCCGGGAGTGGATCGGTCGTTCCATAGACCACGGCCACCTCGCCGGCATCGAAGCGCGCTTCGGGGTTTGCCCTGTCCGCGGCGGTCAGCCAGTCGGGCAGACCGTCCTTGTCGAAATCGCCCGCGGGCGCCACCGCGCGCCCCAGGTTGCCGTCGGCCCATACGCCGATCAGCACGCCCCCGTTGCTGCCGTCGAGGCTGGCCAGGTCGAACGCGGGCTGGCCCTGGGCGCTGCCGCCCAACACCAGGTAAACGATCCCCGCGTTGTTGCCCCCGGCTGCGGGCGCGTCGTAGCCGAGGGAGCTGAACGCGAAATCCGACAATCCGTCGGCGTTGAAGTCCCCGACGCCCGAGACGGCATGCCCCAGTTCAGCACCAGCCGACTGACCGTCGATCCGGAATCCGTCCAGGCCGTCCAGCGCGGCCAGGTCGATGGCGGCCGGAAAGGGCTGCAGACTCCCAAAGAGGACGAATACGGCACCGGCGTTTGACATCCCGTCTGGTGACTGGGCCGGAGCGGACACTGCAATATCGTCGACACCGTCACCGTCAAAATCTCCAATGCCGGCGACGGTGTGGCCGGTATCCGCGCCAGAGGCCGCACCATCCAGCCGGAAACCGTTGGCGCCGTCGAGATCGGCGACGGACAGTGCCGCCGGAAAGGCCGTCGATCGACCGAAGACGACCCAGGCCGAGTTGGCCCCGTCGCCGCCGACGATCAAATCGTCGATACCGTCCCCATTGACGTCTCCCGCTCCCGAGACGTCGAAGCCGAGCTGATCGAACGGGTTCGCTCCCAGGAGCTCGAATCCATTGTCCCCATCGAGGTCGTCCGGGTGGATGCTGGCCGGAAAAACGCCGTCGGAACCGAACAGGACGTAGGCTTCGCCAGCCCCGCTCTTACCGCCCGGATCGGCCCGGTAGGCTCCGACCGCGACATCCGGCAGCCCGTCGTCGTTGATATCGCCCAGGCCAGAAACACGCTCGCCGAGGGTGTCGCCACCGTTGCGGCCGACCAGCCGGAAGCCATCGCTGCCGTCCAGGTCGCCCAGGCTGATCTCGGTATCGAAGCGGTCCGGGTCGCCGAATACGACGTAGGCTGCACCCGCGTCGCCGCCGACAGGACCGTCCACGCGGAAGGCACCGACAATGAAGTCGTCGAAGCCATCGTCGTTGAAGTCGCCGATCCAGTCGACGCTGCGCCCTGCCGCGTCGTTGAGGTCGACCCCTGACATGCTGAATCGCGAAACCAGGGAACTGCCCAGGTCGATCTGTGGTGGGATACGCCCGGCATGCAGCGTAGCAACCGGTAACAAGGAGACAACGGCGCACAAGGCACCAGTCAGGCGAGTACCGCGCATCGGTCGAACCTCTTTCCATTCGTTGGGACGAAGTTCGACCCTGCGCCAGGCCGGGCAGGATGTCCTTAGAAAACTCTGATCAATTCGGAGCGCGACGTGGTGACCGCGCCGGCAGCGAAGCTGGCAGCGCACGGAGACGCTGAGGCCGCAACGGGGCGGCCCGGCATGCGTTCGTCTTCATGCGCGCTCGCCTGAGCGCGAAACTTCAGGCCGTCTGGTCGTCGACCTTGGCGTCGGGCGCGTTCTTGGCCACACTCTTCATGCCGTTGCGGCAGCCCGACTCGGAATCGTAGGTCTGGCTGGTGCCGACGACCTGACCGTTGGTGGCCTTGAGGTTGAAGGTCCACTTGCCCGAGGGCGTCTGCTTGCACTCGAAGCGGGCTTCGTGCTGCGAGTTCTTGCGCACCGATTCTATGCCGTTGGTGCAGCTCGTCTTCTTGGCGTAGCCCTCGCTGCCGAGAATATTCTGGCCGTTGCTGGCCTTGAGCCGGAACCGGAACTCACCCTTCTTGTCCTTGTAGATTTCGAATTTTCCCGCCATGTGGACCTCCCATATTCAGCAGGTTCGGCCGGCCCGATGCCGACCGTCTCACGGATTATGCACGCATTCCTGGTCAGAAATCATCAAGCCCGGCGGGCCAGCGCGAGGATGGCGGCGAGGACGAGCACGAATCCCGCCCACTGAAGCGCGCTCAGTTGGACGCCGAGCGTGAGCGCCTCGAGCGCCAGGGTCAGCAGCGGCGCCAGGGCGATCAGGCTCGCCGCGATCGAGGCCTCGGTGTGATCGAAGACCTGGTAGAGCGCCACGGCGAACACCCCCATGCACGCCCCGGCCGCCAGCAGCCAGGGCCACGCTCTCACCACGCCCTCGAACAGCTCGGGCAGGAACCAGGGCAGGGCCAGGGCGAGGATCAGGGTGCCGCCCAGCGCCCGGCCGACGGCGACAACTTCCGGCGAAACGTCCTCGAGCGAGCGCTTGGCGATGACATCGGAGAGTCCGATCAGCGGCAGGGTGGCGAACAGCAGCCAGAAGGGCCAGCCCAGGCGGATATCGGAATTGGATTCGAGATTGACCAGCACCAGGCCCGCACAGACCAGTGCGATCAGGCCATAGGTGAGCGCCCGGAAGCGCTCGCCCAGAAGCAGTCTCGCCGCCACCGCCGTCGCCGCCGGATAGGCGGACTGGAACAACGCCCGGTTCGAGGCCGTGGTCACGGTCATCGCCAGAATCCCGAGCAGCGGCACCAGGCCGGTGCCCAGTGCGCCGACCAGCAGGACGGCCATGCGCTGGCGCCGGTTCATGGCGCGCAACGTCGCCCCCTTGCGCCGAGCGATCAGCCAGCCGCCCGCCAGGACGGCCGACACGAGCGCGGTCACGAAAGCCACCGGCAGCGTCGCCACCCCGCCGGTGAGCGCCATCTTCTTTGCCAGCGGCGCGAAACCCAGCGCGGAAACCGCCACGGCGGTCCACGCGATCATGGAAGGGAAACCGGGTCTCAGGGCGAAGCCTCCTCACCTGCTCGACCCGAACCCTAGCACGCGTCGTTCGAAGGGACCGTCGCGCCCTGGACGGGCCGTCCAGCGGAAACGCGCCGCGCGCCGTTGCCGAAAAAGTGCATGAATACGGGAATAAACCCCTACGGACGTTCGTCATGCCGTATGAAGGGCGCCCAGAACGACGCCCGTATCGTCTCCGGGACTCCGAGACGGAACAACACTCAAAAACAAGGAGCAGCACATGAAGTTCTTGAAACAACTCGCAGCGGCGGCCTTCGCGTCCCTGCTACTGGCGAGCAGCGGCTATGCAGTCATGATCTCCGGTGGATTCACCGGCAACTGGTTCAATCCGGCCACCAGCGGCCAGGGCTTTCAGCTGCAGGTGCTGCCCGACGGCCGGGCGGTGGCCTTCTGGTTCACCTACGACGCAAACGGCAACCAGGTGTGGCTGATCGGCGACTCGCAAATCCAGGGCAACACGGTCGAAATGCAGATGTCGCAGCCCGTCGGCGCCACGTTCGGACCGGGTTTCGATCCCGACGACGTCGAGTTGATTCCCTTCGGCACCGTCACCCTCGAGTTCGAAGACTGCAACAGCGGCACGGCCACGTGGTCGAGCAGCAACCCCGACTTCGGTTCCGGGCAGATGCCCCTGCAGCGGCTGAGCAGCTCCGCCGGGGTCAGCTGCACCGGATCGATCGCGGACAACACCAGCGGTTTTGCCGACGTGCTCGACTTTCGCGTTCCCCTGATGAACGAAGGCACCTTCCCGCTGGGTTCCGGACACGCCGACTACGAGTCCCGCCCGGGCAACGTCGACTTCGACGTGGAAATCGAGGACGTTCCGCTGGGTGGTTACACCCTGCTGGTCGACGGTATCGAGCGCGGTACGATCCAGGTGGTCGACACCGACGACGGCACCGAAGGCGAGCTCGAGTACTCCAGCCCGCAGGATGGTGACGACCTGCTCCTGGATTTCGACCCGCTCGGCGCGCTCATCGAAGTGGCCGACGGCAGCAACGTGATCTTCAGCGCCGTTCTGGAACCGGGCAGCACCGGTGGGCCCGGCGGACCCGGCACGCCCGGCGGCCCAGGCGGTAGCGAAGACGCTCCTCCGTTCGGCAATTCCGAAACCGAGATCGATCTGGTCAACACGGGCCTGGATCCCGACGCCAGCGGCGACGCGGAACTCGAGCAGCGCTCGGATCGGGTCGAGTTCGATGTCGAGATCGAGGACCTGGACACCGGCACTTATGAACTGTGGGTCGGTGGCGAACTCCGGGGCGAGATCGAAGTGGTCATGACGCTTGGCGGCACGGAAGGCGAACTGGAGTTCCGCAATCCGGTCGAGCCGGGCAAGCTGCCGCTGGACTTCAACCCCATCGGCGCGCTGATCACCATCGAGCAAGACGGCAGCGTTTTCCTGCAGGCGACGTTCCCCACCGAACTCGGCGGCGACGACGACGACGATGATGACGGCGGCAATGACGACGACGATGACGACGGCGGCGACGAGGACGATGATGACGATGACGATGATGATGACGACGACGATGATGACGATGACGATGATGACGACGACGGCGACGACTGATCGCGTCCCGTCGGCATGATCGCCGGATCGTGACCCTGAAAGGATGACCGTGCAAGCGCCACCCCACCACGAGTGAAAGCGGTGATCCTCTTGCCCGCCCGGGCTTCCGGGCGGGCTTTTTTACAAGTGCTAATATTGCTTCCTTCAAGCGACGCATCGAGTTCGGACATGCCGGAATATCGCTCCAAACCCCTCGGCCTGCTGCTGATTGCCCTCGCCGGTCTGGCACTGGCGTCGGGGCAGCCCAGGGGCCTGATGGCCGCAACTCACCTGCCGGCAACCGGCATGACCAGCATCGCGATCGCAAGTAGCCGAGTGTTGCTCCAGGGCGAGGACGATGCCGAGGACGATGCCGAGGACGATGCCGAGGACGATGCCGAGGACGATGCCGAGGACGACGCAGAGGACGACGCAGAGGACGATGCCGAAGACGACGCAGAGGACGACGCCGAAGACGACGCCGAGGACGATGCAGAGGACGATGCAGAGGACGATGCCGAGGACGACGCAGAGGACGACGCAGAGGACGATGCCGAGGACGATGCCGAGGACGATGCAGAGGACGACGCAGAGGACGACGCCGAGGACGACGCCGAGGACGACGCCGAGGACGACGCCGAGGACGACGCCGAGGACGACGCCGAGGACGACGCCGAGGACGACGCAGAGGACGACGCCGAAGATGATTCGGAAGACGACGTGGACGACGACTCCGAAGGTGACACCGAGAACGACTCGGATGATGATTTCGACGATGACGACGAGCGCGTCAGCGATGGTCTGAGCGCCGCCGTCATCGGCGCCGCAGTCGACGATATCGTCGACATCACCTTCAACGACGCGGGCGAACTGGTCAGTCGAAGCGAGTTGATCGTACTGACCCGGAGTGACACGCTAGAAGAACTCGAGCTTCTCTCCGGCTACCGACAGCTCAGCAGCGAGGCGCTTCCGGGCCTCGACAGTCACCTCGTGCGGCTGCTGGTACCGGAGTCCATTCGAATCGAACAGGCGCTCTCCAGTCTGAGGGAGCTGTTACCGAATGCCGCGGTCGACTACAACCACAGCTACGAAGTCAGCCGGAGCGACGCGGCGAGTGTTGCTGACCGTTCTTCGCCGCTGGCGGGCGCGCGCTACCGACCGGCCCGGGTCGACGGCACGCAACGGTTCGGGATCGGCATGATCGACAGCGGCGTCATGGTCGATCATGCTGCCCTCCGGCAGTCGGAGATCGTGACGCGCTCTTTCCTGGCGCCCGACCGGCGTCCCGATCCGGGTCATGGCACGGCGGTGGCGTCCTTGCTGGTCGGCAGCTCAAGCGAATTGATCGGCATCCTGCCTTCCGCCCGGCTCCACGCCGCCGAAGTATTCTTCCGGGAACCGGAGTTCGGGCTGATCGCGACGGGTCATGACCTGGTCAGGGCCCTGAGCTGGCTGATGGAAAGCGGCGTCGGTGTAGTCAACCTGTCGCTGGCCGGGCCGGACAATCGCGTGCTGGAGCGGTCCCTGCAGCTGGCGCGGGAGCGTGACATCTTTATCGTGGCCGCGGCCGGAAACGAAGGCCCCGCGGCGCCGCCACGCTACCCGGCCGCGTACGATTCGGTCCTCGCCGTCACCGCCGTGGACCCCGCCAACCGCCCCTACCTCAGGGCCGGCCGCGGTGAGCACCTGGACTATGCCGCGCCCGGTGTGGATCTCCTGGTCGCCGACGGCGACTCGAAGGACGGATACCGGCGCGTGACGGGAACCTCCTATGCCACACCCTTCGTCACCGGGCTGATCGTTCATCACCTGTCGCGAAGTTCGCCCGATGTTGCGGCACTCGAGTCGCTCCTCGATGCCGACGTCGTCGATCTGGGCGATCCCGGCCCCGATCCGGTGTTCGGCCGCGGCCTCATCGGCGCCAGCCTTCTCGTGGACTGACGCGCGCGGCGCGGCGTCGTTCAGAGGTTCCCTAGAAGATCATCTCGATCTGGGCCTCGATGCGATTGTCGTCGTAGTCGGCCGAGGCAAGGTTTGAATCGTGAGAGCGGTGCTGGTAGGTGAGCAATCCCGTCAGCGACTGCGTGAGGGGAAAGTCGAAGCGCGCCCGCCAGCGCTGGCGGTCTTCGTCACGCCGAGCGCCGATCGACGGTGTGACCGAGCCGTAGTCCCGCTGCTCCAGGCGCCAGTCCAGGCGGACGCGCACCGGCCGATCGCCGTACCAGTCGAAGCGGCGTGACCAGCGCACGTCGATGCGCTGCCCGTCGAAGTCGAACTCGTCGGCCACGGTGCTTTCCCGCTCGAATGCGTACCCGACCACGAAGTAGTTTCTCGTTCCGTCCAGGAAATAGTAGAAGTCGGCGTCGCCCGCGTGCACGTCGCCGTCCCTGGCCGGATTGTCGGGGAATTCCTTGTTGCGGTAGTAGTAACCGGCGCGCAGGTACAGCCGATCGCTCAGGAAGGTGGTGAAGTAGGGCGAGACGTGCTGGAAGCTCAGCAACTCTTCGTTGTCGAGTCGCGCGTGCACCGCGTAGCTCCTGACCCCGACATCGAACGCCTCGAAGTTCTGCTTCACCCCCAGGCTCAGATTGTGGATCTGCAGGTCGAACTCCGACAGGTCGAAATAGGATTTCTGGGACAAGCTGTATCCGACGTCCAGGTCAGTGCCCTGGCTGAAGCGCTTCTCGTACTCGACGTCCAGGTCCAGCACCGCCGCCATGTCGCCCTCGTCCAGGCTCTGGTCGAGTTCGTCGACGGTCACGAGATCGTCGTACTGCAAGCCGGCGGCCAGCGTGAAGTCGACAGGCCACCCGCTCGATGCGTTGGCGTCGCCGGGCGACTCGGCCGCGGGGGGCGTTTCGTCTTCTTCTCCGGCTTCGTTCTGCGCCGCGGACGCCACCACGGACAAGCCCAGCAACAACATCAGTCCGAACGGGCGCCCGCAACGCCGTATCCAGGGCAGGCCGCAATCCGCGCGGCGTCGGGCCTTCCGCATTGCTTCGATCATTGCTTCTCCCTTGTTTGAACCAGCGGCCCGCCGGCCGATCAGGGTTTCGACCAGTCTTCCCGGATGAGCGACGCCTCGGAGTCGCCAACGATGACATCGCCGCTCATGTGCTCCAGGATATAGCCGTCGATAAGCGCGGACCCCGGTCCGCTGGCGGCATGAAAGTGTCCGGACTCGCCGATCGCCGCATCGATTCGTTCGACCAGCACTTCATGCCAGTTTCCATCGAAGCGGCACGCAACCGCGGCGAAGGACGGCGACTCGGCACCCGGCGCGACCCGGTACTGCCGGCAGTAGCGCCCTTGGGCATGCTCGAAGCTCATGTCGACGATGGCCAGCGCGCCGTCCCCGAATGCCACCGCTTCTCCCGAAGCCTGGCGGTCGAGCAGGCCCGAGAGGTCCGCGTTCGTCGACGGCAGCGCCCGGGCCACGACCGAGTCGTGGCGCCCTGCGCTCGGGCCGAGTCCCTGTTCGAGAAACGTCCACACGCCGATACCCACCACGGCCAGCGCCGCCACCGCGCCGGCCATCTGCAGCGGCGCCGGCAGGGCGGCCCACCCGGAAGCGCTTGTGGCCAGCTTGCGCCACCAAGGGCGCGCGATCTCGGGCGATGGCTCGAGCAGCGCATTGATGGCCTCCGGCACGGGTTCCCGCGCGAGCGACTGGAAATGCCGCCTGAGCATTCGATCGTTGCGAACCATCTGCGCCAGCCGACGGGCGAGGCGCGGATCGTCTTCCGCGGCTCGCTCCACCATCCGGGCCTCGCCCTCGTCGAGCGCACCGTCGAGGTAGGCCGAGATCATCTGGTCGGTCACGCCGTGTTCCGTGGTGTTCATCGCTTGCCACTCATGTCATTTCGACAAGCCGCTTGCGGGCTCGCGCCAGTCGGCTCATGACGGTGCCGATCGGGATATCCAGGATCTCGGCCGCTTCGCGATAGCTGCATTCCTCGATCGCCACCAACGCAAGCACTTCCCGCTGGTCGATCTCGAGGCGCTGCATCGCCGCTCCGACCTCGCCCATCCGCATCATCGTCATCGCCGCTCTCTCGCCATCGTGGTGATCCATCCGTCTTTCCAGGCCTTCCTGTCCCGGCGTCGTCATCCGGGCATGCTTGCGAAACTCATCGATCCAGAGGTTCCGGCAAACCCGGTACATCCAGGCGGCGAACGTCGCATCCCGCGGCACCCCTTTCTCCAGCAGCCGCTCGACCGTGCCCTGGGCCAGGTCGTCGCCGTCGGCCGCGCTCCCGGTCAGGGCAGCGGAGAATCGCCGAAGCGGCTCCAGATGTTCGGAAATGGCTCGCTTGAGCTGCTCTTCGCCCAAGTTCAATCCCTGCCCCTCATGACGGATGAGACCCCCATTCTATTCCCACGATCCTGTCCGCGATCCGCCCGACGGGGCCCTGCCCGCGCCGGGACGGCCGTCGGGCCCGGGGGCGCGACTAAGGCGCGGCCGGGGACCCGTCGACGCGCTCGACCGTCCAGCCGCGCTCGCGCAGCAGCTCGATGACGCTGCCTTCGCCCACCAGGTGGCCGACGCCCACGGCGACGAAGTCGGTTCCGGACCCGGCCAGCTCGGCTTCGAGCTGCTCGACCCAGTCGGCATTGCGCCGGGTGAACAGCACGTCGTAGAGCTCTGGGTATTCGGTCTGCATGGTTTCGACCAGCATGGCTTCCATGCCCTCGGTTTCGCCGGTTGCCCATTCGCGGGTCAGCGCCTCGAAGCGCTCCGTGCCCTCTTCGAGCTGGTCGAGCGTGCTGGCCAGCATGTCGGCCTGCTGTTCGGCGTCAAGGTCGGCGAGCATGCGAATCTGCGCCTCGGCCGATTCGAGCGAGCGAACCGTCTGATCGCCGAGCATCCCGTGGAGACGCATCTCGACCCCTGCGGACGGATTGAAGCCCGCGCGCATGATGGCCACGCTGGTGAGCGTGAGCGAAGCCAGCCAGGGTTGCATCGCCGCGACCTGCTGCTCGGGCAGGCCAAACGCGCCGGCCTGCTCGACCAGTCGCTCGTAGAGTTCCGGCTCGAGCTTCTCCGAAAGCGGCTGCTCCATGTCCATCCCCCGCTGCATGACCAGCTGCTGCATCTCCGGGCCCTGCAGGTTGCCCGGATCGGCCTCGAACCACACTTCCTCCGCCGCTTCGAACTGGTCGAGCATGGCGTCGGACTGCCAGTCGAGATCGTTGGGCAACAGGTGGATCGTGCCGAACAGCACCATTTCGCTGTCCTCGTCGCTGACCACCCAGCGCGGCGGTTCGGCCCCGGCGGGCAAAGCGGCGGTCAGAATGATGGCCAGCCCGAAGCCTCGGGCGAGATAGGCGGTCTTGCTCGTCATTGCGTTGGCTCCCTCGATCGTTTCAGAAAAGTCGGATTCGGACCGGCCGATCGACCGCTCGATCGGACACCGCCAGGCGCTCCCCGGCCGGGCGGCTTGCACCCGACCTTCCCCCGAAGACGAATCGAGCCGGCTTTTTCCGGCGAGCGATGGCAGCAATGCGGGGACGACAACGACCTGCCCCTCCCGGCGAGTCGGCCCCGAACCGATGTATGCGAATGATCGGCCGATCGTCAGGATAGCGCGGATCGCATGCGAGGGCGAGGCGGCCCGGGGGCGGGCCGTGCTGCGCGATCAGGACTCGCGGGCGTGCTCGAGGAAGTCTTGTTCGAGTGCCTCGATCCCGTCGGGCAGTCCCCGGACGGCGCCGTGGCGCTGCAGCCAGTCGGCGAATCCCGACGCCTCGTCGCGCAGTTCGACGGCGATGTCGCCGAGCACCCGGCGGTCGCCGGTCCGCTCGAACAGGTAGTCGACGAATCCCCGCGTCTGGGCGTAGAAGGCGCGGGCCCGTTCGACGCGGTCGTCGGCGAGCGACGCGGAAATGACCACCGGTTCCCCGTCCGCGCGAGCTGCCCGAGCCTCGTCGATCATGGCCCGGAACTGGCGATCGGCGTAGACGGGGTGCGTCATCTCCAGGTACTCGGCCAGGGGAATCGTCCCGCCCGAAGCGGCCAGCTCGCGAAACAGGGCGCGCCGGTTTCGCGTCATCTCTTCGCTTTCGGCGACGACGGCGGCCGCTTCGTCGAGCCAGTCCGGGGCGTCGCCGCCGTACTGCTCCGGGCGCTTCCCGGAAGAGGGCCAGACCGCCTGCATGAACAGCAGGTGAGCGATCTCGTGCCGAATGGCCTTGGGCGCCAGCGCGGGCGGGCTCGACGGTGCGTCGGGCTCGCCCAGCTGCACCAGCGCCTGCTGCACGAGGACCTCGACCTGCTCGGGCTCGGGCGCGCGACCGGCGGCGGCAAGCTGCGAGCGCACCTGCTCGCGGATGGCCTGCGCCCGCGGCGCGTCGCTCTCGGCGGCCTGCTCGAAGCGCCAGGGCAGCACCCAGGCGGCGCCGGCTTCCTTCAGGGCGAGGGCGTGGCGAGAATGGGCGACATCAACCACGGCACCCCGCGGCGCGGGTTGGCCGAAGTGCCGTTCGAAAGCGGTCAAAGCCGCTTCCATTTCCACGGCGACTTCTCGCGCGGCGCACTCGCCCGGCGCGACGATCCAGCCCAGCGAGGCCCGGTACCAGTGGCGCGGGTCGATCGCCGCGACGGGAACGGACTCGTCGGCTTGCCATGCAGCGAACAGATTCGCGTCCAGGCAGCCACCGGAACTCACCGAGCGAACGATCGTGATCAGGAACACGATGATCGCCAGGGAGCAAAACGCCAGATTCTTCGACACGGTCTTCTTCCTTGTTGGTTCGAGTCGCGGCCGAGCGAAATCGCTCCTGCCTCTCACAGACGCACCAGCCCCGGAAAAGGTCGCAGGCAGTGGACGCAAGTGCCAGCCGCCGGTGTGCGCTGCCCCGTGGGTATACTCTTGTGCCCTCGCTTCATACGATTGGACGGCATGCTTCAGGCACTCAGGAACCGCTACGGCGGCGTGTTCGTCGCCGGCAATGAACTGCCGGACAGCCGCGACGAGTTCCGCGACGCCATGGCCACGGCGCTGGCGGCCTGGACCCGCGAGGGGCTCAAGCTCGCCTGGCTCGAGGTTCCCGCGCGCCGCGGCGAATTGCTGCCCGAGGCCCTCGACCTGGGCTTCGCGCTGCACCATTGCCGCAACGACACGCTGATGCTCGTCCGGCGCCTGCTCGAGGGGGCCTACATCCCCGATGCCTGCACGCACAGCATCGGCGCGGGCGGCCTGGTGCTCTCCGAAGACCGGCAGATACTTGTCGTGCTGGAAAAGCGCGACCGGATCGAACGACCCGAGCACCTCAAGCTGCCGGGCGGCATGCT
Source organism: Gammaproteobacteria bacterium (assembly GCA_009908385.1). Taxonomy (GTDB): domain Bacteria; phylum Pseudomonadota; class Gammaproteobacteria; order Xanthomonadales; family Wenzhouxiangellaceae; genus Wenzhouxiangella. The sequence continues at coordinate 14,755 of JAAAPE010000101.1, forward strand.
CGAGCGCGGCGAACACCTGGCGGACGGCGCCATTCGCGAGGTCTTCGAGGAGACCGGCATCCGGACCGAGTTCCGCGGCCTGGTGGGCATGCGGCACCACCATCGCGGCCAGTTCGGCGCCTCGAACATCTACGCGGTCTGCCGCCTGTCACCGCTGAATTTCGACATCCGGCTCGACGGCGAGGAGCTGGAGAAGGCGCTGTGGATGCCGGTCGAGGACTACCTGGCCCGGGACGCCACCTCGCCGTTCAACCGGCGGGTGGTCGAGGCGGCCATCGCCACCGATCCCCTCGCCTCCGTCGATCTGGACAACTACATGGAGCGACCGGACGACTACGAGATCTTCATGTCCAACGCGACCGCTCCGGCGGCCTTTCCCGAAGAAAAGAGGTAGACCATGCGCCCGACTCCCGATCTCTGCGACGACCATGCCGACAGCGTCCAGGTCGTCACCGGCCTGCACTGGCATTCCTACGGCGGCCGCGAGCGCTTCGGCGGGCCGATCGCCACGGTCAAGTGCTTCGAAGACAACTCGCGCGTCAAGGAACTGCTGGCGACCGAAGGCAACGGCCGCGTACTGGTGGTCGACGGCGGCGGTTCGCTGCGCAACGCGCTGATCGGCGACATGATCGCGGCCGGCGCCCGCGACAACGGCTGGGCGGGCATCGTCATCTTCGGCGCCTGCCGGGACGTGGACGTCCTGCGCGATATGGATTTCGGGGTGTTCGCCCTGGGCTGCGTGCCGCGCAAGAGCGTGCGCCGCGGCGAGGGCCAGACCGACCTGCCGATCCACTTCGGCGGCGTGACCTTCCGCCCCGGCGACTACGTCTATGCCGATGCCAACGGCATCATCGCGTCCGGGAGCGAGCTGGCCTGAAACACCGCGCCGGCGGCCTCCCACCCGGCCGCATCAATACGCGACGCGGTCGATGAACCGGTCGAGGCCATCCCCGTAGATGTCTCTCGATTCGAGGAAGCCCGTATTGTGACCGCCGCGGATTTCCAGCAGGGTGCCGCGCTCACCCGCGATCTGGTGCAGGCGACGGCCGTGCGAGAAGGGAATGATCTCGTCGTCCCTGCTGTGGATGACGAGCACGGGAAGTTCGGTCTTGCGGACGGACCCGGCGGTGTCGAAATCCAGCCGGGAAAGCCATCTCACCGGCAGCCACCAGTAGAGTTCGGCGGCGATGTCGGGCACCGATGTAAACGCCGACTCCACGACCAGGCCGGCGGCGTCCACGCGGGTGGCGAGTTCGGCGGCAACCGCCCCGCCCAGCGATCGGCCGAAGAGGATGATGTCGCCCGCGGCGATGCCCTGTTCGCCGGTCAGCCAGTCCCACGCGGCGTCTGCATCGCGATACAGCCCGGCCTCGGACGGCTTGCCGCTTGATCGGCCATAGCCGCGGTAGTCGATGATCAACACGTCGACCCCGAGTTCGTGAAAGATCTGCAGGCTGTCGAGCCGATGCGAAATATTGCCCGCGTTGCCGTGCAGGAACAAGAGCGTCGCGCGCGAGTTCTCGTGCGGCAGCCACCAGCCGTGCACGGTTTCGCCGTCGGCGGTCTGCAGCTCCACGTCGCGGAACAGCAGGCCGATGCGGGCGGGCGTGGTCTCCAGTTCGCGCCCCGGCAAGCCGGGCAGGAACAGCATGCGGGGCTGCAGGAAGTAGACCAGCAGCACAAGCAGGCCGTACGCGGCGACCAGGACCAGTATCACGCGCAGCAGAATGAAACCTCTCCTTGCGGAGCGACCGGGCCCCGGCATCACGAACGTGCGTCATTCTATACACAGCCCGCCGCGGCACCGTCGGCCCGGTTGCTTATTCGCTAGCGGCTCGAAGCGTCGCCTTCGAATCGCGAACGCATCCCATCCAGCCAGGGTGACTGGAGGCCGGACGCCTCGGCCTGCCGCAGCACATCGATCGCTTCGCCGGGCCGTTCGAGCCGGGCGTAGGCCATGGCGAGATGCCCGTGGGCGTCCAGCGCGCCCCAGGTCGGACGCCAGGGCGATTCGGCGTCATTCGCGGCACCGCCGGCAAGACGATCCCGGGCGTCGGAGAGACGACGCTCGGCGCGCTCTATGTCGCCGCCGTACTGCGCCGGCGTGTAGAGGTCGTTGATGCCGGCGGCCAGCAGCACGCGCGGATTGTCGGGCGCGAGGAGCAGTGCCTCGTCGAGCGCGGCCTGGGCCTTGGAGCCGTAGCGCATGCCGGCCATCATGCCGGTGCCGGCCAGCTGCCCGTAGCACAGGCCGAGCAAGGCGTGGGACTCGCCGCTGTTCTCGCCGCGCTCGACCGCCTGCTCGGCGGTTTCGACGCAGGCCTCGAGACGCTCCTCGTCCGGCTCGTCTTCGCCGGCCAGGTAGGCGGCACGGTAGTTCAGGTAGGCGCGCCAGTACGCGTTCCATTCGTGCGGTTCGGCGGGTTCATCCCGGCGCTCGGCCTGGAGCTCGACCAGGGCGGACTGCTCGCCGGCCCGGACCGCCGCGGCAGTGCGTTTGGTGAATTCGCTCCAGGAGAATGCGGCCTCGCCCTGCGCGCTCGTCGCGAACAGCGTGGCGAGCAGAATCATGAGGGCTTTCATCGATGGACCTCCTTGCGTTGCGTTGATTCGTTGCTTCGTTGCTTCGTTGCTTCGTTGCTTCGTTGGTTCGTTATTGGCATCCATGCCTTGCATGGCAGTACGTGGCATTGTCGAGATCACCATGACGGCGCAACAGTGAGGGATGTCCCCGATTCGCGATGACAATTGTCACTGGCTCCGGAACGGGCGGGCGCCTATATTGAAACGGCATCGAACCGAAACACCTTTTTGCGACACTCACTGGCAAAAGGCCGAGAGGGAACACAGGCGACATGGGCGACGACACGCTGATCGACAGGCTCAGGATCGACCGCGACGCGGTCCGCGAAGAACAGGCAGGCCGCCGCTGGCCGGTCGTGGTCCTGATCATCGCCCTGGTGCTCGCGGCCGCGGCCGCCGCCTGGTGGTTCGCGACCAAGCGTGCGCCGATGGTCGAAACCGTCCGGCCGCAGACTGCCGAGACCGGCGCGTCGGCCGGCCAGGCCAGCGTGCTCGATGCCTCCGGCTACGTGGTCGCGCGCCGGCAGGCGGCCGTCTCCGCGGAAGTCACCGGCAAGCTCGAGGAAGTCCTGATCGAGGAAGGTATGCAGGTCGAAAAGGGCCAGGTCATCGCGCGTCTCAACGACGAGACCGAACGCGCCCGGCTCGACCTGTCCCGCGCCAGGCTGTCCGCGGCCGAGTCCGCCCTGGCCGAGCTGCGGGTGCAGCTCGACGACGCGAGACGCACGCTGCGCCGGCAGGAGGAACTGAACCGGCGCGACCTCGTCTCGCAATCCGAGGTCGACCGGGCCGAAACGAACGCCCGAAGCCTGGAAGCCCGCCTGGCCAGCCGCGAGAGCGATGTCGAGGTCGCCCGGCAGGAGGTTCGGCTGCAGGAGCAACTGGTCGACGAGCTGACCGTCCGGGCGCCATTCTCTGGCGTGGTCGTCGCGCAGACCGCCGAAGTGGGCGAGATGATCTCCCCGGTATCGGCCGGCGGCGGATTCACCCGCACCGGGGTGGGAACGATCGTCGACATGGACTCGCTCGAGATCGAGGTGGACGTCAACGAAAGCTACATCGACCGGGTCGAAACGGGCCAGTCCGTCGTTGCCCGGCTCGACGCCTATCCGGACTGGCGCATACCGGCCGAGGTCAAGCGCGTGGTGCCGTCGGCCGATCGCGACAAGGCGACGGTTCGCGTTCGCGTCGAGCTGCTCGAGAAGGACAGCCGCATCCTGCCCGACATGGGCGTGAGCGTGCGCTTTCTCGAAGGCGGCGCCGAAACGGGGGCGAACGAGCAGGCCTTGATGCGCGTTCAGACCGTGCCCGAATCGGCCGTCTACAGCGCAAGCGGAAACGACTACGTGCTCGTCGTCGACTCGGGACGGATCGAGCGCCGTGCGGTGCGAACCGGCGCCCGCGAGGGTGGTCGGGTCGTGATCACGGCCGGCCTGGCCGGCAACGAGCGGCTGGTCGCGAACCCGGGCGAGACCGAACTCGAAGACGGCGAGGCCGTGCGCGTCGCCGGTGATGGATGAACCCGGTACGTTTCCGGTGGACCGGACAGGCATGGAGATGAGCAACATGAACGAAAAGACGCTGGAACACATCGTCGAGCTCAAGGGCGTGACGAAGACCTACCACCGGGGACGCGAGCGGATCGAGGTCCTCAAACAACTCGATCTCGAGATCGAGACCGGCGAGTTTGCCGCACTGATGGGTCCGTCGGGCTCGGGCAAGACCACCCTGCTCAACCTGATCGGCGGGCTGGACCATCCCAGCGCGGGCGAGATCCACGTCAGCGGCCAGCGCATCGAGCGGCTGGGCTCGAGGGCGCTGGCGAAGTGGCGCTCGAACCACATCGGCTTCATCTTCCAGTTCTACAACCTGATGCC